>CAYGCC010000356.1:0-17365 GCA_964348165.1 uncultured Gemmatimonadota bacterium | reverse complement strand
CCGACGCTGAGTGCAAGACAGCTTTTCCTGCCTAGAACAGCTTGCCGGCCAGCGTGGGCTCCTTGTCGGTACGGGTCGCCACCTTGATGAAGGTGGCAATGCGCACTGTGCCCTCGGCGTGAAGGGTCTCATGTATCCGCTCCACGGCGTCGAAGATCGCACCGAGCTCGCCTTCCACGTTGCTACCGTTGGCGTGCAGCTGGACGTTCAGCTCGGAATCCTCGAGGATGTTGTGAGCGCGCTTAACCTGTGCCCGCACCGAAACCCCCGACCCGATCGGTATGACCTGGATCTCTCCGGTCGCCTTCATTCCTTCAGCTCCTTTCATTCGAGGGCGGTCGCCCTGCAACGTTGCCGCGGCCAGCGCCCTTCCCAAAAGATGAGTCGAACCGGTCCACCGGCGCGACTCGACTCCGAGCTGTTGATCGCCGTCGGGCAGGACACGAAAGGCGCGGCATGAGGCAAGATTCGCTCCCTTCGGGCCGCGCCGACCGTCCTTCCGGCAGCGGTGCCTCTCAGTATACGGCCGAAGAGGTGCTCGGCGACGACACGCGGCTGCGCATCCGCGCGATCCGCCCGGACGACAAGGCCGCCTTGGTCGAACTCTTCGGCCGACTCAGCCGAAAGGCCATCTACTACCGGTTTCTAGGGGCGAAGAAGCGGCTGACCCCAAGCGAGCTGGTTTATCTGACTGAGCTCGATTTTCACCGAAAGGCCGCTCTGGTCGCGTCGATCGATGGGGAGGGGCGAGAGCGTATCGTAGGCGTCGGACGCTACACCTGTCCCCCCGGCGGTCCCGATGATCGTGCCGAGGTGGCGTTGACCGTGGAGGACGCGTTGCAGGGGCGCGGCATCGGGACCCTCCTGCTCAAACACCTGATGCAGGTGGCGATAGCCGAGGGCATTTGCAGCTTCGACGCCTACCTCTTCGCCGATAACCACCGGATGGTCCACCTGCTGGAGCGGACCGGACGCGTCACACAACGTTCCGTCGAGGGCGGGATCTGCCATCTGGTCGTCTCGTTGCTCGAACCTCCCCCGGAGTAGCGGGCCGGACTCGCGCACCCGCTGACCGGGGCGTCACTCATCGCTCAGCGCGCCTACTCCGACCGTTTCGGTATGACAACGCGGGTCGCGGCCCAGGAGCGCTCGGGGTCGAGCGTGTAGCGTGCGTCGCCGAAGTACACGACGTACGCTTCCGGCCGTTCGTCGACCAGGTAATACGGGAACCGCGCCCACGTCAGGTACTTGCGAACCACCGGCTGGACTGCGGCTTCCCGCACCGCGGGGTGTGTCGTCGAGATTGCCTGCGAGTAAGGCTCGTACGGCACCGGTCGTAACTCCAGCGCACGCCGCGACAGCCAGTTGAACGTGCCCGCCTCGTATCCATCCGCACCCGCCACAACGACCCAGCGCGAAAACGGCGTCACCGCCATCGGCGCCACCATCAGGTTCTGGATCTCTCCGGCCTGCGCCTCGAAGCTGCTCTCGATAGTGGTACGCGCCGCCAGGTTAGATCCGGCCATCATTAGGATGTAGGCCGCCCCGATGGCGAAGGCCGCCCGCGCCGCCGCCGGCCGCCGCTGCCCCGTCCAGATCGCCGCGGCGAGAATCGCCCAGAGCCAGGGATCGAGGATGAACAGGGTATCGCCGTAGACCCAGCTCGACTGGAACGGCATCAACCAGCGCATACCGTAGACGTTCAGGAAATCGAGGAGCGGATGGGTCGCAACGGCCAGAGCCGCCAACAACAGCACCTGACCGGCACGCGCCGCTGACACACCCGGCCGCCGCGCCCGCACCGCCCGATCCCACAGCATTACCAGCGCCGTCAGCACGACGGGCAACACCACGAGCGCCGGGAGCCCATGGGTCATGCCACGCCGAAACCACAACGCGGTCTCGCCGCCCCACGCGTAAGCCAGCACATCGACGTCGGGAAAGTTGGCGCCAATCAGCAGCGTCGCCGTGCCCAGGGGCGTTCGGCGCTTGAGACCAGCCTGGGCCAGCGCCGCTCCCGTGAGCGTATGAGTAACGGGATCCAAGGACGTGTCGCTTCGCTTAATGGAGTTCGTCGGCCAAAGCCGGGTTGTCGGCCCAGCGGACATACGACGGGCCCCGCGCCGTTGGGCACGGGGCCCGTCTCACCACTCGCTCCGGCCCTAAGCTGAGAGAAGGGTCGTCAGGCCGCAACCCCCGGCGCATTGGCGGTCTGGTGGATCGTGGCGCTTCGCCCTGGACATCGTGGCTAGAAACAGAGATCGAGCGCCTCTGACGCCTAGAGGCGCCGGGTCAGGTGTAGCGAACTTCGGCCGTGTCGTTAGTTTCTGGCGCGAGACATGTTCGACTACACCTTATTGACCGTCGGCCATGCCGTACTCGGCGTGGTGCTGTCGCTGGATATCCTGCTGACCAAGCACCGGCCGGTCTCTGCCGTCCTCTGGCTGGCCGTTGTCTGGGCTTTCCCCTACCTGGGGGCGTTGGGCTACCTGAGCTTTGGAGTCGACAGGGTACGCCGGGGGGCGTCGCAGCGCGAGGCGGCAAAGGCGCTGGTCGCTCGGCGCGCCGCGGCCCACCCGACGTTCGAACGGCTGGCCGTAGACTATTCCCACCCGCACCCCGGCGAGGAGACCTTTTATCCAGCGGCACATATCTTCCGCGCGACCGATCCGGCGGTGCACGCCAATCGCGTCTTCCGCGGCAACCGGGTGGAGTTGCTCGTGGATGGGGATGAGTTCTACCCCGCCCTGTTCGAGGCGATCTCGGAGGCGCGATCGTCAGTTCATCTTCAGACGTTCATCTACGGTCGCGACCGCATCGGGCGGGAGCTGCTGGATCTGCTCGTCGATCGGGCTCGCTCGGGACTGGAGTGTCGGCTTCTCTACGATCGCTTCGGCTCCACCTATACTTACCTGTCCCGCTTCTTCAGAGGTGCCGGCGACGCCGGTGTCGAGGTACGCTCGATCACACAGGCCAACCCCTTGAAGGGACGCTTCCAGATCAACCTCCGCAATCACCGGAAGATCGCCGTGATCGATGGCCGCATCGGATTCGTAGGCGGCATCAATATTCAGGACGCCCACCTGAGCTCCTACGCTGACGGAGCCGCGATCCGCGACTATCACGTCCGCGTGCAGGGGCCCGCCGTTTCAGACCTTCAACTTCTGTTCACCGAGGACTGGCACTTCGCCTCGGGAGAAGCTCCGGAACGGCTGGTCAATCTGGCCTATTTTCCGGAGCAAGACAGCGTAGGCGCGGCGGTGGTCCAGGTGGTTCCGGGAGGACCGGATCTGGGTGGCCACGGCCTGGCCGACGCCTTCTTCGGGGCGATCGTGGCCGCCGAGCGTTCCATCTCGATCGTGACGCCCTACTTCGTGCCTGACGAACCGATCATCACGGCGCTTCGTTATGCTGCCGTACGCGGCGTCCGCGTCCGGCTGGTGCTGCCCCAGAGGAGCAATCATTGGTACACGGGTTTTGCGGCGCGCGCACTGTATGACCCACTCTTGAAGTCGGGCGTGCAGATCTTCGAGCGTCGCGGACCCTTCATGCACGCGAAGGCTCTGGTCATTGACGGTGTGTACGCGATGATCGGCTCCGCAAACCTGGACTACCGCAGCCTGCACCTGAACTTCGAGACGAACCTCGAGGTGGCTGACACCAAGTTCCTCGCACGGATCCAGCGCCAGGTCGAGGAGGAGATCGCGAACAGCGATGAGATCCTGCTCGCCGAGCATCGGGCGCGCGCGCTCCCGCGCCGCCTCACAGAGAACTTCTGCTACCTGTTCCAACCCATGCTCTAGATGACCCGTCAGCGACAAAGAAACGGATGACCGAGACCTTGCAATGACCTCCCAGTTGACCGACGGCTTGCCTGTGCTCGCGGCCATGGCTACGCCGGCCGTACTGCTGCTGGCCAACGCCATGCTCGTTCTCTCCACCAACCAGCGCCTGCAAGCGATCTTTCAACGGGTGCGCGAGACTGAGCTCACCATCGCGGGGGAGGATGTGGCGCCCGAGATCGCCGACCTAGCCCTGCTCAACGAGATCCTGTTGGGCCACGCGCGCCGCGCTTCGGCGGCACACGTGCCCTGCTCCGCTTCTACGCGTCCACCGGAATGTTCGTCGTGGTGGTCGTCGCCGTCGGTCTGGCCAGCCTCGGCGCCGGTCGCGCCCTCGAGGTCGCCCTCGCCACCGCTTTCCTGGGTTGCGCGCTGCTCCTCTGCGGGGCTGTGCTGCTGATCGGGGAGACCTGGATCGGCATCCGGGCGACGGACCGGCGCTTCGCGACGGTGATGGATCTTTGCGCAGAGCTCAGAGACCACAGGGTCGCAGGCGGAAGAGAGCCCGCGACCGGCAGACGAACCGAGCGTTAGACGCGCTCCCAACGCGGAGGTCGCGCCTTTTTTCTCGAGCGTTCAGTATCGAAGGTTCGGCTCGGGTGCGGGAGACGCGAAGCGCACCCCACCGCAATCTGAGCCAGTTCCCTCCCTGAGGCGCTCCAACGGGACGACGATTCCCGGCGCGGCCCTCGTGATCTCCACCGGGGGTTCCGCAGGAGGGTCGAGGCGCTCGGCCGGACGTATTTGCCCCGTCCAGGTGTCGAAGTACTGCGCCTCGCCGACTGGCTTGTAGCGGAGGTTGAGGACGAGGGCTGCAGCGATCATGAAGCCGAGAAAGGTCCAGGCCACGGAAGCGATATGCCGAAGGGATAGCATCATCCACTCTCCTTGATTCGAGTCTCCGAGACTCCGTGGGCAGCGGTTTCATCGCTTCCCTTCTTTGACGCGCGAGGTCCCGCTCGCGGTTGGCCGCGCGACGTGGGGCCCGGTGACCGTCGCGCGCCGTCGCACGCACCCTTGTGGCCGGAGGCCGTTTCCTGGATTTTTTACCTCCACCGGCCGGACCCGTTAAGCTGTGAGCGGCTTGGCGAGAACGAACAGCCAACGGCTACCAGTCCAAAAAGCATCCTCGAGGAGGGCCGATGCCAAACGCAAAAGCCAGCGCGACCCTCGCGCTCTTGCTTTTCACTGCCACCCTGACCGTCCCCGAGCACCTGGCGGCGCAGCGCACGGTGAAGCCGGTGTTGCACGGCCGCCACTGGGTGGCGATCACCGGAAAACCATTGGGCGCGACGGCTGGGGCGATGATGTTCGCGAAGGGCGGAAACGCCGTCGATGCCGCCTGCGCCATGCTCGGCGCCACCGCGACCATGTGGGACGTCCTCGCTTGGGGGGGCGAGACCCAAGCCCTCATCTACAACCCGAACGACGGTCAGGTCGTCGGGATCAATGCGCTCGGAGTGGCGCCGACCGGGGCGACGTCCGAGTTCTTCAAGCAGAAGGGCTTAAGGTATCCGCCCGACCTCGGCCCGCTTTCGGCGGTAACGCCAGGTACCCCCGGTGGGCTGATGGTGATGCTCGCCGAATACGGAACCCTGAGCCTCGCCGACGTGCTCGAGCCATCTATACAGATGGCGGATGGCTATCCTATCGAGGCCCAGGCTGCCAACGCGATCGAGCGCAACAAGGAACGAATCAAGGAGTGGCCCTACTCGGCCAAGATGTATCTGACCCACCCGGGAGCGGAGCGCGAAGCGCCCGACCCGGGCGAGATATTTCGCCAGCCCGAGTTGGCCGCGACCCTCCGCAAGCTGGTCGAGGTGGAGCGGCAAGCTCTCGCGGCGGGCAAAACGCGTAAAGAGGCGATCCATGCCGCGTACGACCGGTTCTACCAGGGGGATATCGCTCAGGAGTTCGTACGCGGGGCGCGGGAACAGGGCGCACTGATCACGATGCAGGACCTGGCAAACTGGAAGGTCCACATCGAAGAGCCGGTGATGACCACGTACAACGGCATCGAGGTCTATAAGCTGACGAGCTGGGTCCAGGGCCCCGTCCTTCTGCAAGCGCTCAACATCGTCGAAGGCTTCGACCTCAAATCGATGGGGTACAACAGCGCCCGCTACATCCACACCCTCTATCAGGCGATGAACCTCGCCTTCGCCGACCGCGACTTCTATTACGGTGACCCTTACTTCCCTCCGGCAGAGCCGCTGCAGGGGCTTCTGTCGAAGGAGTACGCTCGCGAGCGGGCCAAGCTGATCAACCCGGAGAAGAACGATCCCGACATCGGACCCGGCGACCCCTACCCGTTCCAGGGCGGCACGAACCCATACTCACGTTACCTGGAAAATTGGCAGACGCGTTGGCCGCCTAACGGTGAGCTGACCAGCGATCAGGCGCGAAGCGAGGCGGAGGAGGCCTTCTTTCTGGGGACGACATCGATTCAAGCCGCCGATGAGTCGGGCTGGGTTGTTTCAATCACGCCCAGCGGCGCCTGGATCCCCGCGGTCATCGCCGGTCACACCGGTGTGGGAATCAGCCAGCGCGCCCAGAGCTTCGTCCTCGATCCGGCCGAGAATCCTTACAACGTCATCGAACCGGGCAAACGCCCGCGCGCTACCCTCACGCCCACGATGACGCTCAAAGATGGTAAGCCCTACCTGTCCTTCGCGATTCAGGGCGGTGACACTCAGGACCAAAACAGTCTACAGTTCTTCCTGAACGTGGTGGTCTTCGGGATGAACGTGCAGGAGGCAGCCGAGGCGGCGAACTTCAACAGCTTTCAGATGCGCAACTCGTTCCGCAACCATCAGTCAATGCCGGGGCGGCTACTCTTGAACGATGCGGTGCCACCCTGGGTTCGTGAAGAGTTGCGAGCGATGGACTATAATCTGACGTCGCGGACCCTGACGTCCGGACCGATGAATGCCATTTACTTCGACTGGAAACACGGCTCGTTCTGGGGCGGGTCGAGCAACCACGGCGAAGACTACGGGATCGCCTGGTAGCCTATCGGCGAAGGCTCGCCGCCCCACTCGCGCTGAACTCGAAGCACGTAGAAACCGGGTCCGGCGCTTGGCTGGACCCGGTCACTGTCCGCCTTCGCCGTGGCCAAAGCCTTGATCCGACCGACGCTCTGCCTGTTGCTGCTGGTGCTCTGCGCGGCGGGCTGTAAAGGCGGTGAGAAGCCGCCGGACGCCCCGCCGGCCGCTCCGCCCGAACTGGCGCCGCCCGGCGTCGAGGTGCCGGAAGAGCCAGCCGGCGCCGCGCCTGATGCGCCGGTGGCCTGCCAAAAGGAGGCGTACTTCGTCATCGATGGCGCGCAGGTGTGGCGCGTGACGGGCGAAGACGCCTTCTTCTTCGAAGCCGGCATGACCATCGACGCCGACGGCGCGCCCGACGCCTACCACCCCGACAACACCGGCACCGACCACCTGGCGAACGCCGGTCGGCCCGGCAACTGGTGGGCGCTCGCGACCGACACCGGCCAACCCTCCGGCCAGCCCGTCGTGCAAGGCCCCGGCGATCCCAACCCCGGCTTCTACGTCTCGACGACCGCCCTGGAGGATCGGACGAAGGCCCGCACCGACCCCGGCGATACGTCAACTCGAACGTGATCCCGTTCGTGGTGCTGCCCGGCGGCAACCTGGGCGGCGCCCGGCTGGGCGACCTCAGCGTCGTCGTCAACACGGCCAACGACCGCCGCGCCTTCGCCCTCTTCGCTGACATCGGTCCCCGCACTCACCTGGGCGAGGGGTCTATCGCGCTGGCCGAGGCGCTGGGCATCCCGAGCAACCCCCGGCGCGGCGGCACAGCTTCGGGCGTGCGCTACCTCGTTTGGCCCGGTTCGGGCAACGGCAACCCCCGGACGGTCGAGGAGATCGAGGCGGCCACCGCAGCGCGCTTCACAAGCTGGGGCGGGCGCGCCCGCCTGGACGCCTGCTTCGCCGAATAAATAGATTCGGCTGCCCACGCCCCCTTCTGGACGTCGGTTCGCCGGGCCTCGAGAACCGGCGTTGGCAACCTGCCCTGATCATGGAAGCCGGCGGCTGCATCGCCTCGAATGAACCGGGGGCCGCCTCACGATACCGGGAGCTCCTGTCTGCAGATGGAGCGTGGCGACCCCCGGAAGAGCGATCCGCGTCTAATCTCCCGCAGCGGCGTGAAACTGCTCCTGCTCGGTGGAGCCCTCCAGCGCCAGCGTCGAAGTGAAGCCGTGGGTAGCGACGCGCGTCACCTCGTCGAAGTAGCCGGCGCCCACGAACTCCTGGTGGCGGGTCGCCTCGTACCCGTCTTTCTCGGAAGCGAACTCCGCTTCCTGAAGCTTGGCGTACGCCGCCATTCCCTTCTCTTTGTACTCCGTGGCCAGCAGGAACATGGCGTGGTTCACGGAATGGAAGCCGGAGAGTGTGACGAACTGGTACTTGTAGCCCAGTGCGCCCAGTTCGTTCTGGAAGCTCGCGATCTGCTCGTCGTTCAGGTACTTCTTCCAGTTGAACGACGGCGAGCAGTTGTAGGCGAGCAGCTTGCCGGGATAATGTGAGTGGATCGCCTCGGCGAATTTTCGTGCTTCCTCCACGTCGGGCGTCTTCGTCTCGAACCAGATCACATCGGCGTGCGGACAATAGGCGAGCCCCCGGTGGATGGCCGCTTCGACACCGCAGCGCACCCGCTGGAATCCTTCCGGCGTCCGTTCGCCGGTCATGAACTCGCGGTAGTACTCATCGATGTCGTTAGCCAAGATCGTGGCGCTCTCCGCATCGCTGCGTGCGATGATGACGGTGTCCACACCGCACAGATCGGCCGCCAGGCGCGCCGAGACCAGCTTGGTAACGAACTCGCGCGTCGGCACCAGCACCTTGCCGCCCAGGTGGCCGCACTTCTTCAGTGAAGCCAGCTGATCTTCCAAGTGAACCGCGGCGGTGCCCGCCTCGATATAGGCCTTCATCAGCTCGTGCACATTAAGTAGGCCGCCAAATCCGGCCTCGGCGTCGGCGACGATGGGCACCAGCCAATCGATGCTGTTCTTGCCGTTCAGGTGGTTTATCTGGTCCGCCCGTAACAGCGCGTTGTTGATGCGCCGGACAAGCTGCGGCCCGCTGTCGGCCGGGTACATGCTCTGATCCGGGTAAGTCTGCTGCGCGGTGTTCATATCCCCGGCCACCTGCCAGCCGCTCACATAGATTGACTGGAGACCCGCCTTGACCTGCTGAACCGCCTGGCTACCGGTCAGGGAGCTGAGAGCGGCGACGTGCCTGTCGCCCTGTAGCAGGCCCCACAGCTTCGCCGCACCGCGCCTGGCCAGGCTGTATTCGATCTCGACCGTTCCTCGCAGACGATAGACATCCTCGGCGGTATAAGGCCGCTCGATACCCTTCCAGCGAGACGATCGGCGCCACTCGCCATCCAGCTTCTCGATAGACGCACGCTTGTCCATGGGCACACCCCTCGGCTGAGTTTCAGTCGATGTGGTCGTAGGCGACCAAGGTCATGAATTCGGTGAACTCGGGCTTCGTCGTGATCTCGTCGAAGATGCGAGACGCCAGCTCGAACTCGCCAACGTCAAAGCGCTCGCTGCCGAGTAGGCGGCGCAGCTTGTCCAGCTCTTCAGCCATCGTTTGCCTCACCAACTCCGCGGTGACTTGACGGCCGTCGTCGAGGCGGGCCCCATGCCGCACCCACTGCCACACCTGGCTGCGCGAGATCTCAGACGTGGCCGCGTCTTCCATCAGGTTGTAGATCGGGACGCAACCCGTCCCCCGCAGCCACGACTCCAGGTATTGGATCCCCACGTCGATATTGTGACGCAAACCCTGTTCGCTGATGCCGCCTTCAGGGACCTTCGTCAGGTCTTCCGCCGTAATTCGTACGTCTTCCCGCAGGCGATCGAGCTGATTCGCGCCCGACATGTGAGCATCGAACAGCGCTTTGGCCACAGGGACCAGACCGGGGTGCGCCACCCAGGTGCCATCATGTCCCGCTCGCACCTCGCGCAGTTTGTCCTGCCGGACCTTCTCCAGGGCCTGTTCGTTGGCCTCCGGGTCACTCTTGATCGGGATCTGGGCGGCCATTCCGCCCATCGCGTGGATACCGCGGCGATGGCAGGTCTGGATCAGCAGTTCCACATAAGAGTTGAGGAAGTGCCGGTCCATGGTGACCTGGCCACGATCGGGCAGCACGAAGGCGGAGTGGTAGCGGAACTTCTTGATGAAGCTGAAGATGTAGTCCCAGCGACCGCAGTTGAGCCCAGAGGAATGCTCACGCAGTTCGTAAAGAATCTCATCCATCTCGAAGGCCGCGGACAGCGTCTCGATCAGCACCGTCGCGCGGATCGTGCCGCGCGGAATGCCGAGTTCGTCCTGCGCCCAATTGAAGACATCATTCCACAGGCGCGCCTCGAGATAGCTCTCGAGCTTCGGCAGGTAGAAGTACGGCCCGGTTCCGCGCTTGATCTGATTGGCGGCGTTGTGGAAGAAGAAAAGGCCGAAGTCGAAGAGCGAGCCGGAGATCGGGCGACCGTCGACCCATAGATGCTTCTCGACCAGGTGCCAGCCCCGCGGACGGACGAGCAAGGTGGCGATCGTGTCGTTCAGCTCGTAACTCTTGCCCTCGGGACTCGTAAAGCTGATCTGCCGATTGACGGCGTCCCGTAGGTTGATCTGGCCCTCGACGTTGTTGGCCCAGGTCGGAGAGTTTGCATCTTCAAAATCCGCCATGAACACGTTCGCGCCCGAGTTGAGGGCGTTGATGATCATCTTGCGGTCCACCGGCCCGGTGATCTCCACGCGCCGGTCCAGAAGATCATCGGGTATGGGAGCGACCTGCCAGTCGGCGTCCCGGATGCTCTGGGTCTCGGCTGGGAACATCGGCGGCACCGCCTCATCCCAGGCCTGCTGACGCTCCACCCGTGCGCCGAGAAGTTCCTGTCGCCGCCCCTCGAAGCGCCGCGACAGCTGGGCGAGAAACTGCAGCGCCGCGCTGGTAAGGATTCCAGTGTATTCAGAAGTGACGGGCCCGTGGATCTCGATCCCGTCTTGCTTGAGGACTTGGTTAAACCTGGCCCTGTGATCCGAAGTGGTGGACCGCATTCGCTTTAGCTCCCGGCTGGGTCGGCTCTTCGGGGGCGCGAATGCAAGAGACAGACCGGGGCGAGCGGCAGTGGAAGGCCGCCGGCTAACTAATAATAATTGTTAGTCTTAGGTTCCCTCGACCCGTCCCCGCCCCCCACAGCCGCCGCCAGGCGCTGAGGCGCCCGCGCCACGGTAGATCGGCCCAGCCTGCCTGGCGCTTTCTACCCCGCCCCGCCGATCCCCAAGCGCGAATCGAGCACCCGGCGCAGCAGCCCATCGATCCGGTCCAGTCGCGCCGTCTCACTCCGAAGTTCCAGCAGACCTTGCTGCCAGGCGGGATCGATCTCGATCGTCGCAGCGATCGTGAACGAAGTCTCGTGATGGGTATCGAACTCGGGCACCTTCTCAGGCGGTTCCGGCAGCGTGCTGAGCAGCGCCTGGAAGAGTTCGATGGACCTTCGGCGCCGGTCGATCAACTCCGACTCGCTCTCGGGCTCGTCGTTATACGCTCCCACCATCGCCTCGTAATACAGTGCCTCCGAATCGACGGCCGCCTCGATTCGGAACCGTTCCACACCCTCCGTCATCATGAGCGATCGTCCATCCGGCAGCGGCTGGAAGTCGCCGATCTCCGCCACGCACCCGATCCGCCCAGGCTCGACGCGAAAATCTCCGTACAAGTCATCGCGATGAAAGAGCAGTGCGAAACGCTTGTCGAATTCCAGACAGCGGGCCACCATTTGCCGATATCTCGGCTCGAAGACGTGGAGCGGGAGGTGGGCACCCGGCAAGAGCACGGTAGGCAAGACGAATAGGGGAAGACGCTTCAATTGAGCCATGTCAACCGCCAGCTGGGGGTTTGGCCACTCAACTCGATGCTAAACTATTGTCGCCGTCCGCTATGTGTCAAACTTGTATTTCGACACACCATACACAACAACGACCCTCTGTAATCCCGCTGGCCCTCTCAGAGCCGCCGAACCCTCCGCCCTCCCCTCGCTGCCCCCGGCCGGGAAACCCATCTTGTCAGCGCCCAGGCGGCGGGGCGTGCGACGCCGGTCGTCGTCGCGGCCCGGCTGTGGAGCATGTCGCTCTTGGCCGCCAAGAAGGCGCAGAGAGGTGGGACGAACGAGAGGAGAAGACGCGAAAATGAGAGCGAGAGTCACCGCCGCCGGACCCGCGGGGATTGGGGCCGCTCACCACGGGCTCGTCGTCGCGTTACTCGCTGTAGGGGCCCTGTCGTGCTCGCTCTTCCAGCGCATCCGCTTTGAGCAGCCGCGGCTGAGCCTCGAGTCGATCGAGATCATCGGACTCGATCTAACGGGCGTGTCGCTCGTGCTCTGGCTCGATGTGTTCAATCCCAACGACTACGAGTTACGCACGTCCAGCGTCGAGGCTGACCTCGAGGTGGAGGGTACCCGCTTTGGCAGCGCCCGGTTGAGCGAGGCGGCGGTGCTGGGTCCGGGCTCGCACACCCGCATACGGGTGCCCGCCCAGTTCAGCTGGGAGGGTTTGGGTGCCGGCGCACGCGGCTTGCTAGAGCGTGGCTCGCTGCGCTACCAGCTGGACACGCGGCTCCGTGTCGAGACCGCGTTCGGCGGGCGCAACCTGAGGCTGAGTTCGCGTGGCGAGGTGCCGGTCACGAATCCGGACCTGTAGAGCCGACCACGCGCTCCAGCCGAGCCAGCCGTTCCTCAATCCGCGCGAGGAGGTGAAGGATGATCACGTGGGTCTTCTTTGCATCGATGCCCACCGGGCTATCCTCGCTTTCGATCTCCCTGGCGATTCTCGCATAAACGTCTTCCGGAACTCGCACGCTGACCTCCTGCCTGATCTGTGAACCAACCGGCTTGACTGTCGCTCATCTCCTGCCCATTTGAAGGAGCAAAGGGTCTCGCCGCAATGGAGTGCTTAGATGGTCCCTCTAACGCTTGACGAGTTGCTCGGCCGCGTTGGGCCGCTCGACGACTCTCAAGGAACCGATAACGGGAGAGAGCGTTTTCGACGCTTTCTCTGCGATAGCGCCGTAGACTTCGACCTTCTTAGCGCTTACGTGCGCGAGTGCCTAGACCGATCAGACGAACCGCACCAGCGCGCGCTACAGGATTTGCTCAACCACATCGGCGTGCGACTCGGGTTCGAGGTCGAGTTTGGCCCCTACGGTCGACTTCCCGGGTCGCTTGGCTGTCAGGGGCGCTGGATCTCACCCGCCGGCGACCAGGTAGCGGTGGAGCTGAAGCGATACGAGAGCTACGCCGACCGTCGCCCCACGCTGGCGCGGGTCGTGGAGCAGCTGATTCGCGAGGGGAAGATCTCGGGCTGGGAGCGAGCGCTCGGACTCTACATCGTCACCGATTCTCGGATCGATCCCGTCCACCTGGAAAAGTCGATCTTGTCCGAACCCAGCGCCCACCAGCTACGCATCATCGGGCCGGAATCGTTGCTCGCCCTGGCTCGGTTGCGGGCGGGAGGGTGGTTGAAGCATGACGATGTGCTGACACTACTACGCGCGACGCGCCCCCGAGTCGATCCACTCGTCGAGATAGTTTCTCGTCTGGCGAACGGTCCGACCGCGGGAGGCTGTCAGCCAGGAGAAATGGAGTTGGAGGACATCGCCGAGAGCGTGAGCCAGCTGATCGAGCGCTTCGGAAACCTCCTGGTGGACGGGCTCGAGGCTGTGTTCGGGTCCGAGCCCTGGTGCGATCGAGGCTGCCGCCCGCGGGGCTAGTGCGGGGCCCGTCCGGCGGGCGTCCCGTCCCGCGCCTAATCGTGCTCCTGCAACTCCGCGGCGATCAGATCATCCAGCGATTCGCGACGCCGCACAACCCGATACTCGCCGCCCGACACCATCACCTCGGCCGCTCGGGGACGTGAGTTGTAGTTCGAACTCATGACCGAGGCGTACGCCCCCGCGTACAGAACCGCCAACAGCTCGCCTTCGACCAGCTCGGGAAGGCGGCAGCCGCGACCGAGGAAGTCGCCGGTCTCGCATACCGGGCCGACGACGTCGGCCGTCAGCGTGGGCTCACGGCAGCGCACCGGCTCGATGGGATGGTTCGCGCCGTAGTAGCTCGGCCGTAGGAAATCGTTCGAGCCCGCGTCGACCACGTAATACAGCTGCTCGCCCAGACGCTTTTTATAGAGTACCCGTGTGACGAGGGCGCCCGCGGGTGCCACCAGCCAACGGCCCGGTTCTACCAGGCAGGTCAGCTCGAACTCGGCGGTGAGCCTCGCGGTCGCCTCGGCAACCGGACCAAGCTCGAATACATCCGCGCCGTTGGGCGCGACGCCGAAGCCGCCGCCGATGTCCAGGTACTGCAGCTGTATCCCCCGATGACGGATTCGCTGCAGAAGGTCGGCCAGGCGCTCGAATGTCTGCAGGTACGGCTCGAACGAAAGAATCTGTGAACCGATGTGGGCGTCGATTCCCAACGGCTCGAGATGATCGGCGGCGGCCGCCATCTCGTACAGACCTTCCACCTCCTCCCAGGCCACGCCGAACTTGGTCTTATAATGACCGGTCTGGGTGAAGCTATGAGTTCCGACCTCGACGCCTGGGTTGACGCGCACCGCCACAGGCACCCGCCGGCCTCGGGCCGCCGCCAGTTGATCCATGGTGCGCAGCTCGTGCTCCGACTCGACGTTGATCAGAAACACGCCTTCCGAGATCGCCGCCTCGAGCTCATCGACACGCTTCCCCACCCCACCGAATACGATCTCCTCCGCCGTGAATCCCGCGCGCTGGGCCCGGTAGAGCTCTCCGATCGAAACGACATCCACGCCGGCACCCAGGCTTCGCATCAAGCGCAAGATGGCGAGGTTATGGTTCGCTTTCGCTGAATAGAAAACGCGATGCGGTACGGACGAGAACGCCGCTTCGAAGGCTTCGAAACGCTTGCGGATCAGGGCTTCGCTGTAGACATAGCAGGGTGTGCCCAGCGCGGCGGCGATCTCCGCCAGCCGCAACCCCTCGCAATAGAGTTCGCCGTTTTGTTCGTGCAGGCCGATCGGGCCGGCGCGGGGGGAAGCCCGCGTCATAGGTCAACCTCGTTTGCATGGTCGGTTGGTTGCTAATGCCGCATCGAGGGGCGACTCCCCGAAGCTGCGTGGTGAACGGTCTCGGCGCCAGTGAGCTCAGCGGCCGGCGGATCGGCGCGCGTCGAGAATATCTCGCACGCGGCTGGCCAGCGACTCCGGCGTGAAAGGCTTGTGGAGGAAGTTGGCACCCGAATTCAACGTCTGGTCGCGCAGGACGGCGTGGTCGCTGTATCCCGACATGTAAAGCACTTTCATGTCCGGGCGTTCGGGCTGCAGGCGCTCGGCCAACTCGCGGCCGCTCAGACCCGGCATGACCAAATCGGTGAGCAGCAGGTGTATGGGTTCGGCGAACGCGTCGGCGACTTCCAAAGCCTGCTGCGCATCCTCCGCCTCCAGCACCCGGTAACCTCTGCCTTCGAGGATGCGGCGAGCGAGACCGCGTACGGAGTCCTCATCCTCGACCAGCAACAGGGTCTCCGAACCTTGCGGCGCGGCGGCCCACCGAACCTCGCCTTGTAGCGGCGTTACGTTCTTCTCGACTCTCGGCAGGTAGACCTTGAACGTCGCGCCCTTCCCGGGCTCGCTGTGAGCCCAGATGAAACCGCCGCTCTGCTTCACGATACCGTAAACGGTGCTGAGCCCGAGCCCCGTGCCCTTGCTTCTTTGCTTCGTCGTGAAAAACGGTTCGAAGATTCGCTCGCGCGTCTCGGGGCTCATGCCGATCCCGTTGTCGCTCACCACAAGCATGACATAGCCGCCAGGGACGATCGGGTAATGGGCATGGGCGAAGTCGTCGCCCACCTCCATGTTGCCGGTCTCGATAGCCAGCTTACCGCCTTGCGGCATGGCATCTCGAGCGTTCACCACAAGGTTCATCACCATCTGCTCGACCTGGCCGAGATCCGCTTCCACCAACCAGAGCCCCGGTTCCAGCAGCGTGATCAGCTCGATGTCTTCTCCGATCAGCCGCCGCAACATGTTCTCGAGGTTGACGATGACCGAATTGAGATTAACGACCTTGGGACGCAGCATCTGCTTGCGGCTGAAAGCCAGCAACTGCCTCGTCAACGAGGTCGCGCGCTGCGACGCCTCTCGAATACCCTGCAGCTCTTCCCGTCTCGGATCCTCTGGGCCTAGGCCGCCGAGCAAGATGTCAGCGTTAGACAGAATGACGGTCAGGATGTTGTTGAAGTCGTGCGCCACGCCGCCGGCGAGCTGTCCTATCGCCTCCATCTTTTGCGATTGGCGCAGCTGTTCTTCCAAGCGCCGCTGACTCTCCACATCGATCGCCATGCCCACAACGCTGGGCCTGCCGTCCAGGCTGATCAGTGTACCGGTAAAGAAGTAGGGTGTCGTGCCACCATCTTTTTTAGCCAAATCGGCCTCGGCGCTGGACGAGCCCTTGGCAAAGACATCGTCCATACAGCGTTTCAGCCTCGGCTTGTCCGGCCCGGACACGAGGTTTAGCGGGTGCATGCCCGCCAGTTCCGCCGCCGAGTAGCCGGTGACCCGTTCGAGGTTCTGGTTCCAGCGCAAGAACCTTCCGTTCTCGTCGAACAAGTAGAACAAACCCGGTAGGCTTTCGAGCGCAGCGTCGGAGAACGCCTTCTCCTTGCGCAGCCTCTCCTCGGCGATCTTGCGTTGGGTTATGTCATGTATGATCCCCTGATAACCGACCACGCGGCCGTCTTCCTCAGTCAGCAAAGTCGAGCTCAACAGGCAGTGCATCACCCGCTTATCCTTGGTGATAAGCTGGACCTCGTGATCTTGCACCGACCCCGCACGCTCGATCGCGTCCTTGAACCCCTGGCGATCTTCGGGATGCAAGTACAAATCCTCGGCGTTCAGCTCGCGCATCTCCTCGGGCGCGTACCCGAAGAGCTCGAGCATCGAGCGATTGAATTCCAGCAGTTTGCCGTCGATCGAGCTGACGTAGATCGCGTCGCGCGAGTTCTCGAACAGCCGGCGATACTTAAGCTCGCTGACCTTGAGAGCCTCTTCCGCCCGCTTTCCCGCGGTGACATCGAACGCGACGCCGACGGCGCCGAGGATCTCACCGTACGGGTCGCGCAGGGGCTCGACGTGGCACTGAAAGGTCCGGTCCGCCCAGGTGAAGTCGAAGCTGCTGTCTTCTCCCTGCAAGGCACGCCGTTGGGCGGCGATCGGCACGAAGTTCGGATCGTCCGTTCCGAAGTATTCGTGCAGTGACATGCTCAGCACTTGGTTCGGTTTCAGTCCCAAGGCCGAGAGCGCCGCGCCCAGCGACGAGGTGAAACGTAGCTCGGAATCCACCGACCAGAGAATCGCCGGCATCTGCTCGAGCAACAGACCCAGGAAGACGTCGCTCTCACGCGACGCCTGCGCCGCTCTCGAATAGTCAGTCATACACGACCATCGGTCCGCTGCGCGCGG
>CAYGCC010000355.1:0-2202 GCA_964348165.1 uncultured Gemmatimonadota bacterium | reverse complement strand
CAGGATCTGCTGGCCGATGATCGCGATCCGGTTCGTCTCCAGCATGTCCGGGATGGCGTAACCAAGCACGGCGACGCGCTTGCGCGCCGTTCCGTCGCCCGTCGTGAACATCCGGCCCGCTTCGACGTTGTAGTTGTTGACCGGAACATACTCGGGCACGGTGCCGATGACGTTTACGTTGATGTTCGTCCGGCCGTACTCGACCTGCTGGCCACGCCGCATTTCCGGCACTATGGCCGTCAGAACGCGTGCCTGGCGGCGGAGCGCGTCCGCATCCGCCGTGGTGAGGCTGACCCGGTCGGCGCTAGCGACCCCGCGATGCCAAGACTGGCCGGCGTAGATGGACAGCAGGTTGGTGCCGAGCGACTGTATCTGATCCTGCACTGCCTTCTGCGCGCCCGTACCCAGCGCCACCATGGTGATGACCGCGCCGACCCCGATCACGATGCCGAGCATCGTCAAAGACGAGCGAAGCTTGTTCGCCCGGATCGCGTCGAGCGCTACCCTGAGGATCTCGCCAATGAGCATCGGCCGTCGCCCTCTCTTTGAATCGAACGCCGTCTAACGGCGCTGCACGCCGGGTAACCCGCCGACGCGGTTGCTGACGCGCTCCTGGAATTCGCGCTGGCTGGCCAGCAGGCTGGCGCTGGGAAGCACCAGCACGGTATCGCCTTCGGCCAGGCCCGCGACGACCTCGGAGTAGTCGAGGTCGGTCAGACCGGTTCTGATGGGGACGGGCTTAGCCACGCCGTTGCGCCGGGTGAACACGATGTAGTTGCCGCCCTGGAGCGCCGCATCGACACCGCTGCCCGCCTCGCCGCCGCCTGGGCCGCCGCGCTCGCCACCGGCGGCGTCACGCAGCTGGCGCATCAGCGTCCGCTCCTGCGGGGTGAGCGATTCGAACACGCTTCGCATGTCGCTCGCCCCCGCGAACTTTGCCTGCAAAGCCTGGACGGCAGCGGCGTCGACGCCGGCGGGCAGCTTGATCTCGCGGCCGCGCCAGGTGACGGTTTGGGAGCTCGGGCTACCCTCGGCCTCAGACTCTGGCGACGGCTCACCCGCCGCCAGCTCCATCTCGGCGCGCCGCGCCTCGGCGATCTGTTCTCTCACCGCTTCGGGGTCGAGTCCGAGGACTTCCGCCGCCGAGTCGACATCGCGTTCGGTCCTCAACGCGGCGTTGGGCACGGCGAGCACACCTTCGCGCGAGCCGACGTGGACCTCGACCTCGGAGTTCATCCCCGGCTTGAGCAGGCCGTTGGTGTTGGGGATCCGCACCAGCACCGGGAACATGGTGACGTTTTGGGTCACCGTCGCCTGGGGCTCGATCTTGAGAACCCGGCCGCGGAACGGGCGGTTGGGGTAGGCATCGACCGCGATAGTGACCTCCATCCCCGGGGCGATCTTGCCGATGTCGGTCTCGTCGACCAGGGCACGTACCTGCACCGTGTCGAGGTTGGCCATCTGCAGCAGCACCGTGCCGCCTCCGACCTCTCGGGTGGCCGATGATATGACGCTGCCGACCTCGACGTTCTTTTGAATGATCACGCCCGAGATGGGAGCCTTGACGTCGGTGTCTTCGGCGGAGATGCGGGCGTCCTCGAGGGACCGCTGCGCGCGGACCAACTGCGCCCGGGCGCTGGCCACGGCCAGCCGCGAGTCGTCGTACTCCTGCTCGGTGATCGACTGCGTCTTGTGCAGCTCTTCGGCGCGCCGGAGCTTCGACTGGGCGTTCTCTAGCTGGGCTTCGGCCAGCCGCAGGTCGGCCTCGGCCTGACGCAACGTGGCCGCAGGAACCCGCGGGTCCACGCGAACCAGCAACTCTCCGCCGGCGACGACATCACCGGTCTCGACTTTGATCTCGAAGATTTCGCCCGACGCCTTCGACTTGACCTCCACCGTGGTGATCGGTTCGACGGCGCCCGCCGCGCTGGCCGAGACCACGATGTCTCGCGTCCTCACCGGTACGATCTGATAGACCGGGGCTACGGTCTCCTCGCCGTTGCGAAGGAACTGGAAGGCGACGACGGCGATCGCCACGAGGGCGACTCCTATTATAGCTATGCGTTTCATTCGGTCTTCTCGGTCATGACTTCTCGTTCAACCAGGCCGTCCACCCGTAGCGGCGGGCGGCTTCGACGTGGGCAGCTAGAGCTCTCTTCCGATCAGGGCCTCAATCTCGGCCTTCGCCACCAGGTAGTCCAG
>CAYGCC010000354.1:0-4871 GCA_964348165.1 uncultured Gemmatimonadota bacterium | reverse complement strand
AGCATGTTCTCGGTCGTCGGTCCGTCGCTCGAGTCGATATACACACCAGCCGAGAAGGCGGAAAAGACCTGGGCGGGCGCATCGGCCATGACGCCCTCGACGAATTGCGAGATCCGGCGCATCGCGTTGCACACGGCGGCGAGTGCGGGCAGAACTCCGCGGTGCGCGCGCGGATCTCTCAAGCAGCCCGCCCCGGTAAGCGGCGGGCAAGAGCAGACCGTCGGATTGTAAGTAGCCTTTGACGCCATCCGGCCCGGTGAATCGAAACCAGCTGCCTACGAAGTCGTGTACCCGGACGACCTGGCCACGCGCCACGTAACCGATCACCGAGCATCCGCGCGAACGGCAGCGCCGAACGTTCAGCCGATCTGCGGTCACGATCATCGAACCTTCCCCGACCGGGGCCCAGGACCTCGGAGGGAATTGAGCCTGCGGCCGCCCCGCCCTGGTAATGTCGCACCTCGTCAGCTCCGGCACCGTCGCTGAGATCTACGTTCAGCGAGTCCCCACGAGCCTAACCGCCGGAAGGGCGTATCACGATCAGTTCGACGAGGTCCGGAACCGGGGCCAGCTCGCGCGGCCGCGGGAATCGCTCGCCTGCGTCGCGCACGACGCCAGCAAGGTGAACGTCAACGGCACTAGCGATCGCCTCTTCATCCTTACGCCCTTTTCAGCTGCGTGCTCGAGACTCTTCCGCCCAACCTCCCCAACGGTTAGACTGATCGATAACGTGAACGCCTGATGGCGAACGGGACCGATCCGCATTTGAGAGCCGAAGATGCCACCTGCTGATCCCCAAGGGACCGCTCAGAATATCCCGGCGACGAAAACCAGCAAGCCGCTCACCTACTCCAACTACCTGATGCTGGATGAGCTGCTCGGCCTTCAGCAGCCGCTGTCCAGCGGACCGGAGCACGACGAAACGCTCTTCATCATCATCCATCAGGTCTACGAGCTCTGGTTCAAGGAGGTGCTCCACGAGCTGGACCACCTGCAACGGCTATTGCATCGCGGCGACATCACTCCCGCCCTACACACGCTCAAACGCGTTCTGACGATCTTGAAGATCATGGTCGCTCAGCTCGACATCCTGGAAACCATGACACCACTCGAATTCCTCAGCTTTCGCGAGCGTCTGGAGTCGGCCAGCGGCTTCCAATCTTACCAGTTCCGCGAGCTGGAGTTCGTCCTGGGAGTGAAAGATCGGGCGACCGTCAACCACTTTCCTCCGGAATCGGCGGGACGCATCCGCCTGGAGGCGCGCTTCGGTCAACCGACGGTGTGGGATGCTTTGCTCGGCTTCCTGGCGCGCGGCGGGTACCCGGTGCCGCAAAACCTGCTGGAGCGTGACGTCAGCCGGTCGATCGAGCCCTCGCCGGAAGTCCAGGACATCTTGATCGACATCTACCGCAACAATCCGTTGATCAGCCAGCTGTGCGAGCGCCTGGTGGACCTGGACGAAGGGCTGCAGGAGTGGAGGTATCGTCATGTGAAGATGGTCGAGCGGACCATCGGCACCAAGCGCGGGACCGGCGGAAGCGCCGGTGTGAAGTATCTGGCCACGACGCTGTCCAAACCCGTCTTCCCCGACCTGTGGGCGATCCGCGACAAGCTGTGAGGCACGTGATCGACCCGTCCTCGCTGTACCGTCACCCCAACTCGCTGGCGCCGCATTACAGCCGCTTCAAGGTCGCCGAGCGATTGCTGCTGACCGGACACTCACATCAAGCCTGGCCCGATCGCGGCTTTGACGGCCAGCGCCAGGCCTGGCTCGACGCCGCCGAGCGGGTGGATGAAAAGTGGTCGCGTGCTTTCTCGAAAGCCGAGCGTGTGCAGCGCGGCTATGCCCAGCTGCTCGATGACGGCGACGGATTCATCGCGATGGCTCCGAGCACGCACGACCTCGTCGTTCGCTTCCTCTCCGCGCTTCCGCTTAGACAACGTCCGCGCATCGTCACCAGCGATGGCGAGTTTCACACGCTGCGGCGCCAGCTGGATCGGCTGGCCGAGGAAGGTCTGGAGGTGGTGAAGGTCGCGTCGCTCCCGGCCAGCTCGTTGGGCGAGCGGCTCGTCGCCGCCGTGGACGACCGAACGGCGGCGGTGATGGTCTCCTGCGTTCTGTTCGAGAACGCCCACATCGTGCCGGGGTTGAGCGCCGTGCAGAGCGCCTGCGAGCGGCAGGGCTCCCAGCTGCTGGTTGACGCGTACCATGCGCTGGCCGTGGTGCCGTTCTCGCTGAAGCGGGAAGGGCTGGAGTCAGCGTTCATCGTCGGCGGCGGATACAAGTACTGCCAGCTAGGTGAGGGCAACGGCTTCCTTCGCATTCCGCCCGACTGTGACATGCGCCCGGCGATCACCGGCTGGTTCGCCGAGTTCAACCTGCTGTCCGATGCCGGTGATGAGGGAAAGGTATTTTACGGACAGGGCGGCGAGCGCTTCGCCGGCGCCACCTACGACCCGACCAGCCACTATCGGGCGGCCGAGGTGTTCGACTTCTTCGAGGAGCATGCGCTCACGCCCGAGCTACTGAGCGAGATCAGCCGCCATCAGGTGGGCCTGCTGGCCCAACGTTTCGACGAGCTGGATGCCGACCCGGGTCTCATCGACCGCGACCGCTCGGTGGGGCTTGAGCGCATCGGAGGGTTTTTGGCTCTGCGTTCACCGCGCGCGGCGGAGCTTTGCCGTCTTCTGCGCGAGCGCGGGGTGCACTCGGATTATCGGTGGAGCACGGTGAGGCTGGGCCCCGCGCCTTATCTGTCGGACCGTCAGCTCGACGAAGCGATGGAGGCGCTGGGAAGCGCAATCCGCTCGCTGGGAGGCTGACCCGGCCCGCCGCCACCTCGGGGTGTCGCGGGTCACCCTCGCAGTTGTCCACGGTCCACTTTGCCCAGGTGCGTGCGCGGAAGCGCATCCATGAAGACGATCTCACGCGGGTACTTGTAGGGTTCCAGCCGTGTCTTCACGAACGTCTTCAGCTCTTCCTCCAAACCCGGCCGCGGGTCCGTCGCCACCACAAAGGCGCGCGGTTTGGTGAGTCCGTTCTCATCGACGATGCCGATGACGGCGACCTCTTCGACCGAGGGGTGCTGCATCAGGCAGTTTTCCACCTCCTGCGGCGCCAACCACTTGCCCGACACTTTGAGCATGTCATCGCCGCGGCCGCAGTAAGTGAAGTAGCCGTCAGCGTCGCGCCGGATCATGTCGCCGGACACGTACCAATCGCCGCGAAACGCTTGCTTCGTCTTCTCCATCTGCTGCCAGTAGCCGATAGCGCGAGAGTTCCCCCTCACCCAAAGCCAACCCACCTCGCCCGCTGGAAGTTCTTTCCCATCGTCGTCGCAGACTTTGACATCGAAACCGGGCACGATCTCGCCCAGCGTGCCGGGTCTCACTCGACCGGGGCGGTTCGAGATGAAGATGTGCCACATCTCGGCGGTGCCGAGGCCGTCGAGCAGCTCGACCCCGAACCTCTCCTTCCAGCGGTCGTACAACTCGACCGGCAACGCCTCGCCGGCGGAGGTCGCCAGCCGCAAGCTGGAAAGGTCCTGGTCGGCCGCCGCCGGGTGGCCCACCATCTGACCGATCATCGTGGGGACGTTGATCAGGATCGTGGGGCGGTGCCGGGCGATCTTTTCGAAGAGGACGTCGGCGGTGCAGCGTTCCGGGAATAGAACCGTGGCGGCCCCGACTGAGAAGGGGAAGAACAGGTTAGAGCCGGTGGCGTAGCCGAAGTAGAGCTTGGGCACCGACAGGGTGATGTCGTCGCCGCGATAGCCGACCACGCCCTTCGCGTAGCAAGCCGTGGTGTTGGCGAAGGAGGTGTGCGTCTGCACCACGGCCTTCGGATATCCGGTGGTGCCGCCCGAGAACAGCCAGATGGCGGCATCGTCCCGGTGCGTGGGAAAACTCTCCAGCTGGCGCGGCGCCCGGGCGAGCCGCTGATCGAAATCCGGGTCACCGACGACGAGGAGACGCTCGAATTGTGGCGACTGCTTCGCCGCCGTCGCAAACTCGCTCACGTCGTCGCGGTCGACCAGCGCGACCTTTGCCCTCGTGTAACGGAAGAAGTAGGCGATGGCGTCGGCCTTGAGGTGCGGGTTGACCATGACTACCACCGCGCCGATCTTCAGGATGCCGAAGAGCGCGGCGACGAACTCCGGTCCATCGGGAAGCGCGATGATCACCCGCTGCTCGGGCTGGACGCCGGCATCACGCAGCAGATTCCCGAACTGGTTGGCCAGCGCCTGCACTTCCCGGTAGGTGAGGGTCGCGCGATCCGTGATCAGCGCGATCTGCTCTTCCTTTCCTTCCCGTAGGCGTGAGTCGAGGAAGTAATCGGCAATGTTGAATTCGTCGGGTGGCTGGAAACTCATGGCCTGAGATGATACGAGTCGGCGCAAAGCACAGTCAACCGAGGCAGCGCCGCGACTGGACGGGAGTACGATGGCGGTCTCGAGACTGGCTGAACTGACCTGGGAGGAGGCCCGCGACCGCCTGGCCGATCCGCGGGCCGTCGCCATTTTGCCCATCGGCGCCATCGAGGCGCACGGCCCCCATCTGCCGTTGGCGACCGACGTGATCATCTCCGAGGCGATGGCGGAATCGGGCGCCGAGAAACTGCCCGAGCGAGGCCACGACGTTCTCATCCTGCCGACGCTGTCCTACACGGCGGCGCGCTTCGCGTCAGAGTTTCCGGGCACCATCTCGCTGGAGCCATCGACGGTGGCCGTCATGCTGACCGAAATCGCCAGCGGGCTGGCCGCGCACGGCCTGCGGACGCTCGTCATCGCCAATTCTCACCTCGACCCCTCGCACCTGTCGGCGCTCGACGCCGCGGCGGCGGCGATCCGCGAACAGGGGCTGCTGGAGCT
>CAYGCC010000353.1:0-10216 GCA_964348165.1 uncultured Gemmatimonadota bacterium | reverse complement strand
CGAGACGAGACCGTCGCCGCGTCACTTCGCAACCAATGCAACTAGAGCGCGTCGAAGAAACCCTCGATGCGCCGCCGCAACGCGGCGTCCGGCAGCCGGCCCCGGGCGGCGCCCATGTTGTCGACGGCGTGGTGCTCTTTGGTGGTCCCGGGGATGGCACAGGTCACGGCCGGATGCGAGACGACGTACTTGAGGAAGAGCTGCGCCCAGCTTGTGCAGTCGATCTCGGCGGCCCAATCGGGGAGCGCCCGGTCGCCCACGGCGCGGAACAGCCGGCCGCGGCCGAACGGGAGGTTGATCAGCACCGCCATGCCCCGGTCCGCGGCCAGCGGCAGTATCCGATCAGCGGCGCTGCGATTGGCGAGGGAGTAGTCGACCTGGATGAAGTCGAGGTCCTCGCCAGACATCACTCCCTCCATCCGCTCGTACTGGCGATCGCTCGATGTGGTGATGCCAACGTAGCGCAGCCGCCCCGCCCCTTTCCACTCGCGCATCGTGGCGAGTTGAGTGGCGGTGTCGCGGAGGTTATGGACCTGCATCAGGTCGACCTTGTCGGTGCGCAGCTTGTCGAACGAGGCCTCCATGCGCGCGACCCCCGCCTCGCGGCCTTCCCGATCCACCTTGGTGGCGAGGAAGACGCGGTCACGGATCGCCAGCTCGGCCATCAGGTCGCCGAGCACGCTCTCCGAGTTGCCGTAGGAGGGCGCCGTGTCGAGCACCTTGCCGCCCAACTCGGCGAAGACGCTTAGCGTCGCTTTGTAGGGCGCCCGTTCTTCCGCCGAGGGACCGACCCGGTAGTCTCGCATCCCGATCCCCACGACGGGGATGGCCTCGCCGCTGGATGGGATCTTCTTGGTGATCAGCTCGCCCTGCCACAGGCGTCCGAGGCGCCCCGGCCGCCAACCGGCCACCAGCGACAGCCCGGCGCCGGCTCCCAGCTTGAGCAACTCACGCCGCGTCAGCTTCATCGCTCTTTCCTCCCGGTCAGGCCGCCGCCGCGCTGGGCGCGCGACCGTTGCCAAACGCCTTGGCTCCGAGCTTTAAGGAGCCACGAGAGATCCTGCGGGGCCGGCGGGGGCTGCGCCCCCGCTGACGAACTCGATCCGAACCGGCGCCGTGACCGCTCCGCCGTCGCCGTCGAGAGCGTAGGCGACGAACTCGGCCTGCAAACCGCCATCGGCAAAGAGTGGAAAATCGAACTCGTTCCCCCGAAACGCTCGCGAGAAAGCCGTCTGCGTCGAATCGAACTGGGACCAGACGTTCAGGCCGATCTGATCGGCACACTCCGCCCGCGCTTGCAGGGTGAAATTGATCTTGGCCGGGTAGGTCACCGTCTGAATGGGCTCGCCCAACGAGTCGGCCAGGGCGAACTCGAGGACACAGTCGAAGCCGATCGATGGACCGGCTGTCCCGGTGAGCTGGCTGGGCCCGTCGTCGCCACAACCGGCCAGGAGTGCCACGGCCATGAGAGCGAGAGGTAGCTCCAACGCTGGGCGGTAAATCATCGACCGGCTCCTTGCTGGTGCGCTCGAGCGTGCCGCGGGTTCCGCGAAAGAACGGCGGTCGGCTCAAGCACGACCGCCGCCTCTGTTCTTTATTGCCCTGGTCGGCCAAGAGCGCGCAGGCTGGTACCAGGCCGTTGTAAAGATAGCAAGCGGGCTATTCCTTTTCCTGCTTCTCCTGGCGCTTCCTCACCAGGTCGTCCATCCGCTTGTTCACCTCCCCCAACCCCTCGCTGAGCGTCTCCCGCAGTTCGTCGAGCAGGTCGGTCGAGGCCTCACGGGTGGCTCGCGCGGTCTGCTTGGCGGCGGCCTTGGTGCCCGGCTGCTTCGCCTCTTCGCGAACGGCGTCCACCGCCCGGTCCATCTTCTCACCCAGCTCGCGCAAACGGTCGGCCAGCCGGCGCGTCTCCTCCTCGCTCACCTCTTCGGTGGACCAACCCTCCTTGAAGGCGGTGCCCAGCCGTTCGCCCAGGTCGCGGACCTGCTTGCCCACTTCCTTCCAGCGCTGAGCCACGTCGCGCCAGGTCCGCTCCTCCGGCTGCTCGGTGGTCATGGGAAGTTTCTCATCCGTCATGTTCAAGGCTCCTCGAGTTTCGTTGTTCGACCTCATGGGCGCCGGAATCGGATCGCCAGGGCCCCTAGCATATTAACCGCTGATTGGAGTTCGGGCACGGCCGGCGGATCTGGCGCCACCCCTCAATACTGGAGTCATGGCGCGTCTGTTTCAGCAACCACGACTCCGGCCCCGGTCGCGCCCCGGGCGACCGCCTGTTGAATCAACCCGCCGCTCATTGACGCAGCCCCTGAAAGGGCGTCAGTTTGCGGGGACGCGCCCGAGCCTGTGCGAGACAGCTTAGCCCCAGAGGTGTCTATGACTCCGCGCATCGTACCCCTTCTCTGTCTCACTTTCAGCCTATCAGCGTTCGCTCCAGAGTCCGCCCACGCGCAAACGATGCGCGAGGTCCTCAATGGACTCTTTGTCTTCGGTGGTGGAGAGCAGCCGCTGACCCTCGCCGGCTCGCCCGGGGCGCACGGCATGCACTTCATCCCGTCCGAGTCCGAGACCAATGGTGCCCTGCTCCAGTTCTTCAACAACTCGATCGCCTCGAGCCTGTCGTCTTTCCCTCTGAGCTCGACGGCCGGCAGCGAGACCGTGGTGTTTGTCTCCGGCGTCCCCACCCCCACGTCGACCAGCTTCGGACCGATTTTCGCCGAGCGCGCCCAGACGCTGGGACGCGGACGGCTGAACGCCGGCGTTAACGTATCGCGCCTTCGCTTCGACCAAGTCCGTGGTATCCCCTCCGAGGACGTTCAGTTCACCTTCGTTCACGACAACGTCGGCGACACGACGGTGCTCGGCGACGTGACGGTGGAAAACGACCTGTTGCTGCTGTCGTTGAACCTCGACATTCGGGCGGAGGTCTACGCCGTCTACGCCAGCTTCGGCCTCACGGACCGGCTCGACCTGAGCGTCGCCGTCCCCGTCGTCGACTTGCAGATCCAAGGAACGTCGCGGGCGGCCGTCCAACTCAGCACACTGGACAGTGACTCGGCCCTCCATTTCTTCGTGGGCACATCGTCGGACCCGGTGCTGGAAGAGAGCACGACGGGTATGGGAAACGCCACGGGAGTCGGCGACATCGCCGCTCGCCTCAAGATCCACGTCGTCGATGGCGAGCACTGGGACCTGGGCGCCTCGGCTGAATTGCGGGCTCCCACCGGTCGCGAGGACGACTTTCTGGGGACGGGAGACGTCAACGCCAAGGGGTTGCTGATCATTTCCGGCACATTTGGTGATTTCGCCCCCCACACCAATATCGGATTCGAATACCGTGGCAGCTCCATCGACCAGAACGAACTAGAGATCGTCGCCGGCTTCGACCATCGTCTGGCCAGTTGGGCCACCCTCGCCGTCGACCTGCTCGGCTCGTTCAAGGTCGGCAAAGAAAAGATCGATTTTCCGGACCCGGTCACCTTCGACGAGCCGTTTCGCCGGACGGTGCGCCTCACCAACATCCCGGACATGCGGGACGACGTGATCGACGGTTCGATCGGACTGAAGCTCAGGACGGGGGCGGGGCTGTTCCTGATCACCAACGTGCTGGTGCCGCTCAACGACGGCGGCCTGCGCTCGAGCCCGATCCCGACGCTGGGGCTGGAATACACCCTGTGATGGAGGGGAAGACGGCTAGTCGAGGCTCTCCACGATGGCCCAGCGCCCCTCCCTCTGGGCCAGTCGCAGGACCTGGCGAAAGGTCTGAGTTTCCTCGCGGCGCGAGCTCTCGTTGAAATAGTCGTACTTGGTCCGCACGGTCACGGTGATCCGCTCTCCGGACTCATCCAGCGACCGCACTTCGAAGGTCACCTTCAGGTCACGCATCAGGCGGAACGACGTCTCGAAGTTGCGAATCTGGGCGCCGCTCAAACCGGGCCAGACCCGGCGCAACGCATCGAGATCCTCCGCCTCGATCGCGCGGCGAAGTTCCTCCAGAGTCGCTTCCGCCACCTCGCCTGCGTTGGGTCGCCGCTTGGTGTCCGCCGTCTCCGAGACCGCCGCCCGGGCCACCGATGCCTCCGCCGCCAAGCGGTACAACCGTGCCGCCTCGGACGTGCGGTCAAAGGCCTCGCGGTAGTCGCCCGCTCTCTCAGCCGCGGCCGCTTGCTGGCTCAGTTGTTCCGCCTCGGAATAACCAGGCGCGCTGGCATCGATCACGCTCCGCAGCGCGCGCACTTCGCGACCGGCCGAGTCCAGTCGGGCCCGCCAGGCGGCGCCCATCGCGGCATCTCCAGCCACAGCGTAGTCATCGCGCGCCGCCCGCTCCGAATCACGCGTCGCACTTTCCCGTTCCGCCACGACCGGCTCACGGACGGCAGTCGCTTTTTCACCCAGGATCTTTTGAAACCGGCGGTGCTCGCGCAGCCCGCGTGGCAGCGGCGCGACCCGCAAATATGGAATCGACACCGCCGATGGGTTGGCCAGCAGGGATTCGATCTGGTCGAGCGCGGCCTCGTACTCACCCGCCAGCGCATAGACCGAGATCAGCGTCCCCTGCAAGCGCGCGTACTCGGGCCGGGCCAACTCGGACAACACCGCGCCCGCACGCTCGGCAAGACGGACCGCCTCTACCTTCCGGCCCAGCCCGGCATGCGCCAGCCCACGGTACAGATTCACCACCGGGTCGCCGGCCGGCTGCTCGAGCAGCGCATCGAGGACCGTGAGCAACGAGTCGTGGTAGGCGCGAGCGCGATCGGGTTGACCCCGCAGTCGATAGAACTCGGCCTTCAGAAAGAAGTAGTCGAACGAACGTGACCCGTTGAACGAATCTGGAGTCAGACCCTCGAAGACGCGGTCGTGCCCGCCGTCCGGGATCAGAGTGCCGCCGTAAGAGGCCAGCGCTCTCGCGGCGTCGGCGGCGCCTAGGCGACCGATCATGTCGCGAGCCGCTGCCGCCGCTCTCTTCTTGTCGCCCTCCCACAGCAGGTACAGACCGATCTTGTCGGCGTACGCCTCCGGCTGGTCGGGGGCGAGGTCGATGGCTCGGTCGATGTACCGCTCCGCCTTGGCGAAGCGCCTCGTCAACAAGTGGAACAGACCGGCGGGAATCGCCGGCTCTGCCGACCGCGGATCGAGATCCGCCGCCAGCGCGATATTCTGCAACGCCTGCTCCCACTCGCCGCGAGCCGCCTGCACGGCCGCGATCAGCGAGCGCGCCAGGGCGCTGTTGGGCCGACGGAGAGCTACCGTCTCGAACTCCTCCAGAGCCCGTCGCGGATCGGGCTCGGGACCGGAGTAGTAGTAAAGACCCAGCGCCAGGTGCGCCTCCGGGAGGTTCGGTTGAAGCTCGAGCGCCCGGTCGACGGCGGCCTTCGCCAAAACGAGCCGCTCCAGCGAGGGATCGGCGAAGCTGCTGTAGAGACGGCGGTGAGCGTCCGATAGCTCGGCGTAGGCGAGGGCGAATGTGGGGTCGAGGGCCGTGGCGCGCTCGAACATCTCGACGGCGCGGAAGAGGGCGCCGGAGCCAGGGCCGCCGGCTTTGCCAGCCAGGTGGTCGCGGCCGCGTAGATAGTAGTCGTACGCCTCCAGGTTCTCGGTCGGCCGGCTGGTCAATGATTCGCGCTCGGGCTCCAGCACCGTGACGTCCAGCGCACGGGCGACACGCTCGGCGATGTCCGACTGAACGCGGAACATCTCCTCGAGATCCTCGTCGTAAGTCGCCGACCAGACGTGAGTGTCGTCGGCAACCCGGATCAGCTGAGGTATCACGCGAACCCGGCTCGACGGATCGCCCGGTCGCTCGCGCTGAATCGTGCCTTCCAGGATGTAGTCCGCGTTCAACTCCGCACCGATCTCACGCAGCTTCTTTTCCGTCTTCCGGTACTGAACCGCGCTGGTGCGTGAGATCACACCCAGCCCATGGATCGCGGCGAGCCGAGCGGTAATCGCGTCGGTGGTGCCGTCAGCGAAGTACGCGTCCTCGGGCGGCCCCAGGTTCTCGAACGGCAAAACGACCAGCGTCTTCCTCCGACCCGTGTCCGCAACACGCTCAGCGCTCGGGCCGTCGGCGTAGATCAGCCAGACCAGGGCCACCACACCCCACAAGGCGAAGGCGAGCACGCCTCCGCCGATGGCGTTGCGCCAGGTCAAGAGCCGCTGCCAACCCAGAGCCCCGTGCGCGGCGCCGGCAGCTCGCGAGCTGGCTTCGCTTTCTTCCGCGCCAGGAAAAAGCGTAGGGTCGGCTGGGGAGGATCCGGGGTAGCCTTGCTGGACGAAGGCGGTGGCCAGCACGATCGGCAGGCCCACGACAAACAGCAGGACGGCGAAACCGGGAAACCAGCTAGGCAGGCCGAGACCCTCGGTCAGGCCCTGGACGACCTCATAGCCCATCCAGGCACCCAGCAGGTAAATAGCCAGTACCTGCCAGAGAGACCGCCGATGGATCTCGTTAAGCAGTTGCTTCAATGGCGACACGGCCCTGTCCCGCACGAGGACTCTAGAGGCTTGGGGCTAGTATGACAGCACCAGATCGCTCTACCAAGATGCACCGCCGGGGGGCAGCGGGCAACTTCCTCAAATTCTGTGTTGAAAACTACCTAGCTCAGACAAGGGATTGAGACGCTGTCAGGACCGGGCTCCCGTGCCGCGCTCGACCTCAAGCAACCAGTCGCGCGCGGCGCGCATCGCCTGGCCCCGATGACTGATCGCGTTCTTCTCTTCCGGGGTCAGCTCCCCCGTGGTCACGCCACGCTCCGGCAGCCAGAAAAGCGGATCGTACCCGAAGCCGCCGGTGCCGCGCGGCTCTCGCAAGATAAGGCCATCGACCCGGCCAGCGAAAACGCGCGACTCGTCGGCGAGGACGATCGCGACGGCGCAGTGGAAATGCGCGGTACGCTTTTCGTCGGGCACGTCTCGCAGCTGGCGAACGAGATGCAGGTTGTTGGCGCGGTCGACGCCGAACTCGGCCTGCATCTCAGGCGGCGCGTACCGCTTGCTGCGTGGGCCCGGCGCGCCGCCCAGGGCGTCCACGCGGATGCCGGAATCCTCGGCCATCATCGGCAGCCCGGTGCGGTCGTGGAAATACTGGGCCTTGGCGAGGGCATTGCGGGCGAAGCTGGGGTAGGTCTCGAGGCGCTTCTCCTCGGGTCTCTCCTCCACACCCAACTCGCCGAGGCTCACCAGGCGGATCGGCGTGTCGCGAAACAGTCGCTCGATCTCGCGAATCTTGTGAGGGTTACGTGTGGCGACGGCCAGCTTCACCGGGCGGCCTTCACAACCTGGCGTTGCAGGGCGACCAACCGACGAACACCGTCTTGCGCCAGGCTCAGCATCGCGTCCAGATCTTCGCGCCCGAACGGCATACTCTCTGCCGTCCCTTGCACCTCGACGATGCGACCGTCCTCCAGCGCCGCGAAGTTCATGTCCACCTGGGCGCGCACGTCCTCGGCGTAGTCCAGATCGAGGCAGGCGCCGCCGTCCACCATGCCGACGCTCACGGCGGCCACCAGCTGCCGCACCGGGTTGGCCGGCAACTCCCCTTCCCCAACCAGGCGTGCCGCCGCCTGCCAGAGGGCAAGGCAACCGCCGGTGATGGCGGCGGTGCGCGTGCCGCCGTCCGCCGTCAGCACGTCGCAATCGACGACGATCGTGCGGTCGCCCAAAGCATCCAGGTCGGTGGCGGCGCGCAGCGCCCGGCCGATCAGCCGCTGAATCTCCTGGGTGCGCGATCGCGGGCCGGCGCGCTCCCGGGGGACGCGCTGGGTGGTCGAGCGCGGCAGCATGGCGTACTCGGCGGTGACCCAGCCGCCCCCGGCCTGGCGCCAGGGCGGCGCTCCCTCCTGCACCGTCGCCGCGCACAGCACCCGGGTCTCGCCCATGGCGATCAGGCACGAGCCTTCGGCCCGGGGCACGGCGCCCAGTTCGAGCGTGACGGGCCGCAGCTCGTCGGGCTGGCGCCCGGAGGGACGGGCGAGCCTCATTCCGACCCCCGGGCGGCGCGCGCCGCTTTGCGGAGCAGCTCGGTGGTGGAGCGACCTTCGACCAGTGGCAGGATGACCAGGCGGCCACCGCCCGCCTCCACCGCCTCCAGCTCGCCGCCGAGACGCTCGGGCTGGTAGTCGCCGCCCTTGACCCAGACGTCCGGCCTCAAGGCGGTGATCAGCTCGGTGGGCGTGTCCTCGTTGAAGACAACGACGGCGTCCACACACTCCAGACCGGCGAGACAGGCGGCGCGGTCCAACTCGGGCTGAAGGGGCCGCTCCGATCCCTTGAGGCGCCGCACCGAGTCATCGCTGTTGAGTCCGACCAAGAGTCGGTCCCCCTGCTCGCGTGCCCGCACCAGCACGTCGACGTGGCCCCGGTGCAGGAGGTCGAAGCAGCCGTTGGTGAACACGAGCCGGTGGTCTCGGCCCGGTCCATGGGCCCGCACCGCCGCTTCGCGGGTGAGGATCTTTCGAGCCAGAGCTTCCGGCAGCGAAGCGTGGGCGCTCATGACGCGAAGCTGCCGTCGGCCGTGCGGAAGGCGGCCACGATCTCCTCGGCGCCCTGCCGCAGCAAATCCTCGGCGACGCGGCGTCCCAACGCGGTCGCGGCGCCGACGGGACCGCTACCCTCGCCGCGGATCACCCGATCGCCGTCCGGGGTGGCGACGAGGGCCCTCAGAAGCAGCGCGTCGCCCTCGACCTGGGCCCGAGCGCCCACCGGCACCTGGCAGCCGCCCTGCAGCCGGGCGAGCAACGCCCGTTCGGCCTCCGTTTCAGCGCGGGCGTCGCGGTCCTCGATCGGGGCGAGCAGCGTATCGGTGGCCGAATCGCCAGCGCGGCTTTCGACTGCGATCGCACCCTGACCCGGCGCCGACAGCCAGTGCGGCGGCCCTAAGAAGCGGGTGACTCGCCCCTCCAGACCCAGGCGGCGGAGCCCTGCCGCCGCCATGATCAGGGCGTCGTACCCCCCTTCATCCAGCTTGCGCAGCCGTGTCTCCACGTTGCCACGCACCGACGCCACCCGCAGGTCACGGCGCAAGGCCAGGAGCTGTGCGCGGCGGCGCTCCGAGCTGGTGCCGACCCGGGCGCCGGCCGGGGCCGTCTCGGGATCGTCCGGGCCGCCGGCAGCGACGACCCACACATCGCGCGGATCTTCGCGCGCGCAGATGGCGCCAAGCTTCAGCCCCGAGGCGAGGTCGGTGGGCAGGTCCTTGAGGGAGTGGACGGCCAAGTCGACGTCCCCGGCGCGTAGCGCTTCTTCCAGCGCCTCGGTGAACAGGCCCTTGCCGCCGATCTCGGGCAACGGCCGATCGAGCACCCGGTCACCCTGCGTCTCGATCCTGACGATCTGGAAGCGCCGGCCGGGCCAGGCGGCGGCCAGCCGGTCGCGGACCCACTCCGACTGCGCCAAGGCCAAACGGCTGCCGCGCGAGGCGATGCGAACGACCGCCGGGGCCACGCTAGGGCGCGCCACCTTCCCGGGAGCCGAGAGGCGCCGCTCCGGCGTGCCCGGCGACAGCCGCCGGCCCGGCCGTCTGACCGCCGCCCGGGCTCGCTCGCTGGAAGATGATCTTGAGGAGCGGCGGCGTGATGAAGGTCGAGACGATCACCATGATCAGGATGGCGCTGAACACCGCCTCGGAGAGCAGACCGCCGCGCCGACCGATGTCGGCGAAGATCAGGCCCACCTCGCCACGCGGGATCATCCCGACGCCCACCGCCAGCGAGTTCATCTTCTCCCAGGGCACGGAGAAGCCCGAGACGATTTTGCCGACGATCGCGATCACCGTCAGGATGCCGCCGATGAGCAGCACACCCGTGTTGAAGTCGGCCGTCCAGGGTAGAAACAGCTTGACGTTGACCGCGGCGCCCACGGAAACGAAGAAGATCGGGGTGAACACGTCGGCGACGGGCTCGATCCGCTCGACCACCAGGTCGAACTGGTTGGTGGTGGAGAGGATGATGCCGGCGGCGAAGCTGCCGATGATCATCGCCGAGTCCGACAGGTCGGCCAGCGCCGCCAGCAGCAGCGCGAAAGAGAAGGCCGAGACGAGTAGGATGCCGCGGACCCGCAAGCGATCGATGAAGTCGAACAGATGCGGCCCGATGAAGTTGCCGATGATCACCGCGATCACCAGAAAGCCCACCGCCTTGAGCAGCGCCCAGCTGATCGTGCCAAAGGTCACGCTGGCTCCGGCCGCCAGCCCCACCACCAGGGCGAGCATGACCAGGCCGAG
>CAYGCC010000352.1:0-11215 GCA_964348165.1 uncultured Gemmatimonadota bacterium | reverse complement strand
TTGAGCGGCGCGAGGTCGATCGTCAGGAAGCTCGGGCGAGGTTCGCCGACGATCCGTACAAGCTCGAGCGTCTGGAAGAGATCCCGGAGGGTGAAACGATCTCGATCTATCGGGACGGTTCGTTCGTCGATCTCTGTCGGGGGCCGCACCTGCCGGCCACGGGCCGAGTCCGTCACTTCAAGCTCCTGCACGCGGCGGGCGCTTACTGGCGGGGGGACGAGCGCCGTCAGATGCTGCAGCGCATCTATGGGACCAGCTTCTTCGAGAAGTCACATCTGGAGGAGCACCTCCACCGGCTAGAGGAGGCCCGCCGACGCGATCATCGATTGATCGGGAAGGACCTCGACCTGTTCAGCGTCCAAGAGGACGTGGGCCCGGGGCTCATTCACTGGCACCCGAAGGGCGCGATGCTCCAGTTTCTGTTGCGGCGCTTTCTCGAGGACGAGTTGCTGCGAAGGGGTTACGAGTTCGTCTTCACGCCCCACATCGCCAGCGAGGCGCTGTTCCAGCGCTCGGGTCATCTTCAGGCCTACGCCGAGGTGATGTTCCCGTCGATGGAGTCGGAAGGAGAGAAGCAGGACTACCGGGTCAAGCCGATGAACTGCCCCTTCCATATGGAGATCTACGCCTCGCGGCAACGCAGCTATCGCGAGCTTCCGCAACGTTATGCCGAGATCGCCAGCGTCTACCGCAACGAGAAGTCGGGCACCCTGCACGGGATGTTGCGGGTCCGGGGTCTGACGATGGATGATGCGCACATCTTCTGCCGGGCCGATCAGATCGAGGCCGAGATCTACGCTATGCTCGACCTAATCGATTACATCTACGGCACCTTCGGGCTCCAGTATCGCCTCGATTTCTCGACCCGGCCGCTGAAGCGGATCGGGGCGGATGAGGTGTGGGATCAGGCGGAGGAAGCGCTACAGGCGGCGATCGAGCGGCGGGGGCTGACCTACGCCGTCGATGCCGGGGGTGGCGCCTTCTACGGACCCAAGATCGACGTCAAGTTCGTGGACGCGATCGGCCGCGAGTGGCAGGGCTCGACGATCCAACTCGACTTCGTCCTGCCAGAGCGCTTCGGCCTGAGCTATGTCGGGGCCGACAACCAGCGCCATCGGCCGGTGATGATTCACCGGGCGATCTACGGCACGCTGGAGCGCTTTGTGGGTGGCCTGATCGAGCACTTCGCCGGTGCCTTCCCGGTCTGGCTGTCGCCGGTGCAGGTGCGGGTCCTGCCTGTGTCGGAGGAGCAGAACGAGGCGGCGGAGGCGGTGCGGGAGGTGCTGCGCGGCGCCGGTCTGCGGGTGGAGCTGGACGACCGGGCCGAGACGCTGTCCTACCGCATCCGCGACGGTGAGTTGCAGAAGACCCCCTACCTGGCGGTGGTCGGCCGACGAGAGGCCGAGGCGGGCACGGTGGCGGTGCGGAAACGAGGGGCGGAGAAGAAGCAGGTCGTCGTGCCGGTGTCCGAGTTCGTGGACCGAGTCGTCGAGGAGGACCGGTCGCGGACTCTGACCTAGCCGGGGCGGTTGCTGACGAAAGCGCCTGCGCCCGCGAACGCGATCGGGAGGCGGCCCGTTGACAGGGGGCGCCCCATCACAGAGTTTTCCCGCACAACGAGGAAGCGGCGGTGTGATGGGAGCCGCCCACCTTTCGGCCTGCAGGCTGGGACTGCAGCGCCGCCGGGTCCAAGCGGTTCGGCCGACCAACGACGGGTACGTTGCTTTGGAGGCCGGCCTCGCTTGGTCCATCGCTTTTTGCTTTGCGTTGCGGCGCCCCGAACGAAGGGAGAACCATAATAGACAAAAACGAGCCCCGCGTTAACAATCAGATACGTATCAGCCCCGTAAGGTTGATCAGTGCAGACGGCGAGCAGGTGGGTATCGTGCCGATCGAGCAGGCCCGCGCGGCGGCCGCGGAACGCGGACTCGACCTCGTCGAGGTGGCCCCCACGGCTCACCCGCCTGTGGTCCGAATCATGGACTACGGGAAGTACAAGTACGAGCAAGCGCGCAAAGCGCGGGAATCGAAGAAGAAGCAGCACCAGGTCAAGGTTAAGGAGATCAAGCTGCGCCCCAAGATCGACGACCACGATCTCGACTTCAAGAGAGGTCACGCGCGTCGCTTCCTGGGCGAGGGCAACAAAGTCAAGGTGACCATGCGGTTCCGCGGGCGCGAGATGACCCACACCGAGCTGGGCCTCGCGGTACTGGAACGATTTGCCGAGTCGCTGGCCGAGTGTGGCCAGATCGAAGAGGGAGCGCGACTCGAGGGCCGCAACATGACCATGGTCCTCGCCCCCAAGCGCACTTAGGGGCGGCAGCGGGTAGACAACCGGAAAGAACTGTGATGCCGAAAATGAAAACACACCGGGCTGCGGCCAAGCGCTTCAAGCGCAGTGCGACCGGCAAGCTCAAGCGTCGCCGCGCCTACAAGAGCCACATCCTGGCGAAGAAAACGCGCAAGCGGAAACGGCGCTTGCGTCGATCGGCGCTGGTGGCCGCCTCTGACTTGAAGCGTGTCAAGCGAATGCTCGGCCTGTGATAGCGGGCGCCTCTGGCCTGTCACGGCCACTAGGAAAGGAGAGCTATAGATGCCTCGGGTAACGAGTTCGGTCGCGCGACGCCGAAAGAAGAAGAAGATTCGAAAAGCGGCGAAAGGTTACCGCGGCGCGCGGTCGAAGCTCTATCGGACCGCCAAGGGTGCCGTGGAGCGCGGCTGGCACTACAGCTACAGAGACCGGCGCCAGCGCAAGCGGGACTTTCGCCGGCTTTGGATCACCCGCATTAACGCGGCGGCGCGGCAGCACGAGATGTCATACTCGAGCTTCATCAACGGCCTGCGAACAGCCGGCGTGGAGCTGAACCGGAAGACCCTGGCGGATCTGGCTGTCCGCGACCCGAGCGCCTTCGGCGACCTGGTGACCGTGGCCAGAGACGCCCTGGCCAAGTAGCACGTCCGGGCCGCGATGGAAAAATTCCTCGCGAGTCTACGCGAGCTAGAGGAGGCGGGCCAAGCGGCCATCCGTTCCGCCACGGCTCCTGAAGACCTCGAGCAGGCGCGCGTCGAGTTTTTGGGGCGGAAAGCGCAGCTCACCCGGCTGTTGAGGAGCGTCGGTGAGCTGCCCCAGGACCAGCGGCGCTCCGCGGGCGCCGAGGCGAATCGGGTAAAGAAACAGCTTCTCGAGCTGGCGGAGGCGCGGGCCGCCGAGCTGACCGCGGTCGCCGGCGCGCCGGTCGCCGACATCGATCCCACCTTGCCCGGCCGGGTTCGCTGGCGGGGCGCGCGCCACCCCTGCACGCTGGTGACGGACGAGATCTGCGGGATCTTCAAAGAGCTGGGTTTCTCGCGAGCTCGGCGCCCGGAGGCGGAGACCACCTGGTACAACTTCACCGCCCTGAACACCTCGCTCGATCACCCGGCGGCAGACGAGCAGGACACCTTTTATCTGGGCGACGACACGCTGCTGCGCACTCACACGTCGCCGGTGCAGGCCCGGGTCATGGAGCGGTCGCAGCCACCGGTGCGCATCGTGGTGCCCGGTTTCGTTTTCCGTCGCGACCCGTTCGACGCCTCACACGCTCCGGCCTTCGAGCAGATCGAGGGGCTCGCCGTGGATGAGGGGATCAGCTTCGTCGACTTCAAGGCGAGCATCAGCTACTTCGTCCACCGGTTTTTCGGCCCCGACGCCGCGATTCGCTTCCGCCCCTCCTTCTTTCCGTTCACCGAGCCGTCGGCGGAGGTGGACGTGTCATGCGCGATCTGCGCGGGTGCCGGCTGCTCGACCTGCAAGGGTACCGGCTGGCTGGAGATCATGGGCGCGGGGATGGTCGATCCGGCGGTGTTCGAGAACGTGGGCTACGATCCCGAGCGCTACACCGGTTTCGCGTTCGGCATGGGCGTCGGCCGCATCGCCATGCTGCGCTACCAGATCCCGGACATCCGATTGCTCTATGACGGCGACATCCGTTTCCTGCAGCAGTTCGAGGACGCCTGAGCTGGGTGCCGGCACCGCGGCTCATCTGGAGAGATGAAGGTATCCTACCGCTGGCTGAGAGCGCTGGCGCCCACGATCGTTGAATCGGCGGAGTCGATCGCCGAGCGGCTGACCTACACGGCGGTGCCCGTGGACGAGGTGACCTGGTTGGGCACCGGCTTGGAAGACCTGGTGGTCGCTCGCGTCGAGAAGATCACGCCGCACCCCAAGGCGGACCGATTGGTCATCTGCCGGGTCGATGCCGGCCGCCGTGATCCGGTTCAGGTGGTTACCGGCGCGCCGGTTGTCGTCGAGGGCGGCTTCTATCCGTTCGTCGGCGTCGGGCAGACGTTACCCGGGGGGCAGCAGATCAAGGGCGTGAAGCTGCGCGGCGAGGCCAGCGAGGGGATGCTCTGCTCGGAGCGCGAGCTGGGTGTCGGGCGCGACGCCTCGGGGATCATGCAGCTGCACGGCGAGTTCGAGCCCGGTCAGCCGGTGCTCGAGGCGCTGGAGCTGGACGATTATTGCTTCGAGGTCGATGTGACCGCCAACCGCCCGGACTTGCTCGGCCATTGGGGAGTCGCCCGCGAGCTAGCCCCCGGGGGTGAGGCGGAATTGCAGCTGCCCCAATTCCCCGGCCATCGGAACGTAGGCGCTGCCGTCAGCCGGGCCGATCACGAGGGTTCGGCGGCGGGGGTCACGGTTCGCATCGAGGATGCCGAGGGCTGTCCGCGCTACATGGGCGCGGTGGTCCGTGGCGTCAGCATCGGGCCATCGCCGGGTTGGCTGGCCAACCGCCTTCGCGCGCTGGGGCTTCAGCCGATCAACAACGTCGTCGACGCGACCAACTATGTGCTTTATGAGCTGAACCAGCCGCTGCACGCCTTCGACCTGGCGGCGCTGCGCGGATCGGCGGTGGTGATCCGCCGTGCCCGGCCCGGCGAGCTGCTCCGGACGCTGGATGGAAAGAACCGGACGCTGGACGCGGAGATCCTGGCGATCGCCGATGCCGAGGTCGCGACCGCGCTGGCTGGCGTCATGGGCGGTGAAGCCAGCGAGGTCACCGATACGACGCGCGACCTGTTCATCGAATGTGCTTACTTCGATCCGAAGCGGGTTCGCCGGGGCGCTCGCCAACTGGGTCTGGACACCGACGCCTCCTACCGTTTCCAGCGCGGCATCGATCCCGACGGTCTGCCTCGTGCGATGATGCGTGTACTCGAGCTGATCCTGACGATCGCCGGCGGAGAGACCGCCGGTGATATCGTTGACGTGTATCCCAGCACCGTTCCGACCCGGGCGGCGCAGCTGCGGCCGCGACGGGTGAACCGTCTGCTCGGTGTCGAGCTGAGTCGCGAGACGATCAGGGCTTGCATCGAGCCGATCGGGTTCCGTCTGGAAGAGGACGGCGCCGAGGCCTTCACGGTTCAGATCCCGAGCTGGCGACCGGACGTGGAGCGCGAGGTGGACCTGATCGAGGAGGTCGCCCGCCGCCACGGATACGACAAGTTTCCCGACGAGATGAGGGCGTTCCGACCCACGTCGGTGCCGGAAGACGGCTACGTCGATACCTTTAATCGGCTGCGCGAGCTGTTGGTCGGCTTGGGCTTTCTAGAGGCGCGGAGCTCGCCGTTGGTGCCTCCCGGCGAGGGCGAGGTTCGGCTGCTAAACCCGCTGTCGGAGCGCGAGGACCATCTGCGGCACGATCTGCTGACCGGGTTGCTCCACCGGGTGGAGTACAACTTCGCCCGGGGTCAGCGTGATGTCCGTCTCTTCGAGCTGGGCACCGCGTTTCGCGCCTCGGACGAGGCTCTGCCGGAGGAGCGGATCTGGATCGCCGCGGCCTGGACCGGCTCGCGCCAGCCGCCGCACTGGTCCGGCGCCAGTGGCGACTGGGACGTCTGGGACCTCGAGTGGACGCTATCACAAGTCGCGTCGCTGGCGGTGCCCGAAGCCGAGGTGCGGCCCCTCGACCCCGGCGCCAACTCGGGTCGGGCCACGCTGCAGCAGCCGCTGGTCGTAGTAACCCCGGACGGTCGCGAGTACGGTCGCGGGGGACGTTTGCCGGAAGGACGGGTCGATGCGCCTCGCTGGGCCGGGGCGGTCTGGGGCCTCGAGCTGGAGGTGCAGCCGTCCCGGCGGCGGCCGGTGGTGTATCAGGCTTTGCCCAGCTTCCCGGCGGTCGAGCGCGACATCGCGTTACTGCTGCCGAGGTCGATGTTGGCGGCCGAGGTCGGCGCGGTGATCCGCGGCGCGGCGCCGCCGTTTCTCGAGGCGCTCTCGATCTTCGACGTTTACGAGGGCGAGAACATCCCGAGCGATCGTCGGAGCGTGGCCTGGCGCTTGAGATTTCGCGCCAGCGACCGTACGCTGACCGATAACGAGGTGGACGAGGCGATCGGCCGGATCACCGCGGCGCTGGAGGATAAACTGGATGTCGCCATCCGAAGGACGTAAGCCGAGCATCGATTTCCCGAAGTTCGATGCTCTCGAGGCCACCGTGCGCCGCGCCTTGCGCCAGCTCGAGGTGTGGCGCGAGCGGGCTACCGCTTCCGAGGCTGAACGTCGCCGTCTCCAGCAACTGTTGGACGACCTGGGGAAGGTGACCGAGGAGCTGGGGGCGCCAGAGGCCGCCCAGGAGATTGCGCGTCTGCGGGCCGAGAACGAGAAGCTTCGCAAGCAGCTGAGCGAAGGGCGGCGCCAGGCGGAGCAGCTGGCCCGCGAGGTCGAGTTTCTGGAGGACGCCGGATGAACGACGAAAGCGGACGGGCCCGGGAGATGGTCGAGGTGGAGATCCTCGGTGAATCGTATGCGATCAAGTCGGAAACGGGGGCGGACTACACGAAACGTGTGGCGGATTACGTGGATAAGATGGCTCGGGAAATCCGACAGGAAAGCGGCGTGGTCGACGATAAGAAGGTCGTCATCCTGACCGCGCTGGCGGTGACCGACCATTTGTTCCGAATGCGGGACGGCGTGGACGCGGTGAAGGGGCTGTCGGAAAAGCGGGCGGAGCGGCTGAGCAATGAGGTTTTGGCTGTGATCGAGCAGGGATCCGCCGATTAGCTTGCGTAAGCAAATGCCAGGCATCTATAATCTTACGAGGTCCCTGTGGCTGACAGGAAATGAGAAAGTCTGTTGGGAAGCCGTTTTGCATAGTCTTCGAATCCCTGGTGAGCTCATCCTTGGCCCGGCGCGGCGCGGCGGCGGGCGCGAGCGCGTTGGGAGCCGGACTGCGATAGCTTGAGCGCGGGCCCGCGTTCGGGCTGGCGGCAATACTGTTTCCCGACCCAGAGGTCGTTTTCACATTTCTCCAGCGGCAGGGTGGCTTGCCTTGCCGCTGTTCTTTTTGGCCGTGGGGGCGGGCCTGGGCGTCTGAGGGAAAGGAACGGCTGTGGACTCTATCGTAGCGCTCATCGCGTTGGTGGCCGGCCTGTTCATCGGTTGGGCCGCCACGTTTTTCCTCGTGCGGCGGTTGGAGTTGGGGCGTGCCCAAGGGCTGCGCCGGAGTGCGGACGTGGAGGCGAAGCGTGTGCTGGATAGCGCGCGGTCGGAAGCGGAAAATGTGAGGCGCTCGGCGGAGCTGGAGGCGAAGGAGCAGGTTCTGAAAGCGAAGGAGAGCCTGGAGCAGGAGCTTGCCAAACGCCGGAGCGAGATCGAGCGGACGGAGCGGCGGTTGGATGATCGCGAGAGCACGCTCGATCGCAAATTCTCGCTTCTGGATGAGAAGCGAGATCAGCTGGAGAAGCAGAGTGCCGAGCTGGAGCAGCAACAGAGCGGCGTCAATGAACAGCGCCAGCGCCTGGACGAGCTGATTAGAGAAGAGCAGCGGAAGCTGGAACGCGTCGCGGCGATGTCGGTCGAGAAGGCGAAGCGCGAACTGACGCGGCGCATCGAAGGCGAAGCGCACGCGGAAGCGGCGCAACGGGTGCGGCAGATCAAAGAAGAGGCGACGCGAAGCGCGGAGCGCGAGGCCCGCAATATCGTGGCGATGGCGATCGAGAAGATTGCCGCCGACCACGCGGCCGAGGCCACGGTGTCGGTGGTACCGCTACCCAACGATGAGATGAAGGGGCGGATCATCGGGCGGGAGGGCCGACACATCCGCGCCTTCGAGAACCTGACCGGCGTCGATGTGATCGTCGACGACACCCCGGAGGCTGTCATCGTCTCGGCCTTCGACCCGGTGCGCCGAGAAATCGCGCGGATCGCAATGGAGAAGCTGGTCGCCGACGGACGGATACACCCCGGCCGCATCGAGGAGGTGATCGAGAAGGCGAAAAAGGAGGTCGAGAAAAGCATGCAAGAGGCGGCCGAGGAAGCGTGCTACGAGCTCGGCATCCACGGCCTTCACCACCAGATCATGGAAACGCTGGGCCGGATGAAATACCGCACGTCGTACGGGCAGAATCAGCTCCAACACTCCAAAGAGGTCGCGCACCTCGCCGGCCACCTGGCAACGGAGCTGGGGCTCGGCGCTCAGATGGCGAAGCGCATGGGCCTGCTGCATGACATCGGCAAGGGGATGACTCACGAGCACGAGGGCACGCACGTCGAGCTCGGCTACGAGCTTTGCAAGCGCTGCGGCGAGCCGGATCAGGTGCTCAACGCCATCCGCGCGCACCACGGCGAAGAACCGGCCCGCTTCCCCGAGACCTTCGTCGTCACCGCCGCCGACGCCATCTCGGGCGCCCGCCCCGGCGCGCGTCGCGAATCGTTCGAGGCGTACGTGAAACGCCTGGAGAAGCTCGAGGAGATCGCCACATCGTTCGACGGCGTGGCGAAATGTTTCGCGATACAGGCCGGCCGCGAGGTGCGCATCATGGTGACGCCGGAGACAATCTCGGACGAGGAGATGGCCCAGCTGAGTGAGAAAACGGCCCGCCGCATCGAGCAGGAACTGCAGTACCCGGGTCAGATCAAGGTCGTCGTTGTGCGGGAAACGCGCGCGGTCGACTTCGCCCGCTGACCGGGGGCCGCCGTCTCATCGACACGCGCCAACCAGCCGACCACGCGGAACCGGAGCCCGAGTAAGGCGCCCATGAGGATCCTCTTCATCGCCGACGTGGTGGGCAAGCCCGGGCGCCGGGCGCTAGATGCTCTGCTGCCCGAGCTGCGGCGCGCGCAGCAGCCGGACATCGTTGTGGCTAACGGCGAGAACCTGGCCGGAGGCTACGGGGTAACGGCCGCCCTCATCAACGAGCTGTTCGATCGGGGCGTCGACGTCATCACCTCCGGGAATCACATCTGGGATCGTCCGGAGGGAGTGGCCTTGCTCGACGGCGAGCCGCGGCTGCTCCGACCCGCCAACTATCCAACGGCCAATCCGGGCAGCGGCGTCCATGTCCTCAGCGTAGGGGACGTCAAGGTCGCGGTGGTCAACCTGCAAGGTCGCGTCTTCATGCCGACGATCGACGATCCGTTCCGTGTCGGGCGGGGGCTGGTCGACGAGCTGCGTGCGGACACCAACCTGATCGTCGTAGATTTCCATGCCGAGGCGACGGCCGAGAAGCTGGCTTTCGCCTGGTATATGGATGGTTTGGTGAGCGCGATCGTGGGCACGCATACGCATGTGGCCACGGCGGACGCGCGGATCCTTCCCGGCGGCACGGCGTACGTCACCGACCTGGGGATGACCGGGTCGCATGCGGGTGTCATCGGTTATCGCCCGCAACCGGCGATACAGCGATCGGTGCTGGGTCGCCGGGTTCGGCTCGAGCTGGCGGAAGGCGATCTACGCGTGCAGGGTGCGATGGTGGAGTTAAACGCCGCTTCGGGCCGGGCCATGAGCATCGAACGGATCGATTCGCGTTGTGAAGAGGAGCGATAAGGGTGTCTGATGTCATCGATGGCAGACGCATAGCTCAGGAGATCCGGGCGGAAGTCAAGCGGCAGGTGGAAGAGCTGGGTTGCAAGGGCGTAACGCCGGGGCTCGCCGTCGTGCTGGTCGGTGACAACCCGGCGAGCGCCGTCTACGTGCGGATGAAGGCGAAGGCCTGCGAAGAGGCGGGCATCTACTCGCGAGTGATCAAGCTATCGGCGGAATCGAGCCAGGCCGAGCTGGAGCGCGTGATCGACGAGCTTAACGGCGACGACGCGATTCACGGGATGCTCGTTCAGCTTCCGCTCCCTTCCCAGATCGAGGAGCGAGCGATCACCTGGCGCGTCGCGCCCGAGAAGGACGTGGACGGGTTTCACCCGATGAACGTGGGCCGAATGGCGATTGGCGATCCCGACGCTTTTCGTCCGGCGACCCCGGCCGGAGTCGTGGAGCTGCTGATGAGGTGCGGTCACGATCCCGCCGGCAAGCGGGTGACGATCGTCGGTCGGTCGAACATCGTCGGCCGGCCGCTGGCCATCCTGTTGTCGCAGAAGATGCGTGGCGGTAACGCGACTGTAACCCTCGCCCATAGCCGCACGCCGAGCATCGATGCGGTGATGCGTGAGGCGGACATACTCGTGGCTGCGATCGGTGTTCCGGAGTTCGTGAAGGCCGCTGCCGTCAAGCCGGGTGCCGTCGTGATCGACGTCGGAGTCAATCGCGTCGACGATCCGAGCAAAGACAAAGGTTACCGATTGGTCGGTGACGTGGCATACGAAGAGGTGGCCAAGATCGCTTCCGCCATCACACCCGTGCCGGGCGGCGTCGGACCGATGACGATCGCCATGCTGCTGTCCAACACGATCACCGCGGCTCGGGCGATTACGGGTGCGCGGTGAACCACGATCTCTTCTTCCAAGCGGCCAACCAGCGGGCGCTCGGTCTAGATCGGGTTCCGCAGGTCTGGAGCGTCGCCCGCGTCAACGCGTTGGCGCGTGAGCTTCTCGAGAGTTCGATCCCGCCGATCTGGGTGGCGGGCGAGGTCTCGGGCTTTAAGCGCTATCCCGCCGGCCACTGCTTCTTCACCCTGAAGGACAGGCACGCACAGCTCAGCTGCGTCATCTGGCGCGAGGCGGCCCGCCGGTTGCCGGCCGAACCGCCGGAGGGGATGGCCGTCCACGCGTTCGGATACGCGACGCTCTATGAACGAGCGGGACGCTTCCAATTCGTCGTCCGTGAGCTCGCCGCGAAGGGCGAAGGACTGTGGCGGCTCGCCTTCGAAAAGGTGCGGGCGAAGCTCGAGGGCGAGGGGCTTCTCGATCCAGCGCGCAAGCGCCGGCTGCCGGCTCACCCGGCCTGCGTCGGCGCTGCCACCTCAGCGGGGGAGGCCGCGGTGCGGGGTATCAGCTCGGTCATCC
>CAYGCC010000351.1:0-1643 GCA_964348165.1 uncultured Gemmatimonadota bacterium | reverse complement strand
TTGAACGCGCGCGCCAGCACGCCGACGTCCTCGACGTCCGGCGACTCGTCGCCGATCTGCCCGTAGACCTGCGCCAGCGCCGAGCCGCCCAGCCGCTGCCGGCCATCGCCCAGATCGACGTAGAGCAGCCGGCCGTCGCCGGGCCGCTTGAGGTCGGGCGTCACCGTCTGGGTGATGTCGGGACAGGTCACGTAGGCAGAGATCACCAGCTCGCCCGGCGCCTTCACCGTCTCGGGCTGGCCGTCGGGCCCGGGCGCGATGGCGGCCATCGAGATGCTGTCCTTGCCGCCGTCCACCGCGATCCCTAGCTCGACCATGAGGTCGCGCATCGCCACCGCGGCGTCGTAGAGTGCCGCGCCCTCGCCCGGCAGCTTGGCCGCCCACATCCAGTTGCCCGAGCAGCGCACGTCCTCCAGCGCGCTCACCCGCGCCCACACCAGGTTGGTCAGCGCTTCGCCCACGGCCATGCGGCCCATCGCCGCGGTGTCCACCAGACCTATGAGCGGTTGCTCGCCGATTGCGGTGGCAGCGCCGGTGGTGCCGAAGTGGCTCTGGGCGATCACGGCGACGTCGGCGACGGTGAGCTGCAGCGGGCCCGCGCACTGCTGCCGCGCTACCAGCCCGGTGACGCTGCGATCGACCTTGGTGGTGAGGAAGCGCTTCGAGCCGACGGACAAGAGCCGTGGCACCCGGTCGAGGGCCTCACGCACGCCTAGGTCCTCGGGCAGCCGCAGCGGTCGGAGCTGCGGCGTCACGCGCTGGAACTCGAACGTCTTCTGCGGCATGTCGCCCAGCACGTGTGCCAGGTCGAGGTCGACGGGCGTCGAGTCGTCACTCGCGTCGTGCACGATGACCCGACCGTCGCCGGTCACGCGACCGACGAAGGCGACGGGCACCTTCTCGCGCTCACACAGCGTGCGGAACAGCTCGGCGTGCTCGGGCCGCAGCAGCAGCGCGTCGTTCTCCTGGTACTCGGCGCCCCAGATCTCCAGCACCGAGAGCGTCTCGTCGCCCAGCGGGATCTCGCGTAACTCGATGCGCGCGCCCGCCGGCTCGACGATCTCCTTCAGCACGTTGCAGTTGCCGCCGGCGCCCTGGTCGTGGATGCTGACGATCGGGTTGCGCTCGCCCAGCTCGACGCAAGCCCGGATGACCCGGTTCACCTTCTGCTCCATCTCGGCGTCGCCGCGCTGCACCGCGTTGAAATCCAGCTCCTCGATGTTCTCGCCCTGCACCATGCTCGAGGCGGCGCCGCCGCCCATGCCGATGCGGTAGGCGGGGCCGCCGATCTTCACCACCAGCATCTCTACCGCCGGGCGCTCCTTCTCGGTGTGGCGCGCGTCGATCTGGCCGATGCCACCCGTGAACATGATCGGCTTGATCCACTCACGTCGCTCGCCGTTCGGAAGCCGCATCCCGAAGGAGCGCGTGTACCCCTGGATCACCGGCTCGCCGAATTTGTTGCCGTAGTCCGAGGCGCCGTTTGACGCATCGATCTCGATCTTGAGTGGACTGGCGAGGTTCGTCGGGTAGGCGAACTCGGGATCTTCCCAGGGCAGCTCGTAGCCGGGGATGCGCAGGTTGCCCACGCAGTAGGCGGCGGTGCCGGCCACCACCAGCGAGGCGCGGCCCGTGGCGTGCAC
>CAYGCC010000350.1:0-1999 GCA_964348165.1 uncultured Gemmatimonadota bacterium | reverse complement strand
CGCCGGAGCGGTGCCGGCCCCAGGGCCTCGAGCATCGCCGGCATGTCGGGGAATCGCTCGTCCGGCCGCTTGCGGATCGCCCGCTCGACCACCGCCCGCAGGTCGTCCGGCACATCGGGCCGAAGCTGGGCCAGCGGCGGCGGGAACTCGTGCAGGTGCTTGTAGACGATGCCCGCGAGGCTGTCGGCGACGAAGGGGAAGCGACCGGCGAGCATCTCGTAGGCCACCAAGCCGAGCGAATATTGATCGCTGCGGCCATCTATCGTTTTGCCCTTCTCACACTGCTCCGGCGACATGAAGAACGGCGTCCCGATCATGTCGCCCGGCCGGGTGAGGGTCGTGGCGCTGCCCATCGCCTTGGCGATGCCGAAGTCGGTCAACAGGAGCCGGCCGTCGCGGCTCCCCTCCAGCAACATGTTCTCCGGCTTGATGTCGCGGTGGATGACGCCCTGGCGGTGCGCATAGCTCAACGCGTCCGCGGCCTCGCGGAGATACCGGCGGCAGAGCTCCACGCTGAGCTGCGGCGTCTGGCGGAGAATCTGACGCAGGCTGGGCCCGGCGATGTAAGGCATGGTGAAGAAGGAGAGCCCGGACCGCTCGGACACCTGGTATACGGGCACGATGTGCGGGTGGCTCAGCTTGCCCGCCGTGCGCGCCTCGCGCTGAAACCGCCGAACCACCTCGGCGTTCTCGGCGAATTCCGGAGGCAGGACTTTCAACGCCACCCGGCGCTCGAGCGCGGCCTCGTGGGCGAGAAACACGCGCCCCATCCCCCCACGTCCCAGCTCGCGGATGATCTTGAACTCGCCGGCCGTGGCGGAGCGCAACCGGTCCAACAGCCCCGTGGGATCGGAAGCGGAGGACGCGAGCAGGTCGTCGGCCATTCCGTCCTGGATGGGCGTGCCACACCGAGGGCAGAATTCGAGCGAGTCGGGCAGCGCTGTACTACAGTTCGAGCAGGTGGCCATCGAGCGCCGAAACTGAGAGACTCGCGCAGCAGGGCCGAGAGAGCCTCGGCATGAACGGGGAGGTGACTTTTTAAGCTACCCGGGCGTGGCCGACTGGACAAGCCGAAGCCGGTCGCAGTCCGGGGGCGGCGGACCTCGGCCCAGTGACAGCAACTTCCCGTAACCCGCTGTTGTAGCTATCTTTGGGCAACTCCCCACCGCCGCCCGGTCCCCACAGTCAACGTTGGAGGTCGTCCATGCCGAGGTTTCGCGCGACGGTCATCGGGTCGTTGCTGGCTTTGATCCCGGCGAGTCTGCAGGCTCAGCCACAGCTACAGGTTTCCTTCAGTGGCTTTGGAGGTGTGTACTTCGCGGCGGCCGACTTGTTCGACGGCGTTGTCCGCACTGAAGAGGCCGGGGACCTCGCCTTCAAGTTTGGTCAAGGTACCGGCTTCGCGGTGGGTGGGCGTTTTGCCGTGTGGCCCACCGCCCGAATCGGAGTTGAGGTCGAGGGAGTTTACTTAGGCAGCGACGTCGAGGGCGATATTGTCGCCTCAGTGGGCGGGAACCTCGTTCCGATCAGCGGCGACGTCGACGCCAACCTATTCGTTGGCAGCCTGAACGTGATGTACGCCTTCATCCGACCTCCGCTGGTACCACTTTCTGTCTACGTATCAGGCGGTGTAGGCCTGGTCAGTCGCGGCGGCGACTTCTTCGAAGTATTTGACGACACCAGCGACATCGCCGGCGTTGCCGGGCTGGGGCTTAAGTACGGGGTGGCGCCGGGCATCTGGATTCGCGGCGACGTGCGGGACTACATCTCCTCGTACGAAGAAGACATCCTCCGAGTGGGTGCGGTACGTGGCGGCGAGTCGAAGTTGCAGAACGACGTCCTGATCACCGTGGGCCTGGAGTTCTTCTTCAGCCCTGGCAGCTAGCGGCGGGCGCCCAGGGCCTCGAGGCGCCAACCGCCGGGGCCCTGGGCAAACTTCATTCGAAAGTCGATATCCTGTTGGCGTGACTCACGGGTGCGCGCCTGCCGGAAGCGCATC
>CAYGCC010000349.1:0-2743 GCA_964348165.1 uncultured Gemmatimonadota bacterium | reverse complement strand
GATCTCGAGCGTCGCTTTGTCGGTGTCCAGCTCCAGGAGCGTCTCATCCGCGGCGACGGCATCACCAGCTTTCTTGAGCCACGTCCCCACCGTGGCCTCGGTGATCGACTCGCCCAGGTTCGGTACCACGACCTCTATAGCCATCTCGCAACTCGTTCCTGCTGGTCTGAATTGATGAACTGTCGCGCCACGATCAGCTCAGCCCTCCCGCTTGGGTGATCTTTTCCCGCCTTTTCCGCCAACCTTCTTCCTGCCTCGTGCCGCCGTCGGCTCGGTCGGCGCTTCGCCGACGCTCAACGCCTCTTCGACCAGCCGCTGTTGCTGAGCCTGATGCCGCTCGTGAAGCCCGGTCGCCGGTGAAGCGTACTCGCGGCGGCCGACGTAGCTGGGTTCCGGGTAGTGGCAGCCAGCTACCAGCGCGACCTGCTCGATCCGCTCGCGCACGAAGGTCCAGGCGCCCATGTTGCGCGGCTCTTCCTGGCACCAGACGAGACGCGCGCCCGGGTACCGCCCCAAGATTTTGGCGAGCGTGTCTGCCGGGAAGGGGTAGAGCTGTTCGAGCCGCAGCAGGTGCACGTCGCTTCGCCCAAGCTCCTCCCGCTTCTCCAGCAGGTCGTAGTAGACCTTGCCGCTGCACAGGACCAGCTGCCGCGCCTGTTCGGGCGATGACGGCAAGTCGACGTCTTCCAGGATGCGATGGAAGCGCGTTCCGGGTCCGAAGTCTTCCAGCCTCGAGACCACTCGCTTATGTCGGAGCAGCGACTTCGGGGTCATGATGACCAGCGGCTTGCGGAAGTTGCGGTGCAGCTGACGGCGCAGCACGTGGAAGTAGTTGGCCGGCGTCGTGCAGTTGACCACCTGGATGTTGTCCTCGGCGCAGAGCTGCAGGAAGCGCTCTGGGCGCGTCGACGAATGCTCCGGGCCCTGGCCCTCGTAACCGTGGGGGAGCAGCAGCACCAGCCCGCACATGCGCAGCCACTTCGACTCGCCGGCGGCGATGAACTGGTCGATGACCACCTGCGCGCCGTTGGCGAAGTCGCCGAACTGGGCCTCCCAAAGGACCAGCGCCCAGGGCTCGTCCATCGCGTATCCGTACTCGAAGCCGAGGACGCCGAACTCGCTGAGCGGGCTGTCGACGACCTCGAACTTCTCCTGCTCTTCACGGATATGATTGAGCGGCACGTAGCGCTGCTCGCTCTCCTGGTCGACCCAGGAGGCGTGGCGCTGCGAGAAGGTGCCGCGGTTGCTGTCCTCTCCGGAAAGGCGTACCGGGTGCCCCTCGACGAGCAGAGAGCCGACGGCCAACGCCTCGGCCGTGGCCCAGTCGATCCCTTCGCCCGACTCGAACATCTCCCGCTTCGTCTTGAGTTGCCGGACGAGCTTACGGTGGACGTTGAAGTTCTCGGGGACCTGGGTAAGGGTTGACCCGACTTCTTTCAACACCTCGATCGCGACGCCGGTGTCGCCATCCCGGCCACCGTCGTCCGCGCCGGGCTCGAGGCCGGCCCAGGGCCCTTGCAGCCAATCGGCTTCGGTGGGCTCGTAGTCCGCAGAGGCCGCGAACTCTTTCTCCAATCGCTCCTCCCAACTCTTCACCAGCGCGTCGACGTCTTCCTGCGTCGTGATACCCTCGGCGATCAAGCGGTCGGCGTAGATCTGCCGGGTGGTCGGGTGCTCCTTGATGCGCCGATACATGCGCGGCTGGGTGAAGGCGGGCTCATCGGCTTCGTTATGACCGAAACGCCGATAGCAATACATGTCGACCACGACATCGCGCTTGAAGATCTGGCGGAACTCGACGGCGAAGCTGGCCGCCGCCACCACCGCCTCGGGGTCGTCGCCGTTCACGTGTACGATCGGCGCCTGAACCGCCTTCGCCAGGTCCGATGGGTAGGGGCTGGAGCGGGCCGCCATCGGGTTGGTGGTAAACCCGATCTGGTTGTTGATGATGAAGTGGATCACGCCGCCCGTCTCGTATCCCTCCAGCTCGGTGAACTGAAGCGTCTCCGCCACCACGCCTTGAGCGGCGAAGGCGGCGTCGCCGTGAACCAGCAACCCCATCACGTGGCAGCGGAGATCGTCGCCTCGCTGCTTCTGGCTGGAGCGCACCTTCCCCACCACCACCGGATCGACCGCCTCGAGGTGCGACGGATTCGGAACGAGGGAGAGGTGAATCGGCTTGCCGTTGATCGTGCGATCTGTAGAGGTGCCCAGGTGGTACTTGACGTCGCCCGAGCCGCCCACCTCCTCCGGGCTGACGGCACCGCCGTGGAACTCGTGGAAGATGGCGGCCAGCGGCTTCTGCATCACGTGAGCCAGCACGTTCAGCCGGCCGCGGTGCGCCATCCCGATGACGATCTCGCGAATTCCCGTCTCCACGCCCATCTGCACGATGGTCTCCAGGGCGGGGAGAGTGGACTCGCTGCCATCAAGGCCGAAGCGCTTCGTCCCCGTGTACTTCCGGTCCAGGAACCGCTCGAAAGTCTCGGCGGCGGTGAGCCGCTCCAGGATCTCCAGCTTCCGCTCCTTCTTCAGACGCGTGCGCTGCAGCACGCCCTCCATCCGCAGCTGTATCCACGCCTTCTGGTCGGGATCCTGCAGGTGCATGAACTCGAGCCCGATGGTTCCGCAGTAGTAGCGCCGCACCACCTGCATGATCTCACGCATCGTCGCCGTATCGAGACCGAGGACGCCGTGCAGGTAGATCGGCCGATCCATGTCGGCCTCTGCGAAGCCGTATGCC
>CAYGCC010000348.1:0-4114 GCA_964348165.1 uncultured Gemmatimonadota bacterium | reverse complement strand
TGACCTCCGCAGTCCTCAGGTTTGGAGATCCATTCGCAATGTCATCCCCACGCGGCCTCAGCATGACCCCGCTGATGACGGCGATCGGGACGATCCCGACGCCGAACCACCATCGTTTCTTCATGGCTAATACTCTGGAGCTTTTTCAGATTATGAACGCCGCCCACACAAGTCAGTACGTCGTGCTGAAAAGCAGTGTTTCAGGCAGTGATTCGTCGACACGTCGGGCGCGGGCGGCCGGCGGGCAACTGCTCGAAACGTCCGATGCGCCGCGGTTTATCCTGCGGCCTGCAGGAACAAGAGCGCGCCGAGCAGCGCGGCGACGCCCGCGGCGAGTAGCAGAACCAGGATCCTCCGCGCGCGCTGGATGCCCGCACCAGTTCGCGACGCCGCCAACTGGATCGCCAGCTGAAGCTCGCTGTCGCTCAGGCGCGGATGGCTCTGCCGATACTCGCGAATAACGCTCTCGAGCTTGTGAGCCAGCTCCTGAGACTGCGGCGACGCCTGCGAGACGTGTCGCGGCGTAGGGACGTAAGCGACCATCGGGTCAGCTCCTCCGGCGGAGACAGTCAGGCGGCTTCCCGACTCTGGACCGCATCCACCGCCTCAACGGCGCGGGGGTGGCGGCGGCTTCGGCCAGGGTGTCGCCCGGACTTTCTTGAGAAGCGAACGGAAACGCGGATCGCCCCGGACCGGATCCCAGATGGGATCGTGAAAGAGCGAGCTGATCTTGCGATCCCGCGCTTCGTAGGCGCGCCCCAGGCGTACGAGGGCGGCATCATGGTCGCCGAGGGCGAGCAAGGCCGTCGCATAGTCCACCTGCGAGAACGGCTCGCCGCGCCTTTCCTTGGCTACGAATTCTCTAAGACGCTGTTCCCAGTAGCCTCTGGCTCCGCTTTCGGCGACAGCTTTTTGCAGCTCGACCGCGGCGGCGGCCGCCTCCCGACTCTCACCGCTCCGCGCAACGCGTTCAGTGCGAACCTCGACAGAACCCTGATAGTCACCGCGAATCGCATGGAGGCGCTCGAGCTCGGACCACGCCTCCAGATTCGTCGGGTCTCGCTCGAGGCTCCCGCGCAGAAACTGCCTTGCCCGATCGTATTCCCCGAGTGATTCGAGCTGGCGAGCGACGTGTACCTGACGCTCCTGCGACAGCGAGGCGACGCGCTCGGTTTGGCTGGTCACATACAGCCTGCGCATCTGCTCGCCGAACTGCGTCACATCCTGGAGCCACTCCTCGTTGATGACCGCAGGTGCTTCGACTTTGACCCTCAGGCTGTCAACCCTCACCCCGAGCGAGTCGAGAACGACATCGTGTTGATACGCGTACGCCTGCGCTTCGCCCAAACGCGTCTTGACCTCGGCCATCACAGCCTGAGCTTCCGGGGAGTTAGCGCTCAGAATGACCGCCTTCTCGGCCGCCTCGACTGCTTCCGGCAGCAGCCGGATCAATTTCAACGAATCATCGCCACCCACCAGGAGCTGGGCGCCCGCCAGTCCCGTGTAAGCCGGGGCGAACGTCGAGTCTTTGTCCACCGCTTCCTGGAAATGCCGGATCGCCGCCTCGTACCCCTCGGGTGTACCCTTCGACTGCTCGTAACGGCCGCGCCAGTAGGCATCGGTCGCCTCGGGTTTCACCGTCGCTGCCTGAGCGAGACGCGTCTCATCCTCCGGAGAAAGCTCCAGCTCGACCTCCTGTGCGATTTCGCGAGCCACCCGGCCTTGCAGCGCAATGATATCGGAAAGATCGCCGTCGTAGGATCTCGACCAGATGTGCTCGTCGGTCCGCGCATCGATAAGCTGCACGGTGATCCGGACGCGATCAGCCGCCCGGGTTACCGACCCTTCGATGATCGCTTGGACGCCGAGCTCGCGCCCGATCTCCGGGCTCGTCTGGGTGGTGCCGGCGTACTTCATCACCGACGTACGCGAGACCACCCTCAGCGCCTCGATCTGGCTGAGCTCGAGGATCAGCGCATCGTGCATTCCCGCCGCGAAGTGCGGCTGCGCTTCCGCTGAAAAGTCCTCGAAAGGAAGCACGGCGAGGGAGCGGATCGGAGCGTCGGGATCGAACGACACCGGCCATCCCGCGCCCGGTCCGCTCAGGCTGGTGCTCGCCGGGCTCGTGATCAAGCCATCGCCCGGGGCTTGCGTCTCCCAGACCATCAGCCACCAGCCCACGGCGGCCGCCGTCACGATCGTCAGCGCCAGCAAGGCGACGCGGGGCATCAGCCGGCCCGGCCGATCATGGACCGGCCCCGCGGCTTCTAGATCCGCGGTCCGGCGGATGCCGCGAGGCGTGATCTCGTAGATCCAAGCCAGAGCCATCGCGACGGGGAAGCCCAGCAGCACCAGGACGACCAGGAGTCGCAACCCCCACTCAGGGGCGCTGAATGCCGGAAGGACGATCTCGCCGGCTTGCAGCAGCACGAAGGCGCCGGCCGCGTAGGCGATGGCCACGCGCCCCACGTGCCGCCTCCTCAACTCGGCGATAAAGGACGAGAACCAGGAGGATGTCTGGTTATTGCTCGGCGCCGTCATTCAACCACCTGTCTCTATCGATTGAAGCCGGTTGTTCCGGCAATTATAGCCCAGTGACGGTCCAGCGGGGAGGCTCTGGTTTCGGGTCAGAACAGTCTCGACGGCCACCCGCCGCACCTGCAGCTTCCCTAAATGGGCTCCCCCTATACCCCTATTATAAGATGCGCGACGAGCTGGGGCCGTTACCTCAAGTGCGCGCCGGGTGCGCTCACCCCGCTCACCGTCGAGGACGTTGCCCTGCACAGGTTGACGCAGCGCTGTGCCTCCACCGCCGCGTCGGGGCAACCCGACCGCCGGCAAGAGCATCGAACAGGTGAGTAGGGTCGGTGTGCCTCGGGCACGGCGAGAGCAGGCCGGACGGGGCTGAACCGAGCGAAGCGGGATCAGGGCCGGGAAGAGGCCGCGCTTCCCGGGAGCGCGAATCGAGCGGAGGCTGAGATGAAGAGAAAACTCTTGTGGACGGCGGCGGCTCTGGCCGTCGCGATCCTCACGCTGAGTGTGACGCCGCGGGACATCGCCACGGCTCAGGAGGCTGCGAACAAGGAGAACAAGACGCTCCAGCGACAGGTCGTGCACGTCCAGCAGGCGACCGCCGGATCGTACCTCGGGGTGCGCATCGAGGACATCGACGCCGAAGATGCGAAGCGTCTGAGGCTCTCCGAGGTTTACGGCGTGCTCGTCTCGGAGGTACTGGAGGACACGCCCGCGGCGGAGGCGGGCCTCCAGGAGGACGACGTGCTGGTGAGCTGGAACGGCGCACGCCTAGAAGGAGTTGCGCAGCTTCAGCGGCACATGCGCGAGACACCGGCCGGGCGCAACGTTCGGCTGGGCGTCTTCCGCGATGGCAAGTCGCGCGACGTCACCGTCACGCTGGGCGAGCGCGAAGGAATGGCCGAAGCTTTCTTGGGGCCGGAGGGCGTGCGCGCCTTCCGCGTCGCGCCCGAGGATCGCGAGCGCATGCGTGAGCAAATGGACGAGCTGCGCGAACGCACGCGTGAACTGCGCGTGCACGTGGGTCCCGAGGGGGAGGCCCTTCGCAGGTACGCGATCACGGTCGGCGGCCGCGGCCGCCTGGGTGTGAGCATCCAGAGCCTTGGCGATCAGCTGGCCGACTACTTCGGCGTGGAAGACGGTGCCCTGATCACCTCGGTGCGCGAGGACTCACCGGCGCAGCGAGCGGGTCTGAAGGCGGGCGACGTGATCGTCGGGATCGCCGACGAGGACGTGGAAGGCCCCGGTGACGTGATGCGAGCTCTGCGGGATCGAGAGGCCGGACCGGTCGATGTGCGGATCGTACGCGATCGCAAGCCCCGAACGATCTCCGTCGAGCTCGAGGAACGCCAGAGGGCCTCAAGTTGCGTCGGCGCAGAGTGCGAGGAGTGGGAGGCCCACTGGGAGGAGCTGAGCGCCCACCTGGAGGAGTGGGCCAAGCGCTTCGGCGAAGAGTGGGCCGAGCACGCGGAGTCGATCGAGGAGTGGGCTGAGGAGCTGCAACCTCTGCAGTGGACCATCCCGCACGTCGAGGTCGTACCGCTGCCGATCGGTAGCGAGGTCGTGATCGGCGTCTGAGCGC
>CAYGCC010000347.1:0-4042 GCA_964348165.1 uncultured Gemmatimonadota bacterium | reverse complement strand
GTGAAACGCGGACCCGCGAAGTCATCCAGCCGGCCCTCGGCCAGCGTGCCCGCGCTCGGCGACGCGGCGCCCTCGACCCACCACTCGCCCGCTGAGCCCACATGCAGGTGCACGATCTCGCCGCGGCGCTCCGCCAGCTCCCGGGCGCCACGAACGATCACGGCGAGCTGCGACTCGGGCGCCGGCTCGCGGCCCAGGAAGGCGGGTGCGGCCAGCGCCGCGGCGAGCCCCAGCAAGACGAGCACGACGATCACCTCGACCAGCGTAAAGCCGCCGTGGCGGACCCGCGCGCCGTGATGAATCGTCGAAAGGCTATAACGGCTCACTCTGCACACCTTAGCTTCGCCGGTGCCCCCACGTCCCCGAACCTGCTTGCGGTCGCCGCGGAAGAGACGGGTTCGAGGCGGGACTTCGCGGTTCCGAGGAGGGCGCCGAGGCAGTGAAACGTGGTGAAAATGGGTGCCGGCGGATGGGGTGTCAACGCGGTGAACCGTCATGGCGGCGCACGGGCTGGCGCGCTACTTGCCACGTTCCCAGGTAGGCCCTAAGACTAGTCTGGACAAGGCAGAGACAAACACGAGGGAGGACCGCCACGCGTCTCTGGATCGCTCTGCTGCTCGCGCTTCCGGCCCTGGCGGCTTGCCGCGCCCGTCCATCGCAATCGCAAGAGACGCCCAGCGTCGACCAAAGCGTGATTATGGAAACGCTGTTCACCGAGGTCTACAGCGGTATCGCCGACGCCCGGCGCCTCGTCGTCCGTGATGCGGCCAGCTGGCGCGTCCTCTGGGACGAGATCGTCGGCGCGCGCACGCCGCCTCCCGATGCGCCGGCGGTGGATTTCGGCCGCGAGATGGTCATCGTCGCCGCCATGGGACAACGCGGTACCGGCGGCTATGCGATCGCCATCGATGAAGTGCGGCAAGAGAACGACGGCCTCGTCGTGGTCGTGCGTGAGACCGCGCCAGGCAGCGGTTGCTTTCTCACGCAGGCGTTCACCGCGCCGGTCACCGCGGTGCGCGTACAGGCCCGCGACGCCCCGGTGACATTCATCGAAGAGAAAGAGGTGCAGGACTGCGAATGAGCGCACGTCGCCCCTCCTGGCTGAATCGAACCGCGAAAGACCCGCACGCTCGTGGCCGAGAGGAGCCGCACCGGTGAGCTCCTGGCTGGGTCTGGAGCTGGGGCCGCGAGTCGTTCGCGCCGTCCGCCTGAGCGGTTTTCCGCGGACGCGGATCCGGACGCTGGAGGTCTCCTGGGACCCGGAGAGCCCCGCCGAGGCAGCGGCCGCCCTGCGCGAGCACCTGGGACCAGCGCGTCACGTGACGGCGGCCGTTGACTTGGCGTTGCTGCATGTGAAGCGCGTGCGGCTACCGCCGCTGCCGCTGGAAGAGAAGCGCCGCATCTTGACCCTGGAGCCCGACCGTTTCTTCGCGGTGCGCGGCGCCGAGTTGGCGTTCTCTGTGCGCGAGGATGACGACCTGGTCTTCGCCGTGCGCGAGCCGCTGATGGCAGCCTGGGTCGACGCGCTGGGGTCGCTGGGCCGTCTCGAGCGGATCGAGGCGGCGCCCGTGGCGCTCGCTCGCGCCATCAGCCGGGTTCGGATGGGGACCGCTCTGGTCCTGCGCGACGGGCGCGGCAACGGCGTGGAAGCGCTGCAGCTACAGGAGGGTCGCCTGCGCTGGGCGCGGCGGCTCTACGGCCGGCTGCCCGAGGCGGTGGAGGCGCTGGCGCAGGAACTGGTTCGTGACGCCGAGGGCGCGGAAACGGGAGCCATCTATCTGACCCCCTGGGACGAGGAAACCGGCCGCGAGCTGGCCGCCCGGTTGCCCAACGGCGACGTGGGACCCGCGCCCGGCCTCCCCGAGCTGGACCCGGCCTACCTCACCGCCTACGGGGCGGCGCTGGACGCCGGTCGCGGTTGGCGCGAGTCGTTGCTCGTCCCCGATCTGGAGCGCCGGATCGTTCGTCGCCGGCGCACACGGCTGGCGACGTCGGCTCTCGTTTGCGCCGCCGCGACTCTCTTCGCGCTCACCTCTCTGGACGCCTACCGCTCGCGCGCCGAATCCACGCAGGAGGGACGCGTCGCCGAGCTGCGAAGCCGGGCGGCCCCGGCCCTCGCCCTGCAGGAACGCGCGCGGGCGCTGAGCCAGCTAAGCCAGGCGGTTTCGGAGATCGAGGCCGCGAGGCCTGACCTGCTAGGGGCGCTGCTCGAGCTGAGCGGCCGACTGCCGGAGGGCGCCTGGATCCGCTCGATTCGGGCTTCGGGAGACGACTGGGAGATCGACGGATACGCCCGGGACGCGGCCATGCTCATCCCGCTGTTCGAGAACGATCCACGGTTCCAGGACGTGCGTTTTCGTGCGGCGACGAGCCGCGCACGGATCGGAAGCGAGACGTATGAGAACTTCTCACTGGCTCTTCGGGTGGTACGCGCGTCTTGACCGGCGCGAGCGCCGGGTGGTCGCGGGCGGCGCCATCCTGAGCGCCGTCGCGCTGATCACGGTCTACGGCGTCCTCCCCTTCGCCCGCCGCTGGTCGGAGCGCGAGTCGCGCATCGCGGCGCTGGCCGAGCAGGCGGGCCGTCTGGAAGCGGTAGTCGAGAGCGAGGCGGCGCTCGATCGGGTCGTCGCCGAGCTGGAGAGCAGCCGAGAGCACCGCGCCCGCCGCCTATTGGTCGGTCAGACCCCGGACCTCGCGGCCTCGAGCCTTCAGTCTCTGGTCAAAGGCTACGCGGACCGCAGCCGGGTTCGGCTCGAACGGGTCGATGTGGTTCGCGAGCTGGAGGCGGAGTCGTCGGGCCTCACCACGGTCGGCTTGCGGCTGACCGTGCGGGGTGACGTATACGGGCTGGTCGACTTTCTGTTCTACCTGCAGAACGGCGAGAAGCTTTTGGTCCTCGATGAGCTGCGAGTGAGCGCGAGCGCCGGCGGCGCTATTACCCGAGCGCGCACCGAATCGCAGCTACTGAGCTGGTCGGTGCGGCTTTACGCCTTCCATGCGACCGAGGAGGACGCGGCGTGAGGGCCGACTCGGTTCGAGTGCTTTATGCTCTGGCCGGGCTCCTGGCTCTGAGCGGGCTCGTACTCCGGTTAGCACCAGCCAGCGTGGCTCCGGTACCGGCTCCGCCGGTCACGGTGAACGAGCCCGCGGCCGAGCCCAGCGGCAGCGAGCGGGCGGAAGCGCTGCTCTCCTACCAGGGTATCGTGCGCACCAACGTGTTCAGCCGCGACCGCAGGCCGCCGCCTACGCGCTACGTCCCGCCGGAGCTGGCTGAGGTCGTCGCCCCGGTCAGAACTCCCGCGCGTACCGTGCCGGCGCTTCGCCTCTACGGGGTGGCGGTCGGCCCGACGGGCGCCGTGGCACTGATCGATGCCGATCCCGCCATTCCGGGGGCTGAGGTCTACCGCCCCGGCGACCGCGTGGGCGACGCGCGTCTGGTGTCCATCGCCGACACCGCCGTGGTGCTGGAGGGTCCCGCCGGCCGCACCATTCTCACCCTACCGACATCGAGCCGGAGGTCCCCGTGAGTTCGCCGACCCTGCAACGATACACCCGGCACGCCGCGGCGCTGCTCTGCTTCGTGGCTCTGGGCCACGCCGTCGCTCCGCCGGCCTCCGCGCAGCAGGCCATGCGACTCAACTACGTCAACGCCGACATCCGTGACGTCGTCCGCTCTCTGGCCACGGTGATGGGTGTGAACGTCCTGTTGAGCGAGGAAGTCCCGGCCAAGCGCGTGACCTACACGACGCCGGCGCCGGTTCCCATCGACCAGGTGGGCGCCGTGCTCGAGGCGATCCTCGAGAGTGAGGGCCTGGTGCTGGTGCAACGCGGGCCGGTGGCTGAAGTCCTGCCGGCCGAGAAGGCGCCGGCGCCGGGTCCGATCTACTTTGGAAAGGAACTCCCGTCTCCGCCGCCCCTGGGGCTCATCACCCAAATCGTCCCCTTCCAGTTCATCCGCGCCGATGAAGCCCTGGCCGTGCTGCAACAGCTCGCCAGCCCCACGGCTCGGATCGAGACCGTGCCGCGCTCCAACTCGCTGCTG
>CAYGCC010000346.1:0-2026 GCA_964348165.1 uncultured Gemmatimonadota bacterium | reverse complement strand
TAATTGAGCGCCTCCTGCAAAAGCTGCGCGGTCTGATCCACCTCGGCGTCGGCGGGGACGAGGCCGCGGTTGGCGAGAAAGCGACGCTGCAGCGAGGCGAGCCCGATCAGGCTGCCGATCCCCTCGTGGTAGGCGCGGTTGGCGCCCTCGCGCAGTACCAGCGGCACGTCGGGCCGCGAGTAGCTGATGTAGTAGTAGATGTGTCCTAGCTCGTGAAGCGTCGTCTCCCACCAGTCACGGTTGGGCTCGACGCTCATCAACGAGCGCATGTCCTTGTCCAGGTCCAGGTGCCAGGCCGAGGCGTGGGTATTCTTCTTGTAGGGCGCGTCGGGCGTTAGCGGGTAGAGCGACGAGCTGTCCCAGAAGATCTGGGGCAGCGGCCTGAACCCCAGGCTCCTGTAGAACTCCTCGCCCTGCTGGACCACCCATTCGGCAGACTTCTGGCTCAGCGCCGGGTTGGGGTCGAGGCCCTCGACGCGCACCAGCGCCGTCCAATCCTGAGCCCAGCGGTTGGGCAGCCAGTGAGCCGGTATCAGCTCGGGCACCGGCACACCGTAACGCCGCGCCAGCTCGTGGCGGACCCAGGTGTGCAGCTCGCGATAGAGCGGGCGCGTACCCTCGACCAGCGACTCGGCCAGTTCGAGCATCTCGGGCGTGGTCATCCCGTACTCGGAGACCTGGTAGGTGAAGTAGTCGGGGTAGCCTAGCGCCCGCACCGTCTCGTTACGCAGCCGCTGCAGCTCGATCAGGCCGGGCTTGAGCGGCGGCCCGACGGCCTTTGAGGCCTCCCAGACCGCCCGGCGCTCGCTCAGGTCCGTGGAGGTCCGCAGCTTCTGGTCGATCTCGTTGGGCGTGATCGGCTGCGCGCCGAGCTTGAACTCGAAGCCGTACAGCGTCTCCACCTGCTCGGTCTCGGCGGCGATGCGCTCGGCGACCAGCTCGGGTACAGTGCCCGGTTGGTTGGCGGCGGTGTAGAGCATCGCTTCCAGCTGACGGAGCTGAAGCGGGGTCAGCTGGTCGGCCGCCTGCAGGTAGCCGCGGATGCGCTCGATGTTCTCGACGCTCCCCACGTACGCGGCCAGCGCCTCCTGGGCGCGGCGCGTGCGCGCGGCGTTGGTCGTGTCCCCCTCGACGATGCGGGTGTTCGATGCCCACTCGGCCTGGTTGGCCTCGTAGTACAAGTCCTGCATCGTGCTGGCGTACTCGGCCAGATAGTCGTCCACCTGGCGCTGCAGGTCAGCTTCGCCGCACGCCAAGAGCGTGAGAATAGGGAGCAGGGCAGTCACCACATTGCGTTTCATCATCGCCTCGCCTAGGGCTGGGCGGGAGAATTTCGGGGCCGAATCGCAAACTAGATCGTAGGACGACGGGGGCAAGCGCTCGTCGCGGGCACGGCCCATTGACTGCCGACGGCCACCGGCATTATTAGATGCACTCGGCGGCCGAGCGGCCGCCTTTGCTGTTGAGGGAACGCACTCGATGAAGCTCAGTACGCGACTGTTGGCGGCCCTGCTGCCGACCGTCGCCGCCGTGATGCTGGTTTACGCCGCCTGGGCTGTCGCGCACCGACAGCAGACGCTCGCCTCGCAGGCGCGGAGCGAGACCCGGGCCTACGCGGCGGCCCTGGGTGCGGCGCTCGACTATGCTTTCCAAGCCGGCCAGCTCGAGAACGTACAGGCGTTGATCGATGGTCTGAGCAGCGAGCCCACGGTCTACGGCGTGATCGTCTACGATCGCGTTGGTCGGCCGCTGTACTTGTCCCGGGAGCTGCGCCCCGGCGACCCCGTGGCCGAGGAGCGGCTCGCCCAGTTGCTGGCGAGCGGCGCGGACGCCGGGTTCGAGCGTGAGATCGGCGAGGAGCGCGTTTACTCCTATCTGCGTCCGATTCGTGACTCCGTCGGTACTGTCGCCGGCGTGCTCGAAGTGGTCCAGCCCTTCGCCTTCCTGGAGGCGGAGGCGACCCATACCGGCAAGCGCTTCCTGCTCAACACCCTGACGCTGCTTCTCGCCGTCGCCCTGCTCATCG
>CAYGCC010000345.1:0-8906 GCA_964348165.1 uncultured Gemmatimonadota bacterium | reverse complement strand
CACGCCGTTGGGTCATAGAACTCGTCTCTCTCCAGGGCATGGGCACCTCCGCAGTGGTGCCCGAGGTTAACCCGGAGTGTTACCTATGTCCCCGGTCTACTTTGTTACTATGTACCCGGTCCGTACCCCGGTGGTGCCTAACAGGCGCATGGACCTGGCGAGCGCGTACGATTCAAAGGACTTGATGTTGATGCGCCTAGCATTTATTCGAATACGGTCACCAATCGGTGTGGCTCGCGAGCTGGTCGCTCGCAGGTCATGCGCGAGCCGTTAGGTGGACAGGAACATCGAAGCTCGGTCACCGTGAAACTGGCTCAGGCGCTGGTCGCCGTGATCGCGCTCCTCGCGGGGATGCACCAGGCCCCGTATAGCTCCGTCGGCGAGATCCTGGGTCTCAATGGGTTCTTCGTCGCGCTGTTTCTCGGATCGGCCTGGCTGTTTCGCAACGCTGCGCGGGAGCGAACTCCCGCGGACCGGGGCCGGACGGTTGACCAGCGCGTCAGCGACCGCATCAGAGACCGCGGACATAGGCCGGTTCCTGGGGGCGGATTGAAACTCGGGTTCGCCACCGCCCGCACGTGAAGCGCCATCCAGGCGGCGGCATCACGAGCGCATGGACCAGCCGAGCGCGCGCGGGCTGAAGGTGTGGACGTGAGGACGTTTTCAGAGGAACGGGATTGACAGGGCGCTTGGCGTTGACACCAATACGTTCACCCGTAGGTCTGGCCAGCACGCAGGTCGCCCGCAGGTCATGCGTCGACCGCCGGCCGGCCCATCACTCTCTTCCTGGAGGCTAGCCACGCTTCGCGTGCTTCGTGCCGCCCTTGGCATCGCTCTCATGTGGGCCCTGGTATGGCTTCCGATCGGGCTCGCGGTCGCCTTGTACGCCGCTGCCTCTCCGCCGCAGCCTTCGGATGTCATCAGCCGGCCGGTCTCGGTACCGTTGTTCTTGACGGCTTGGACGGTGTGGGGCGGGATGAGTGGCGCCGCGTTTGCCCTCATTCTGGGAGTCACCGAGCGCCGCCACAGTCTCGGCGAGCTGTCGCTTGCCCGAACCACCGTCTGGGGCGCCTTGGGAGCCATGACGGTCCCGACCGCTCTCACGCTCATTGACGTACTCCGCATGCCCGTCGGTCTGCAGCTCTACGATTGGCGACTTCCGCTGGTGGCCCTCGTCGCAAGTGGCTGTCTCGGGGGTGTCTGTGGCGCGGCGACACTGACACTGGCGCGACGCCCGACGGGGTGAAGGGCGATCAGTGCGAGGAAAAGATGATCAGACTTCGCGGGCCCAACGCCCGCAGCTCAAGCGCGGACCGTTGGCAGCCGCCGAGCATGTGCGAACAGCCAATCTCCACGGTTGATGAAGCCGATGTCGCGCGGGACATCCGTCGCGACTTTGCCGCAACCATGCGGCCGCCCGCGCGGCGGGAGCTCGCTGCCCTTCGCGATGGCTGCTCGCCCCGCGTACAACTCGCCGTGCTCAAGCTCGCAAACGGCGACCTGAACGCCCTGGCCGAGTGCGTGGCGTGGGGGCGCCGGTCGGCCCGCCCCGCTCAATGCTCGTACCAGCCAATGATGGTGAGATAGGGGAACCCCAGTGGCTCCGCCGGATGGGTCATGACCCGGGTGGACGCCCCAGTGTGCAGGTCCAGCACCCATACCACTTCGCCGTCCGGGTCCACGGCCGAAAACGCCAGCATCCGGCCATCGCGCGGGGACAGCTTGGACCAGTAGAAGCTGCTGGATGCCAGCACGTCGCCGCTGCCGGGTAGGTCCGCCCGCGTCCCGGTCACGGGGTCGGCCGCGTAGTAGAAGGTCCTCGGCGTGCGGCCGCCACTGCCGAACTGCAGCTCCGCAAACAGGTAGCGGCCGTCCGGCAGCACGCCGAGCATCGACGGCGGCGTGTCGTCCAGCGCCCGAAACCCCTGGCGCACCGTCGCGCCGTCAACGGCATCCGGAACCGGCTGCACGTCACCGCCGTCTTCCCGCATGACGTAGCTGCCCGCGCGCGGATAGGATTCCTCGGACGTCACGTGCACGTCACCGATCTCCCCGGTGAGGAAGATCCGCTCGTTGTCGGGCATCCACCCGATGGTGCGCACGAAGCCGTCCAGCAGGATCGGCTCCAGCGGGATCTCGTGGAGCAGCCGGCCACCGGTGGTCTCGTGAATGAACAGCACCCAGCGCGCTCGGATGTCGTTGATGTAGCCGATCTTGTCCCCCAACGGACTCACGAAGACGTTGCGCGGGGCTCGCTGTTGCCCCAGCACTCGGCACACCTCGCGCGCCCGGTTCGAACCGTCGGTGGAGATCTCATAGAGCGCACCCGCATCGTCGGCCTGCCCACCGCCGCGCGTCCGGCCGAACCCGAAGACGCGCGTGCCGTTCGTGACCAGGAGCGTTCCTGGGATGCCGCTCCGCAGCGGTGGGAGCAGGAGGAATCCCTCGCCGGCGTCGGAAAAGACCGGCCGGGAGGCCTGGCTTTCGGGATCGAGGGCGAAGATCTCCGTCTGCGTCGGTTGCCACTTGCCGGGCGCCCCGGAACTGACAGCGTAGAGCAGGGAGGCACGAACGCCCGCCGTGTGCGTATCCACGTCCAGCTCCGCGCGCTTGCGGATCGCTCGCAGCCACGTGTGGCGCAGCAGCCGCCTGCCGGGATAGATCAGGCGCCAGTAGCGGGTGAAGCGCCGCCGCGTGGACGCGTCGGTGGCGGCGACCCGCGTTTCGGTGGTGACCCGCACCCATCCCCCACCCTCGTCCTGCACGCGGAAGTTGATCGCGGCCACGGTGTTGCCTGGCCGACCGAGCAGCGACTGGCGCCAGGCGTCCGCCGATTCCACGGGCGGCTGCGTCGCCCCATCCCCGAGCAGGACCGTGCCCAGCACCAGTTCCCGCCACTCCTGCGACTCGGCGGACCGAGCCAGCACGTGGAACCCGCCAGCCGTTGCGACTTCGACAATCGGTCGTTCCCACCCCGCGTCCTCCGGCTGCCGCTCGCCCCACGGCCAGCGGGGATGACGCAGCCACATGAGGGTGCGCATCAGCGCGATCTCGTCGCCGGTCACCTCGTGAACGGCCTGCCACGCCCTCTGGATCGTTGCCCGCACAGGGAGCGAGTGAACCTCCCCGAACTGCCATTGCGGCATCCATTCGTCGAGCAGGGATTCCGTCGTCGCAGCGTTCCTGACGCCCGTCGGCAGCATCATGCCGACCGCCACGAGCGCCAGGCCGACGCCTCCCAAACCGAGCGCCGCCTTGCGTGTTCGCACGCGCAGCAGCGCCACGGGACGGACCAGCGACACGGCCGCCACGAGTGTCGCGAGCAGCCCGACGTAGACCGCAACCGATCCCATCATCTCATCGTTCCTCCGTCGAGCGCACGTCCAGGGCCGGCCGACCCCGCGGTCACAGCCGACTATACGACCTCCAGCAGCCATCAAACAAGCGCTTGGAGCACTGGGGCGGGCGGGGGTCGGTATCCAGCATGGTCTGGCGCCGCTGCCGAACAGAGGAAAAGATGGTTGATATGTCTGGCGAGTCGGCCGCAACTCGAGGGCTGCCGGTGAGCCGGCGGCGATGACAACTGCCCGCCCCTCCCTGACCATCGCGGTGTTTACGCTCGAGCCGGTGCCCACCGTAATCGGTGCGCTCACAGATCAGGCGCCAACCGTTGGACGGACAGTGAGGTGACGCGATGCTATCGGAACTGATCGGCAGTTTCGAGTACACGGTCAACTTCATCGAGAAGCAGGTGGCGGATCTGTCGGATGAGGACATCGTGTCGCAGCCACCGGGCGCACCAAACCATGCGGCGTGGACCCTCGGCCACATTATCTTCAGTTGCCAGGAGATCGCGGGTGAGCTGGGTGTCGAGCGATGGCTGCCAAGCGATTGGGAATCGCGGTTTGGCTACGGGAGTGTACCCGCCGCTGAGGCCTCGCCGCGGTCCAGCAAGTCTGCGCTCCTCGGTTCCCTCAGAGAAGCGAGCAAGCGGCTGCGGGACGCGATGCGTCGCCTGGACGAGAAGGCGTTGGCCAGTCCGTTGCCTGACGCGGACGCTGACACCTGGTTTCCAGTACCGTCGCGCTTCGCGACGAGATATCTCGACCGTACCACATGGCCGCACCATCCGGGGCTGCCCTGCGCACGTCGCCTCCGCTCCACCCCTCCCGGCGAGCCTTCGCCGACCACCGTCGGTCGATCAGGCGCGCCCACCTAAACAAAACTTACTCGCGGCGTGTTGAATTTTCTCTGAAGTTTTGAGGAATTTTCTGATACGCCAGTCGGGAGTGATCGTGTTGGAATTCCGGTGCGCGAGGAGCCGTTGGGCGATCGCCAGCGTCTTCTCGCATCTCTGCGCGGCGTGCGGGGATTCGGCGGTTGAGCGATCGCGGGTCGAGAGATTCCTGCATCGGGGCATCGGCGGATCGTCCTTGGGGTCCTTTCGGCACTGTGTCGACCGAGCGTATGATCCAGGGCCGCGGGCGACAGGCTGGTGCCGGGATCTCCAACCGACTCCCGGGATGGTCGCCAGCAGCTGTGCGGCGGGCAGTGCGGCGGCCGTGCTCTCGATCCTCCGATCGAGGACACGGATCAACGGTGTGAGTTGATCGATCAGCTCAAAGTGCGTGGTGACCAGCGCCCGTTGTTCTTCGGTGAGCCGTGGCCAGGCGATCTCTTGCAGCCACTCACGCGCCTCAGCGCGCAGCAGCTTCTCAGGCGGCAGGCTCAATCTTTGTTGGTGGAGCTGAGAGTGAATGCGCCCGGCCAGACCGGTACGCTGACGGACCAGCGCCACGCGATGTCGCAGTAGCCGCAAGAGTTCACGTTGGTGAGCCGGTCGCGGATACGCCTCCGGGATCAGCCCCGGGAGGAGCATCCGTGCCAGCAGCTCGGCGTCCACGGCATCATTCTTCTGCGGTGCGGTGGCGATGCTTCGGAGTTCCTTGGCGTGGGCAAGATGGAAGCCGATCCCAGCCGGGACGAGGAGATCGTGAATCGAGGGCCAGAAGGGACAGGTCTCCACCACGACTTCCAGCGGCCGAAACGGCGCCAGTGCCTCGAGCAGGCGCTCGGGCTCGGTTGTGGAGATCCTGGACTCGAGGGCCATCACACCGAATCTGTCCAACACAGCGATATGGACGTAGTTTAGATGGGCATCGATACCTGCATAGTACATGGCTGGCCTCCTGTGATGACTGCGCATGCATCTCTTGGCAAAGCGACGCTACGTTTTTCATCATGGCGAGGCCAGTCGCTTTCATAGAATCAAGCGTTTGCAGCTGACGCTGCGCCCTGATCGGGCGACTTCCTCCGCGCCGTGGTGGTTGTGAATCCGTGGTCGTGGTGGCTACGAGCTGATTGCCTTTGTTCGCAGCTGCGCCGCTCGTTCCTGACGGCGCAGCTGAAACGCTAACCGTTAGGCGGCGCGGGTACGACGGCTAAGCCTTTCGCTACAGAAAGCCGAGATCGATATGATGAGTCGTATAGCAGAACCTTTGCTTGCGGAGTTGGAGCAGGAGGCGCAATCGACGCGCCGCCTGCTTGAGCGGGTTCCCGACGGTCACCTTTCGTGGAGGCCACACCCGAAGTCGGTGACGCTTGGGGAGCTTGCCCTGCACGTTGCCACAATTCCCGGTGACTTAGCCAAATTGTTATCTCAAGACAGCTTCGATTTCGAGGGATTTGAGTATCAGGCTCCGGTGTTATCCTCAGCCGCTGACCTCATACCATTGTTGGAAGCAAGTGCCGCTGCTGCTGCGGAGTGGCTGAGTCGACTTGATGACGAAGCAGCCACAACGGTATGGCGAGCCACTGAGGGAAAGCGGGAGATCCTTGCGGCTCCGCGTATCGCTATGGTGCGGTCGATGATGTTCAACCACTGGTACCATCACCGAGGACAGCTGGTGGTGTACCTCCGACAGCTGGAGGTGCCGGTGCCAGCGATCTACGGCCCCAGTGCGGACGAGAATCCGTTTGACTCGTGAGCAACATTCCATGTTTGCCGTGCCAGTCGCGCCGCCTAACCAGCGTTTGCAAGCGTTTGCACCTGATGCGGGCGCCATCGGTGGTTAGTCCTTAGACTCTTTTCAGGGACGTTCCGCGGCCGGGCCGCGCCCGTGGTGGGGCGCGGTCGTTGCCGCGAAGGTGAAACGCAGATCCGTTAGACGGCGCGGTTAACGCGCTCTGTGTGCAAGAGTCTGCGATGCTCGACATCGGTGGCATTGTTGTCTACGGAACGCTTCTCTCTGTACTAGCCTCGCTCATATTATTGCTGGCTGTATTCTTAAATCCTCGCTTTGCCCGCAACGATTTGCCAAAGGACATCCAGGACACGGTCCCACCGCTCACGACAGCGGAGAAGCTACAGGCGCTGTTCTTTTTCCTCCCGGTGATCGCTCTTGTGATTGGGATTCCTCTTGCTTTTGGCCTGGCACTTAAGAACCAGCACGGCAGCGATGTTTCGTACTTGGCCCTTACTGGCCATATTTTGGCTGTACTTCTCACTGCCAATGTTTTCGAGTTGGTGGTCGTGGATTGGCTGATCTACTGCACGATTACACCGAAGCGACTTGTTATTCCGAATACCGAAGGCATGGCAGGCTACAGGGACTACGTCCACCAACTGAGATCTCATGCTCGTGGAGCGGTAGTCATGCTGTTCCTATCACTGGCACTTGCTGGAGTGGTATTGCTGATTACCTAGGTGCGCCGTCTAACACCATTGAGAAGTGCCCTGTCAAGAGTAGAGATCGATTCGATCGCGACGAACGCTGTTCGTTGCACTTCTTTCTATCTTCTGTGGTCAACGGTGTTGCCTGTGGCGGAAGCCTGTCGTATTGCCTTTGGTTTCGTCACGCGCGCTGACGTCCAAACACCATTTTGGGCTCAGCTGACCGATGCCTTTGAGGTGGAGCTGCTGGACGAGCGGGTGAAGCGGCTGGACAGAGGGAGCGAGGTCCGACGCGCCCTTTCCACCGATGTGGGTGCACGAAGAGAACCCCTTAGTGGCGATAACTAGCTGGCTTTTGGACACAGGTCGAGCCGCCTAAGGAGGGAATGGACCTGACGGCGCGGCGAGTCCCTCACACTGGTAGAATAGGCCATCCGGCGAGTTGTGGTTGAGGTGGTGAGCTCGGAGGCTGCGCCGCAGGTCAAACGCGAAAGAGTCAGGCGGCGGGGGGTCAATTGAACGGTACCGCACTCTTCAAGGAGCCGATCGCCTGCACTCAGGGGGAGCGCTGGGAGTTCGCGCGTCTTGTTCGCCAAGGCTTTGATGCCGCGGCTGAGGGCTTGGATGGCCACAGGCGGACGCACCTGTCAGTCCGGATGATTAGAGACTCGAACTTGGCTGGATCTACGTCGTTCCTGCCCATTGAGGGAACCGGATTGCCGAGAGTCTTTGCCAGCAGCTCTTGGCGCCCGTGCCTACGTCCTCTGTTTTTGCGACGACCCGCACGCACTGCCTGCAAAGGCGCCGTCACTCGGCAAGATCCAGAAGCCGTTCGCGCGATTATCGATAGCAACAACAATGCTATTGAACGCTTGTTCGCAGTGGGTCACATCGATTCTGCCGCCATGTTCTTCGCAGAGGATGTCTGGCAGATGCCACCGAATTCGCCGCCGCTTGTGGGGCGAGATTCGTATATGGAGTTCTGGTCCCAAGCTACCACATGGGGGACGTGGCAGTTCGACCTCGATGTGCAGGACGTAGTCGCCAGCGATTCTATTGCCGTAGAGCGAGGCAAGTACACCCTGAGGTTTGATGCGGGTTCAGAATCGCCGATTCCTTAATCCGAAGATCGTGGAAACTATGTGGCGCTCTGACGTTGGGAATCGGATGGCCAGTGGCGAATCGTATGGGACGCGCCAGTGAGCGAGTTGGCTCCGGGCGGCTCGGCTCCTTGATGACCTGAGGCGTCTCGGACGGCCGCCTACCCCGCGTTTGCATCTGACGCGGGCGCGGTTCGATGGACGGCCAATCCGCGATGTGGGATCCCCCGTGAGAGAAAGTAGCAATGAAGACAGTAACGACAGCAATGCTAGTACTCACACTCCTTACACCGTTGTCGGTTTGCGGACAGGAGAACCCAACTCCGAGCGTAAGCCTCCACGTGGCAGCCCTTCAGGGGAATATTGAAGCCATTCGGCAGCACATTAAGGCCGGTTCCGACCTGAATGAAAAAGATGCGTGGGGGTCCACTCCCCTGATTGTCGCGGCAGCATTTGGCAAGATTGAAGTGGCCAGGGCGTTGATAGACGCCGGAGCTGATTTGAACATCACAAACAACGATGGGGCAACTGCGCTTCACACCGCCGCTTTCCTCTGCCGTACAGAGATCGTCAAGGCCCTGCTGGACAAAGGTGCGAACAAGTATTTGAGGGACGGCTTCGGAAACACTGCGGCGGAATCCGTCGCAGCTCCTTTCGATGATGTCAAAGGCATCTACGACAGGTTCGGGGAGGCCCTTGGGCCGCTGGGACTGGAACTGGACTACGAGCAGATCAATATGACTCGTCCTCGGATTGCAGAGATGCTGCACCCTCCGAAAGAGGATCTAGAGGCGGTTGAGTACACACCGCGACCTGGGGATGATTGGAAGGTGTCGACGCCTGCGGAACAGGGGCTGGATCCGATGCTCGTGGCGGAGCTGTATCTCGATGCGACCGGTTTGACGACCCTCTAGGGGCTGCTGGTCATCAAGAACGGCCATCTGATCGCTGAAGAGTACTTCAATGAAGGGGGGGTTAGGCAGCTGTCCGGCCGGCAATCGGCGACGAAGAGTTTTACCTCGGCAATGGTCGGGGTTGCGCTGGATCAAGGCTGTCTGTCAAGCGTGGATCAGAAAATGACCGATTTCTTCCCGGAACTCGCCGATCAAATAGCTGATCCGAGGAAGGAGCAG
>CAYGCC010000344.1:0-1623 GCA_964348165.1 uncultured Gemmatimonadota bacterium | reverse complement strand
ATAGCCTCCAGTTGACGGACCTGGAGCGGGGTCAGCCGGTCGGCCGCCTGCAGGTAGCCGCGGATGCGCTCGATGTTCTCGACGCTTCCCACATAGGCGGCCAGCGCCTCCTGGGCGCGGCGCGTGCGCGCGGCGTTGGTCGTGTCCCCCTCGACGATGCGCGTGTTCGATGCCCATTCAGCCTGGTTGGCTTCGTAGTAGAGCCCCTGCATCGTGCGGGCATAATCGGCCAGATAGTCGTCCACCTGGCGCTGAAGGTCGCCTTCGCCGCAGGCCAGGAGGGTGAGTAGGGGGAACAGGGCAGTCACCGCATAGCGTTTCATTATCGCCTCGCCTTGGGCTGGTCGGGAGAGATGGGATGGTTTTCGGGGCCGAATCGCAAACTAGATCGTGGGGCGCCGGGGGCAAGCGCGCCTCGCGGGCACGGCCCATTGACTGCCGACGGCCACCGGCATAATTAGATGCACTCGGCGGCCGAGCGGCCGCCTTTGCTGTTGAAGGAGCGTGTTGGATGAAGCTCAGTACGCGACTGTTGGCGGCCCTGCTGCCGACCGTCGCCGCTGTCATGATCATCTACGCCGTCTGGGCCGTCGCCCACCGCCAGCGGACGCTGGCTTCGCAGGCGCGGAGCGAGATCCGGGCTTATGCGGCGGCCGTCGGTGCGGCGCTTGATTACGCCTTCCACGCGGGACAACTCGAGAACGTACAGGCGCTAATCGATGGGCTGAGCAAGGAGCCCACGGTCTACGGCGTCATCGTCTACGACGGCGTCGGGCGGCCGCTCTACTTGTCGCGGGAGCTGCGACTCGCGGACGCCGTGGCGCCGGAGCGCCTGGCCGAGGTGCTGGCAAGCGGTGCCGATGCCGGGTTTGAGCGTGAGATCGGGGAAGAGCCCGTCTACTCTTATCTGCGCCCGATTCGTGACCCCGTTGGCTCGATCAGCGGCGTACTCGAGGTGGTACAGCCGTTTGCTTTCCTGGAGGCGGAGGCGAGCCATACCGGCAAGCGCTTCTTGCTCAACACCCTGACGCTGCTGTTGGCCGTCGCGCTGCTCATCGCCTGGCTGGTCCGCCGCTCGGTCACCCGACCTCTGGAGCGGTTGGTTGGCGCGATCCGGGCGCTGGGTGCGGGGGATCTCTCACAGCGTCTCGACAAAGACCCGGGCGGCGCAGAGCTGGCGGCGCTCGCCCAGGAGTTCAACCGCATGGCCGCGCAACTTGAGGCGGCGCGTGCGGAGCTATTGCAGGAAACGGACGAGCGGGTCGCCTTGGAGCGGCAGGTTCGCGAGACTCACAAGCTGGCCGCGGTGGGCAACCTGGCTGCAGGTGTGGCACACGAGATCGCCGCACCGTTGAACGTGATCGCCGGTCGCACCGAGATGCTGCTCAAGAGTGCGACCGGGGACGAGCTGCTCAAGCGCAACCTGACGATCATCGTGGATCAGATCCGACGCATCACGACGATCGTTCGGAATCTGCTGGACTTCGCCAAACGGCGTGACGCAGCGGTGCGAGCGATCGACCTGACGACCGTGGTGAAAAGCGTGACGGAGTTCCTGGAGGGTGAGTTCAATCGTGCCGGTGTGAAGCTGGAATGTGAGGCCCCGGAGGAGGTGTGGGTGCA
>CAYGCC010000343.1:0-20824 GCA_964348165.1 uncultured Gemmatimonadota bacterium | reverse complement strand
CTGAAGAAAGTCCGCCGTCGCAGCACCGGCTGACGAGCCCGCAAAGAGAAGACGTGCCGCGTGAACTCGAGCAGCTTGCGGTCTCGGTCGCTGAGTTCCCAGTCCACCCAGGATATCTCATTGTCCTGGCAGTAAGCGTTGTTGTTGCCGCGCTGCGTTCGACCCAGCTCGTCGCCGTGGGAGAGCATCGGCACACCCTGTGAGAAAGCCAGGGTGGCGATGAGGTTCCGCTTCATGCGGTCTCGCGTGCGGATGATGTGCTGGGAATCCGTGGGCCCCTCCACACCCCAGTTGCGGCTGTAGTTCGCGTCGCTCCCGTCACGGTTCTCTTCCCCGTTCGCCTCGTTGTGCTTGTGATCGTAGCTGACGAGATCTTCGAGCGTGAAGCCGTCGTGACAGGTGACGAAGTTGATGCTGGCGTACGGGTTGCGACCGCCGCGGTCGTACAGGTCGCTGCTCCCGGAAAGTCGGTACGCCAGCTTGGCGAGCCGCTTAGGGTCGCCGCGCCAGAAGCGCCGCACCGTGTCACGATAGCTCCCGTTCCATTCGGCCCAGCCCGTTGGGAAGTTGCCTACCTGGTAACCGCCGGGCCCTAGATCCCAGGGCTCGGCGATCAGCTTGACCTGCGAGAGCACGGGGTCCTGCTGCATGATATCGAAGAACCAGGCGAGGCGCCCCACCTCGTAGAGCTCGCGGGCCAGGGCCGGCGCCAGATCGAAGCGGAATCCGTCAACATGCATCTCCTGAACCCAGTAGCGCAGGCTGTCCATCATGAGCTGCATGGCCCGGGCGTTCAGCATGTTGAGCATGTTCCCGGTTCCGGTGAAATCGACGTACTCGCGGGGATTCTCCGGGTTCAGGTGATAGTACGACTTGTTGTCGATTCCGCGGAAGGAAACAGTCGGGCCGAGGTGGCTGCCCTCGCCGGTATGATTATAGACGACGTCGAGGATCACCTCGATGCCCACGCGGTGCAGTGCCCTGACCATCATCTTGAACTCCTGCACCTGCTCGCCCAGACAGCCGGTCGCGTAGCGGCAATCCGGCGCGAAATAGCCGATCGAGTTGTAGCCCCAGTAGTTGACCAGCCCACGCTCGGCCAGGCTGCGTTCGCTCAAGACGTGATGGACCGGCAGCAGCTCGACGGCCGTGACGCCGAGGTTCAGCAGGTGATCGACGATCGGCTCGGAGGCGAGGGCGAGGTAGGTGCCACGGAGTTGCTCTGGTACGCCGGGGTGCTTCAGGGTGAGGCCGCGAGTGTGGCACTCGTAGATCAGCGTACGGTTCCACGGCGTTTGCGGTGGCCGATCGTCTCCCCAGGTAAAGGCCGAGTCGACGACCACGCACTTTGGCAGATCGCCGGCGCTGTCACGCGGGTCCTTCGAGAGATCCTCCTGCGGGTTGCCGACCACATAACCGAATAGCGTGTCGCTGGCGCTGATGGGCCCACTGATCGCCCTGGCGTAAGGGTCGAGCAGAAGCTTCGCCGGGTTGAAGCGGAACCCCTGCTCAGGCTGATAAGGTCCCTGTACGCGGTAGCCGTAGAGCTGGCCGGGGCGAACGTCGGGCAGATAGGCGTGCCAGACGTTGTTCGTGCGCTCGCGCAGCGGGATGCGTGTCGCCTCCTGTTCGCCGTCTGCTCGCTGGAACAGACAGAGTTCGACGCCGGTGGCGTGCTCCGAGAAGAGGGCGAAATTCACGCCTTCGCCGTCCCAGGTGGCGCCCAAGGGGGACGGTTTGGCCGGCCACACGCGCATCACGACCCTCCCCGGGAGTATAGGACGGAAGCGTGGCCCGGCAGCTCGAGGGACGTGGTGGAGTGGCCGTCGATGGTGAGCTGTGAAGGCGCGCTCGGGCCTCCGCCACCGTACCGGGCATCGTCCGTCGCCAGTCGCCGCCGCCACGCGCCCGCGGGCAGCGAGGCTGGCAGCGGTTGCCCGTCGGACTCGAAATTGTGAGCCACAAAAAGATCGTGGCCCAAGCCCTCGTAGACGATCAAGATCCAGCCGGCCTCGCGGTCGGAGTCGATCCGAAACCGCGCCGCCGCCGGTCTCAGGGCCGGTTCGCTCTTCCGTAAGCCGATCAGGTCACGATAGAGCAGCGCCAGCTCGGAGTGCGGCGGACTCTCCGCCAGCTGCGGTTCCGGACGCGAGCGGAGGAAGGTCTCTTCCGATCCGGGGTCGGGTATCTCTTCTGTCCAGCCGAATGCGGCGAACTCGCGTCGCCGTCCCCTTCCCACGGCTTCGAGTAGAGCCGGATCGCCATGATCGACAAAATAGAGAAAGGGATTGGTTTCGCCGTACTCCTCACCCATGAATAGGAGCGGGACATATGGAGACAACAGGAGTACGGCGGCCGCCAGCTTCAGCTCCTCCAGGCTGACGAGCTCGGCCAGACGCTCGCCGCGGGCACGGTTCCCCACCTGGTCGTGGTTCTGGATGAAGACGACAAAGCGGTCAGCCGGCAAGTCGCCCGCTGGGGCGCCATGGCGTCGTCGTCGATAGGCGGAGTAGTGTCCAGCCAAAACGAAGCGATCGGCTAACGAGCGCGCGACCGGCTCGATGCCCCCGAAGTCAACGTAGTAGCCGCTCCGCTCTCCTGTAAGCGCCGTGTGAACGGCGTGGTGGAAATCGTCGTTCCACATCGCGTCCAGCGCGTACCCACCGCGGCCACGATCCCTCACGAGACGCGGGTCGTTGAGGTCGCTCTCGGCGATGACCTGGACCCGTCGTCCGCCGGATGATGCCACCCGATGGATGGCTTCGCATAGCTCGCCCAGGATGTGTTGGGCACTGAAGTCGAAGATCATCTGAACCGCGTCGAGCCGCAGGCCGTCGATGTGGAATTCGGTGACCCAGTAAAGCGCGTTGTCGATGAAGTACCGTCGCACCTGATCGCTGTGGGCGCCGTCGAAGTTCAGCGCTCGTCCCCATGGCGTGACGTAGCGATCGGTGAAGTACGGGCCGAACTCAGCCAGATAGTTGCCTTCGGGTCCCAGATGGTTGTAGACGACATCCAGAAACACCGCCAGCCCCACGCCGTGCGCCGCGTCGACCAGCCGACGCAAACCCTCGGGGCCGCCATAACTGCTCTGCGGCGCATACGGATGCACGCCGTCGTAACCCCAGTTGCGGCGGCCAGGGAACTCGGCTACTGGCATCAGCTCGATCGCCGTTACCCCGAGCTCACACAGGTAGGGCAGGCGGTCCGCCACGGCGTCGAAGCTGCCTTCGGGTGTGAAGGTTCCGACATGCAGCTCGTAGATGAGCAGATCGGGCGTCTCGATGCCGCGCCAATCGGCGTCGGACCAGCGAAAGGCCGCGGGGTCGACCACACGCGAAGGCCCGTGAACTCCGGCGGGCTGGTGCCGACTCACCGGATCGGGCCGATCTCGCTCTCCATCCAGACGGTAGAAATAGTCCGCGCCGGCGGCTACGCGCGGGACCACGGTTTCGAGAAAACCGCCCGGCTGCCGTTCCAGCGGATATGCGTTACGACGGCCGCCGTCGACCAAGACCACGCTTGCCGTTTCGACTTTGGGGGCCCAGACCGAAAAATGCGTGGAGCCGTTGGCGAGCACGGTTGCGCCACGCTCGAGGGACCAAACACCACCCATCAATCGTCCTCGTCGCCTTCGAAGAGGCTGGCGATGCCGCGCAGAGGTATGTGGACCCAGGTTGGGCGGTTGTTGAGTTCGTAGGCCAGCTCGTAGAGCGCTTTGTCGATCACGCACAGGTCGAGCAGCGCCGCCAGCTGATCGCGGTTCTCTGGCAGGAAACCGGCGTCGGCCACTTCGTCCAGGTACGCTCTCAGGAAATCGACAGCCACCCAGTAGTACCAGAAGTTCGCCCAGACTTCGAGCTGAGGCCTGTCCGCAAGGCGAGCCCCTCCCTGAATCAACGCCGCCACGGAAGCGTAGTGGAACGAGCGGAGCATCCCGCCGACATCGCGTAACGGCGTTCGCTTCAGCCGCCGCTCGGTAATCGGTCGCGCCGGCTCGCCCTCGAAGTCCATGATCAGGAAATCGCGTCCCGTGTAAAGCACTTGCCCCAGGTGATAGTCGCCGTGACACCGGATACGCATCCCGGCGACCTTTCGGTCGACGACCTGCCGCAGACGCTGGTCGAGGCGCTCGGATAGATTCAGGACCGATCGCGCCTCCGGCCGTAGCTCCGCCGGTAGATGGCTGACCCGCTTGCGCAGCAATTCGAGCACCTGATCGGCACGCGAGCGCGAGGCCTCGTAGATCGACCGCCGGTACATGGCGTTGATCGGCTCGGCTGCGAAATCCCGGTCCTCGGGCCGCGAGGCCAGAGCGACGTGCAGTTCGGCCGTTCGCTGACCCAGCAGCCGCGCGAACTCCACGTAGGCCCCGATCAGGTCACGCGCTGCTTCTGGGACCTCGCTGTCGACGTTCGCGAGCAGGGAGCCCGACGGAGACTCGATCGGCTGTCCCACGCTGGGTCGTGCGAGCACGCGCTCGAAGTAGCCATCCAGCGTGTCGAGCGTGTAGCCCCAGGCATCGCCCTCGTTGGGAATGAAGGCCTGAAGCACCGCCAGCGTCCGCCTTTCGCCGCCGGTGCCGTTGTACTCGATGGCGCCGGCGAGTGGCGGGGCGTGGTGGAAGTGGGTGCGTTCGGTCAAGAAGCGGCCGATCTCCATGTCCGGGTTGACCCCGACGTCGAGGCGGCGAATGAGCTTGAGGATCAGACGATCCCCGTACACCGCCGACGTGTTGCTCTGGTCAGCTCCCAGCAAGGCAGGCGCAAGCTGGACGGCCTCATCGCCACGCAAAGCGCGGAACTTTCGAGTACGCACCGGTCGGATTGATCCGCCTGGGCTGGAGCGCGTTCTGCGCCGGGTGACGATGTCGAGCAGGTCGGCGAGGAAGTCAGGTTCGATGGACGCGTCGTACAGAACACCCTCCACTTCGCCGTCATCCGTCACCGCCAGCCGCGCCACAGCGGCGTTTGGATAGTATTCCCGGATCTCTTCCCCTTCCTCGCCCGACGCGAAGCCCAGCGGCAGCTGGTAGACCTCGGGGTCTCCCTCGCTGTAGGCGACCTCGACTAGCGTCAGAAAAGGCCCGGAGGCGTTAGGGCGGATGGGCACGGTCGCGATGACTTCGGTCGAGAGTATGCGCCGTGCTTTGCCTGCGAACCAGCGTCGCCCCCTCAAGTATGCCGGCAAGACGCGCTCGAGTGCACTCTTGCCTTTGCCCTGCAAGACTTTCTCCCAGCCGGCGGCGACAACGATGCGCGGCAGCGTCTCGGCCGTGATGGTGACAGGCTCTCCCGCGACTTCGGCCGGCTCCAAAGTGAACCAGAAGAAATTGTGGGGTCCCAGCGTCAGCAGATACGGCTCCTCGGTAATCGTCGGGAAGTTCGAGCGCCCGAATACCTCGACGGGGGTCCGATCCTTGTAGTCTGAAAGGTCGAGTGCGACCGACTGCGCGAACCGTGACAGGTTGACCACGACCAGGACCTGCTCGCTCTCCCACTTTCGCAGAAAGACGAGGACCTTGCGATTCTCCGGATGCAAGAACTCGATGGAGCCCCGGCTGAAGGCGCGAAAACGCTTTCTCACTGCAAGCACTCGCTTCATCCACCAGAGAAGCGAGTGGGCATTGCCTTGCTGGGCCTCCACGTTGATGGCTTCGAAGTGGTACTCCGGGTCGACGATTACAGGCAGGTAGAGCTTTTGCGGGTTGGTGCGAGAAAACCCGGCGTTGCGGTCAGCGCTCCATTGCATCGGCGTGCGTACGCCGTTGCGATCGCCGACGTAGATATTGTCGCCCATCCCGATCTCGTCGCCGTAGTAGATCACCGGTGTGCCGGGCAACGAGAGCAGCAGGCTGTTCATGAGCTCGATCCTGCGGCGATTCTGCCCCAACAGCGGGGCCAGGCGGCGCCGGATCCCCAGGTTGATGCGCGCCTGCGGGTCGTTGGCATAGACCCGATACATGTAGTCGCGGTCCTCGTCGGTCACCATCTCCAGCGTCAACTCGTCGTGATTGCGCAGGAAGATGGCCCACTGACTGCTCTCGGGGATCGGCGGCGTCTGCTCGAGAATGTCGACGACGGGGAAGCGGTCCTCCATGTGCACGGCCATGAATAAGCGGGGCATGACTGGAAAGTGGAAGGCCATGTGGCACTCGTCGCCATCGCCGAAATAGGTCACGGCGTCCTCCGGCCATTGATTCGCTTCGGCCAGTAGCATCCGGCCTTTGTAGTTGGTGTCGACGTGGCGCCGCAGTTCCTTGAGAAAGGCGTGCGTCTCGGGAAGGTTCTCGCAGTTGGTCCCCTCGCGCTCGTACAGGTAAGGGACGGCGTCGAGGCGCAAGCCGTCCACCCCCATTTCCAGCCAGAAGTCGAGCACTCGGAATAGCGCCTTGCGAACGGCGGGGTTATCGAAGTTTAGGTCCGGTTGGTGCGAGTAAAAGCGGTGCCAATAGTATGCCCCCGCCACCGGGTCCCACGTCCAGTTCGACTGCTCGAAGTCCTTGAAGATGATCCGCGTGTCAGGATAGCGGTCGGGGGTATCGCTCCAGACGTAGAAGTTTCGCGCCCGGCTTCCAGGCCGAGCCCGGCGGGCGCGCTGGAACCAGGGGTGCTGGTCCGAGGTGTGGTTGACAACCAGCTCGGTGATGACGCGCAGATCACGGCGGTGGGCCTCGCGCAAGAAGTTGCGAAAGTCACGCAGCGTGCCGTACGACTTGTGTACGTCGGTATAGTCGGCGATATCGTAGCCATCGTCCCGAAGCGGCGATGGATAAAACGGCAGCAGCCAGATGGCGCTGATCCCCAGGTCCTGCAAGTAATCGAGCTTCTGCGTCAACCCGACGAAGTCGCCTATCCCGTCGCCGCTGCTATCGTGGTAGGCCTTGACGTGCAGTTGGTAGATGATCGCGTCTTTGTACCAACGAGAGTCGCCGTTCATCGCTCGACGCTCGCAGCCTTGGAAGGAATGAGCCGAAGCACGTGACCGACGCGCTCGGCTGGATCGAGCCAGACGTAGTTCGCCGACCCTTTCCAGGTGAAGCGCTCGCCCGTCAGCAGGTCTTCCACGTCGTACGTCTCGTCCTCGGCGACGCCGAATTTGGCCAACGGCACGTGAACCGTCGACTCATGCGCCTTGTTGGGGCTGAGGTTGACGATGATGAGCAAGTCGCCTTCCGGATGCGATTTCCGATAGCAGATGATCTGATCGTTCTCCGACGGATGGAAGCTCACGTTCGTCAGTGACTGAAGGGCAGGATGTTCACGGCGGATACGGTTGATCGCCGCGATATCTTTGTTGATGTTGCCCGTCGCCTCCCAGTTCCGGTACTTGATCTCGTATTTCTCCGAGTCCAAATACTCTTCGCTTCCCGGCTCGCGCGGCACATTCTCGCACAGCTCGAACCCGCTGTAGATGCCGTAGCTCGGAGACAGCGTAGCGGCGAGCAGTAACCGAACCCGAAAGGCCGGCCGACCCCCCTTCTGCAGATACTCATTGAGGATGTCGGGCGTGTTGGCGAAGAAGTTCGGGCGAAAGTACTCGGCCATCTCCGTCGTAGTCAGCTCGGCGAGGTAGTCCCGCAGCTCGCTTAGGGTGTTGCGCCAGGTGAAGTAGGTATACGATTGGGTGAACCCCAGCTTAGCCAGACCCTTCATGCGATTGGGGCGCGTAAACGCCTCGGAGAGGAAGATCACATCTGGGTAGTCGCGGTGAATTTCCTCGATCACCCACTCCCAAAAAGCGAACGGTTTGGTGTGGGGGTTGTCGACCCGGAAGATGCGCACGCTACGCTCGATCCAGAACAGCAGAGCCTCTTTGCACGCTAGCCACAACTGCTCCCAGTCGTCGCACCAGAAGTCGATCGGATAGATGTCCTCGTATTTCTTGGGGGGGTTCTCGGCGTACTTGATGCTGCCATCGGGTCGAATCGTGAACCAGTCAGGGTGCTTCTTGACCCAGGGGTGGTCCGGGGAACACTGAAGCGCGTAGTCGAGGGCGACCTCGAGGCCGAGCTGCTCCGCCGCCTTCACGAAATAGGCGAAATCATCCAGCGTGCCCAACTGCGGCTCGAGCGCCGTATGACCGCCGTGCGTGTTGCCGATCGCCCAGGGGCTGCCGGGATCCTCGGGGCCGGCGATCACGCGGTTGTTGCGACCCTTGCGGTGCGTACGACCCACGGGATGAATGGGAGGCAGGTAGACGACGTCGAACCCCAACTTCGCCAGCCGCGGAAGCTGCTCTGCCGCGGATCTCAAGGTCCCGTGCACACCGGGAGCGGGCCCCTGCGAGCGCGGGAACATCTCGTACCAGGCGCCGAAGCGGGCGCGCTCCCGATCGACCCTCACCCGAAGCGTGTGGTCGTACGAGGTAATCGATCCCGGATCGAAATGCAGCGACATGATACGTCCGAGCTCCGGATCGAGCGCTGTCTTCACCCGCTCGTCCGCATCGAGCTTCTGGTTGTCCAGAGCATCAGCGACAACCTTGAGCCGGGCCTTCGTGAGTCCCGCCGCGCGCTCCAGCGCTCGGCCCACAATCGCGGCACCCTCGCGAAGTTCGAGCGACACGTCGAGCCCGGCGGCGACCTTTTTCTCCAACTCGTCTCTCCACGTGCTGAAGCCGTCCGGCCAGGCTTCGACCGTGAACTCCCAACGACCGACTCGATCGACTTCGAAGGATCCGTGCCAGCGGTCGGTGTTGTAATCGTAGGTCATGGGGTGGTACGCCCAGGCCCGCGATCCCGGGCCGCGCGCCAGGAGCCGGGCGGCCAACTTGTCGTGGCCGTCCTTGTAGATGTCGGCACCCACGTGACAGGTATCCCCGACGGTTCGCTTGACGGCGTAGCGGCCGCAATCGATCTGCGGCGTGACGTTCTCGATCATCAGACCGGGCGGCGCCGTCTCGTCATGCTTCCGCCTCAGGCGGCCCAGCACTCCTTCGTGAGTCCTCAAGATGCTCGAAGCCATTTATCTCCCGTCCGAAAGAGCCTTCATGAAGGCCGTAGCCCAATCGAAAACGGTGTTCTCGCGCACGACCTCACGCATCCGTCGCATCCGCCTCGTCACCTCTCGTCGTGGCAGCGACAAGGCGAGATCGAGCGTCTCGGTCAGCCCGTCAACGTCGTGCGGATTCACTTGTAGCGCCGTGCGCAACTCCTTCGCCGCGCCGGCAAACTCGCTGAGTATCAACACGCCCGTGTCGTCGACACGAGTAGCGACATACTCCTTGGCGACGAGGTTCATACCGTCGCGCAAGGGGGTCACCGCCAGGACATCAGCGGCAAGGTAGATGGCGATCAACTCTTCGAAGGGTACCTCGCGCCGAAGGTAGTTTACCGCAGCCACCCCAACCTCGCCGAACTGGCCGTCCACCTGGCCGACCAGCTCTTCCACGCGGCTGCGCAGCTCCTTGTACTCGTCGAGACGCTCGCGGCTGGGTACGGCGATCTGGACCAGCACACAGTCTTGAATGGTCCGCCGCGTCTTTAGCAACTCCCAGTACGCCCGCAGACGAACATCTATCCCCTTGGTATAGTCAAGCCGATCGACGCCGAGGATGATCTTGCGGCCCTTGCCGAGGCGCTGTCGTAGCTCCGTCGAGCGCTCGATCACCGACGCGTCCTGGGCAGCGGACTCGTATTTGTCAAAATCGATCGATATGGGGAAGGCTTGAATCTGCACAGGGCGCCCCCCGAGCTCGAAACGCCCCTTGCGGATCTGGGCAGCGGTGAAGCGGCGCGACAGGCGCGCGAAGTTCTGGGCGCCGGCCCGGGTCTGAAAGCCGATGACGTCGGCACCCAGCAGCCCCTCGAGAATTTGCCGTCGCCAGGGCAGCTGCGCGAACAGTTCCTCGGGAGGAAACGGTATGTGCAGGAAGAACCCGATACGAAGATCGGGCCGCAGCTCGCGCAGCATGGCGGGGACCAGTTGAAGCTGATAATCGTGAACCCAGACAAGGCCGTCCTTCGCGGCGTGGCTGGCCGTGATCTCGGCGAACCGCTTGTTGGCGGCCACGTAGGGCCGCCACCAGTGCCGGTGATACTCGGGCTGCACTACGGCATCGTGATAGAGCGGCCAGATCGTCCCGTTGCAGAACCCCTGGTAGTAGTTCTCCAGCTCCTCCACCGACAGGGCGACCGGGATGTTGGTGATTCCCTCGTGAACGAAAGGTCGAGGGGCTTTGCCGGCGACCCCAGCCCAACCGACCCAGGCGCCCTTCGACTGCTGAACGAAGGGCGTGAGAGCGGAGACCAGACCCCCGGGGCTGCGCTCCCAGCCCCTGTCGTCGGAAGCTTTGATCCGGTGGACGGGCAATCGATTCGCGACGATGATCAGAGGTCTTTTGGGCGGCGCCATCGCGTCTGAGCCTGGTATATCCCGAGCGACGTGTCCGGGATCGCCTCAAGAATTCACTGGTTTTTTCGTGTCGAAGGCACTGCTTAGAAACTAAGGGATGCACGATCAGGTGCAAATCGCTGGAGGCCACCTGGCCAACGGCCGGGTCCGGATCGCCATAAGTAGACCGGCCTGCCCGTCAGGCCGTAACGGAGCGACAGCGCGGGTGCGGCGGGCGGTCTGCAGGGAAAGACCGAGCGACTAGACGGCTGTGGGCTCGCGAGGCTCCGATTCGGTCATGGAGAGGAAGATCCGCAGATAATCGGCGAGATGGCGCGGCGTCAGGAAGCGCGTGCGGACGGACTCGCGGGCCATCAGACCGATCCGCCGGCGGAGTTCCGGATCGTGTAGCAGCTCCGCGACCCGGTCCGCACACTCCTCGGTGCTGGAAACGAGGTAGCCCGTCACACCGTCTTCGATCTGTTCGATGATCCCGCCGGCCCGGCCCCCAACCACCGGGGCGTACTTCCACATCGCCTCCGTGACCACCAGGCCGAAGCCTTCGCGAGTCGACTTCTGCACGACCACGTCGCTCCCGCTCTGAAAGGCATTGACTTCCAGGGCATGGGTCGAGCGATCCGAGCTCAGGCGATCGAGGGTGCTCAGCACGTGGATGTCGGGATCGTCGCCGGCGTGTTCCAGGGCCACGGCGTGATACTCGCGACCCTCAGGATCGTCATCGGCCAGGTTGCCGACCAGGGCGAGCTGCACGTCGGGCACGCGAGTCTTGACCAGACGGTAAGTGTCGATGACCCCGAGTGGGTCCTTCCACGGGTCGTAGCGCGATACCTGTGTCATCAAGGGCCGCTTGCGGTCGATGCCGAAGCGTCCGGCGAGGATCTCCCTCGACAGGGTGTCGGAGAGCGCCTGGTTCTTAGGCGTCAGCGGATCGATCGAAGGGTAGACGAACTCGGTTCGGCTCGGGCTCAGCTGCGGTGTGACGTAGGCGGGCAGGGTGAAGATCGCTAGGTCGAAGCCCGTCATGTACGGCGCCACGAAACGCAGCGCCGCTTCGCCGGGAGTCGAGGTGTCGATGTGGCAGCGCCAGATCCAGTGGCCGGTGCGCCGTCCGTCCAGAATTCCAACCAGGCCCGCCGGCTGAGGGTCGTGCACGACCACAAAGTCCCAGTCGCGCGCGAACACTCGCGCGTTTGCTTCCAGGGTCGACAGGTAGAGGCCTCGGTGGCCCGGCGCCAGGTCGATGTCCATCCCCTGCAGGCCGTTGTGCAGTTTCTTGGTGAGCTCGAAGAAGGCGTCGCTTCCGGAAAGAACGTGCCATTCGGCCTCCAAGCCGAGGCCGCGCTGCAGCGGGACCAGCGTGGTGAGCAGTTCGGCCACGCCACCGCCGGTGGCCGTCGCGTTGAGATGCAGAACTCGGGCGCCGCGAAGGGGCGCGGCCAACGCTTCAATCTCCCGGAGCGTCTCCGGGCCGATCAAGCCCGCGTAGTCGTGTATGGATCTGTCGGTAAGTTCGACCCGTCGCACCGGATTCCTCGCGGTTTTCGGCTGGCGGGGGGCGACAACTGCTGACGCCGTTTGCAAATAGCAAGCCGCGGGTAGTCGAATCGCCTAAGTCTTTTATTAGTATTCACTTGCGCGCTCCAGGCAGGTGCGGGGCGGGTGGCCCGTACGCAACGGTCGCGGCGGTCTTTATGACCGAAGCCGTGGTTCTAAGCGAACAACCTGGCCCGGCGCTCGGGGCGGCCCGCTGCCGGCGCCGCGGGCCGTTGGAATCATGGCGGGCTGGCGTGCCCCGGGCGCGGCGTCCATAATTGCCGGGCTCACGGAGTACGCGAGTTCAGAATCCGCCGGGCCGAAGGCGGTGAGGGCGGCGTCTGGCCGGGCCCAGCGGTGCTCGATCCTGACCGGATACGCGCCCAGGGGCCGGCGGGCGTCGATTACTTGGAGAGAGGGAGGGAGTTTCGAGATGCCGACCAGCAAAGCGAACGCGACATGGAAAGGCGGGCTCAAGGGCGGGCGTGGCGAGTTCAACGCCGGCTCAGACGCGTTCAAGGGAGAGTATTCCTTCCCCACCCGCTTCGAAGGCTCGAAGGGCACGAATCCCGAGGAATTGATCGCCGCCGCGCACGCCGGCTGTCTGAGCATGGCCTTGTCCGCCGCGCTCGAGCGAGCCGGCACGCCCGCGGAAAGCGTGACGACCACCGCCCATTGCACGATCGAGCTGCTGGAGGATGGACCGAAGATCACCCGGATGCGGCTCGAGGTTCGCGGGCGGGTCGCGAGCCTCGATCCGGCGGGGTTCGTCAAAGCCGCCGAGAGTGCGAAAGAGAACTGTCCCGTCTCGAAGGCTCTAAAAGGGAACGTCGAATTCGAGCTCGACGCCAAGCTGCTTTAGGTCGGGCCCGAGAAGTCCGCTGGCGCGTTCCCCCGAGATCGGGTGCGAGCGTCTCGGAGCGGGCTCGGTAGAGGACCCGACCGCGCCCGCTAGCTTCGCCGACCCCGCATCATATGGTCGGCAACCGCAGTCGCCACCCGGCGCGGTGTCAGGCGTACTGACCAGGCGAGCAGGGAATTGCGCCAGCCCGCTACCACGCTGCTTCGTCGCCGAAGCATCGCCTTGATGCCGATACGTGCTACCTGGGCGCTTTGCATTCCGAAGCGCCGCATGTACTCGGTGTATTCATGTCCCGCGGTCCGCTGGAAATCGGTGTGGGTGACGCCGGGGGAGAGGACGGTGCAGGTGACGCCGCTTCCTCGCAGCTCGTGATTCAGAGCCTCGCCGAAGTTCAGCACGAAGCTTTTGGCCGCTCCATAGACGGCGTAGCTGGGCACCGGCTGGTAGGCGACCAGCGAGGCCACCTGCAGGATGCGTCCGAAGCCGCGCTCGGCCATGTCGCGGGTGAAGAGCTTGGTGAGGTGTACGAGAGCGACGATGTCGAGTTGCAACATCGCCTGGTCGCGCTCCCAGGAGTTCGTCAGAAAGTCGCCGTGGACGCCGACGCCGGCGTTGTTGATCAGTACATCGATGCGGAGGCCCCGCTCGCCGACCTCGCGGTGCAGGGTCTGGGGAGCGTCCGGGGTGGCCAGATCCATAGCGATGACCGCCGACTCGGCTTGGTAGTCGCGCTTGAGCTCCTCCGCCAGGCCCTGCAACCGGTCCGCGCGGCGGGCAACCAGCACCGTATGACAACCGCGCTTGGCGAGCTCGCGGGCGAAATCGATGCCCAGGCCGCTGGACGCTCCGGTCACGACAGCCCAACGGCCGCCGATCGACTGATCGCTCATCTCCGCCACTCCTGGGTTAAGAAAGCGTCTAGGGGTTAAGAACGAGCTGATCCGCGGTAGGGAGTCCAGCAGCTCGACTTAGGACCGCGGATCCACGGTCGCCAACCTAGGTCGGCGGGGAGCGGCCCACCAGCGCCGCCACATCGGCTTGACCCAACCCCCAGCCTGGATCATGATGATAAGCACGAATCGTTGAACACGTCGCAGGAGGGGTTTCTCGATGGATTGGGGGCTACAAAACCGACTGAGCCGTGTCATCCAGCCGGCGGATGGCCGGACCGTGATGCTGGCTCTGGACCACGGGTACTTCCTGGGGCCGACGCACCGTTTGGAGGATCCTGGGGCGACAGTGAGGCCGCTGCTTCCCCATGCCGATGCTCTCATGCTGACGCGCGGAGTACTTCGTAACTGCATCGCTGCCGACGCCGAGGTGCCCGTCGTCTTGAGAGTCTCCGGAGGATCGTCGGTGGTGGGCGGTGACCTGGCCAACGAGACAATCACGACCTCGATCCGCGAGGCCGTGCGGCTAAACGTGAGCGCGGTGGCGCTGTCGATCTTTATCGGCAGCCGCCACGAGCACCAGACGCTGTCGAACCTGGCCCGGCTGGTGGATGAAGCGGTGGAGTTTGGGATCCCGGTACTGGCGGTCACCGCAGTCGGCAAGGAGCTGGAGAAGCGTGATGCTCGGTATCTGGCGCTCTGCTGTCGGATCGCGGCGGAGCTGGGCAGCCACTTCGTCAAGACTTACTACTGCGAGGAGTTCGAGAAGGTGGTGCAGGGCTGCCCCGTCCCGATCGTCATCGCCGGCGGTCCGAAGCTCGACACGGAGCTCGACGCGCTGCGAATGGCTCAGCGGGCCATCGATCAGGGTGCTGTGGGGGTGGACATGGGCCGCAACATCTGGCAGTCCGATCACCCCGTCCCAATGATTCGCGCCGTCAGGGCGGTTGTTCACGAAAAGGCGAGCCCCGAGGAGGCCCACGAGTTGTTCCTGGAGCTCAAGCACGCGCGCGCGGCACAGACTGTTTGATGCGAACCGGATTGCCTGCGCAAAACCGGGTGGCGGTCTACCGCTCGAACCGCGACATCCAGACGGCGGCCCAGCCTCTGCCTACGCTGGGGCCGGGCGAGCTGTTGCTGGAGGTCCGTGCCAGCGGGGTTTGTGGCAGCGATGTGATGGAGTGGTACCGAAAGCCCAAGGCGCCTACCGTGCTTGGTCACGAGGTTGCCGGGAGAGTCGCGGCGCTGGGCGAGGGTGTGAAGGGCTTCGCCATCGGCGATCGCGTGGTCGCGACCCACCACGTGCCGTGTATGGCCTGTCGCTACTGCCTGAGCGGCCGGGAAACCGTATGTGAACTGCTACGGCAGACGAGCTTCGAGCCCGGCGGCTTCGCCGAGTACGTCAGGGTGCCGGCGATCAATGTGGAGCGCGGGGTCTTGAAGCTGCCGGACGCCGTGTCGGATGACGCGGGGAGTATGGTAGAGCCGCTCGGCTGCGTCGTGCGCGGCCAGCGCAAGATCGGACTGGAAGCCGGCAGCTTGCTGCTGATCATCGGTGCCGGAGTATCTGGCTGCCTGCACCTCCTGGCGGCACGGGCCCGTGGCGCTTCCACGATCTGCGTTTCCGACGTGCGGCCCAGCCGTCGGCGTCTTGCTGGCGAACTGGGAGCCGACGCCGTCTTTGACGCCAACGAAGATGTTCCGCGACTCGTAAAGCAGAAGCTGGGTCGAGGGGCGGATGTCGTCATCGTTGGCGCCGCGGCTCAGCAGGCGATTGGCCAGGCCCTCGAGTCGGTAGATCGCGGAGGCAAGATCTTGTTCTTCGCGCCGCTGGGCCCGGACGAGTCGTTTGCGCTGCCGTTCAATGACGTCTTCTGGCGAAACGGTATTACGCTCACCAGCTCGTACGGTGCCGGTCCGGCCGATCTTCGTTTGGCCCTCGAATTGATCGCCAGCGGCCGGGTCGAGGTGGAGCGTCTGGTCACTCATCGACTTCCACTGGCCGAGGTTCAGAAAGCCTTCGGCCTGATGCTTAGCGCAGAAGACTCGCTGAAGATCATCATCGACCCGCGGCTCGACACCGACTCGTCTGCCGCGGGCGGAGCTCAACAATCCGCGGCAGCGACCCACCGCTAAAGGCGCGGGTTGGTAGGCAGGTTCGAGGAGCCCATCACGATCGCCTGAGCCCGGCGATCGAAGTGCTTAATCATCGTCGCATAACCGCTTAATCGCCTATGGCTGCGGATCGTCATTCCAGGGCGCCGACGGCTCGAGCGCAGGAGGAAGAGTGGCGCGCTTACGTCGGCGAGCTCCGCCGCACGCCCGACCGCCCCTTCCACGCACAGTGGCAGCGCTTTCAGGAGCTATTCGCCGGCCGGCGTCCTGAAGACGGACCTCCTCCGGCCTGGCTTCCGGACCCGGCACAGGTTTCGCGTTCCAACCTGGGCCGCTTCATGCACGAGCTGGGGTTCGACAGCTACGCCCAGCTCCACGCCTGGTCGTTGCGGGAGCGAGCGGCCTTCTGGGGTCGGGTGATCGAGCGGCTGGGCGTCGTCTTCGGCCGCCCACCGGGCTCGATCCTCGCCGTGCCAGAGAACGTCAGGCAGCCGGGGTGGCTGGCCGGTGCCGAACTGAACATCGTCGATAGCTGCTTCCGCGCCGACCCGGATAAGACGGCGGTCGTCGCCGGTCGAGAGGGGACGGAAGAGCTGGCCGCGACCAGCTACGGTGAGCTGGAACAGCTGGTCGATCGAGTGGCGTGGGGGCTCGGCGCGCGTGGCTTCCAGCCTGGGGATGGGATCGCCCTTTACATGCCGATGACCGTGGAGTGCGTCGCCGCCTACCTGGGCATCGTTCGAGCCGGCCTTCGGGTCATCTCCATCGCGGACAGCTTCTCTTCGGCCGAGGTGAAGCGGCGTCTCGAGATCGGCGACGCCCGGGGGATCGTCACGGTGGACCGCTTCGCTCGGGCGGGCAAGACGATCGAGCTGTACAAAAAAGTGCGAGAGGCCGGAGCCCCGCGGGCGATCGTGATCGCGTCGGCCGCTGAGGACGAGGTCGTTCTGAGGAAGGGCGATCTGCGCTGGGAAGAGCTGCTCGGCGACGACAAGCCGTACCCGTCGGCGGTCGGCGATCCCAACACGGTGACGAACGTGCTGTTCTCATCGGGGACCACGGGCGATCCCAAGGCGATTCCCTGGACGCAGCTTACGCCCATCAAGGCGGCGATGGACGGACACTTTCACCACGACATCCAAGAGCATGACGTCGTGGCGTGGCCGACGAACATCGGCTGGATGATGGGCCCCTGGCTTATCTACGCCGCGCTGGTTAATCGGGCCAGCTTGGCCCTCTACGAAGGCCTTCCCACGGGAGATGAATTCGCACGCTTCGTTCGCGATGCCCAAGTGACGATGCTGGGCACGGTGCCGTCGCTGGTGCGCGCCTGGCGTGCCGCGGACGCCGTGGGCCTCGACGATTGGCCCGCGGTGCGGGTCTTCAGCTCGACCGGCGAGCCGTCGAACCGCGAGGACTATCTGTGGCTGATGAGCCGCGCCGGCTACCGGGCGCCGGTCATCGAGTACTGCGGCGGCACCGAGATCGGCGGCGGCTACATCACGGGCACGATGGTTCAGCCCGCGTCGCCGGCTACCTTCAGCACGCCGGCGCTTGGGCTCGATTTCGTCATCCTCGACGAGTCCGGGGTGCCCGTGGGTGAAGGCGGTTCGGGCGAGTTGTTTCTGGTCCCGCCCTCCATCGGATTATCGGAGACGCTACTCAATCAAGACCACGATGAGGTCTACTACGACGGCTGCCCGTCGGGGCCGAGCGGCGAGGTCTTAAGGCGACATGGTGACCAGATGCAGCGGCTGTACGGCGGCTTCTTCAAGGCGCACGGCCGCGCTGACGACACGATGAACCTCGGCGGGATCAAGGTCAGCTCACTGGAGCTGGAGCATCTGCTCGACGAGCACGAAGCGGTGTACGAGAGCGCCGCGGTGGCGGTTCAACCGCAAGGTGAGGGAGCAGAGGCGCTGGTGGTCTTTGCTGTCGTGCGGGGCGAGCCGGATGCCGCAGGCCTCCAACGCGAGCTGGGGTCGCTGATCGCCCGCCGTCTCAATCCGCTGTTCAAGCTTCACGATCTGGTGTTGGTCGATCGACTACCGCGCACGGCCTCCAACAAGCTCATGCGCCGCGAGCTACGTACCCGCTATCTGCGCGATCATTAGCCAGGCGACGTGCTGGGCCGAACCGGTCGCCCGCCACGCCTTGCTGCGGGGTGCGTCGAGATTCCAATCTGCCCGACGACGTCGCTTAAAACACCACAACGCCCTTTCGCGTAGTACAGGTCAGAGCTAGACTGTCCTCAGCGGCCTTCTGACCTCCGCGGCGATGCCCCGCCTTAACCACGAAATTACCGGTGTATCGGACCTGTATCTTCTGCCACCGGGGCCTCGGTGTAAACGAGGCCGTCGAGAACTTCCCTGTCGGTCGCCGGCTCGCTTTCGACTCGGAGAAGGGACGCCTCTGGGTCATCTGCGACCAGTGCCGCCAATGGAACCTGACACCGTTGGAGGAGCGCTGGGAAGCCATCGAGGAATGCGAGCGGCAGTTTCGCGACACGAAGCGTCGCTTCTCCACTGACAACATCGGCCTCGCCCGACTGCCCGAGGGCAGCGACCTGGTGCGCATCGGCAAGCCGCTGTTGCCGGAGTACGCCGCCTGGCGCTACGGCCGCGAGTTCCTCAAGAGACGCATCGCGGTGGAGGCCGAGTTCGTTTTCAACGCTTTCCTCGCCATCTATGACGCTTTGGTCGCCCACTACAGCGGCGGCTCGCGCCAGCGTGTGGTAGCGCGGGTGCGCGCGCAGGACGGGACGCGCCTGCCGCTAACCCGGCAGGACCTCAAGGAAGTCCGGCTGATCCGCGTCGATTCTCGTGAAGGGTTCATCCTGAGCGTGCCGCACCGTGCCGGCGTATCGCGGCGGCGCTGGTGGCTCGACTACGCGGGGTCCGAGGAAGAGGTCACGGAGCTTCGCGGTTCGACGGCGCTGCACGCCGCAAACAAGATCTTGCCCAGGGTCAACCCTTACGGCGGCAACGAGCGGCAGGTTCGTAGTGCCGTCGAATTGGTCGAGGAGGTGGGTGGTCTCGAACGAGTCTTCGCTCTGGCAGCGCACCATCCCGGTTACAAGCCGGGGCCCTTCCTGTTTGACCGCGACCCCAGCGTGCTGAAAACCATGCGGCCCCAGTTGCGGCTGGCTCTCGAGCTGGCGGCTCACGAGCAGACGGAGCGGCTGGCCCTCGAAGGGGAGCTGCAGGAGCTGGAGGAGGCGTGGCGCGAGGCGGAAGAGATCGCGGCCATAGCCGACGGCCTCCTCGTCCCGGAAGAGGTCGAGGAGTGGATCCAGACACACCGCGAGCTTCGGGTCGACAATCGCGACTGACTCCACCAACCCGTCCGAGACCTGCGATGCATCCCGAGCTGGAGGAGCGGCAGCGCGAGTTCGCAGCAGCCAAGACGGAGCTACGCGACCTGGTGGCCGGCCTCGCCGACGAGAGCTTCAACCGCCGGGCCGATGAGAAGCGTTGGTCCGTGGCGGAGTGCGTCGACCACCTGATTGTGATTGGGGAGAAGCTGGTCCCGAAGATGGAGGAAGCGGTGGCCTTTGCACGGAGAAAGGGTTGGCACGCCGCGGGTCACTTCCGCTACAGTCGCTTCAGTGACTGGTTCACGCGTCAGATGGGTGACGAGCAGCTGCCGCCGGGAGGGCGGTTCAAGGCGCCGCGCACTTATGCTCCGCCGCCCGGGCGTGCGCGCACGGTGGCGCAGGCGCTGGACGACTTCGCCAAGCTGCAGGACCGCTTTATCGCCGTCGCCCAAAGTGCCGACGGACTCGACCTCGCCCGCATAAAAGTGACGTCGCCCGTCACACGTCTCCTGCGAATCAGCCTCGGGCAATGGCTCCGGGGCCTTTCTGGCCACCAGCGGCGACACCTGTGGCAGGCGGCCTAGGTCAAGAAGGAGCTGGAGAGGGAAGCGAGCCGGGCGCCCCGGCCCGCGCGATGAGCCGTTCGGCCATGGCACAACCGCTCAGAAAAGCGCCCTCCACCCGCGGCCCGGCACACCAGTCCCCGCAGGCACCCAGCCCCAGATCCGGATCGAACAGGCAGCGTTCATCCAGCAGGCTCACCGGCAACGCATAGCGCCAGCGGTGAGCGATGGCCAAAGCCGGCTCGGGGATCGACGCGCGGGCCGCCTCGCCGAACGCCGCGATCAGAACCGGCGTGACCTGTTCCGGGCCGTCTTCGATGTGGGCCTCTGACCATTCGGGGTTGGCGTGTAGCACCCAGGTCTCCGGTCCGTCACGCCCCGGTTTACTGCTGTTGCGCGCGATCCAGGAGAGGGGTCCAACGTTGACGAAGGCGCCGTCGAAGGGCAGGTCGAGCGGGCTCTCGAAGGCAAGCATCACCGCGTAGCAGCCGGCCATGGTAACGGACCGCGCCGCTACGGCCAGGTCGGGTGCCTCGGCCAGCAGCGGCGCCGCCTGAGGCGCCGGGACCGCGGCCACGGCGGCGTCGAAAGGTCCCAGCTCGGCGCCGTTTCGCTCCCGCAGCCACCATCCGCCCGCGCGGCGTTGCAGTGAATCGGCGTGCCAGCTCGTCGCCAGCTCGAGGCCGGCCGCCAGGTGGCGGGTGATGGCGCTCATCCGAGGCACACCCACCAGCCGCACGTTCTCGCTCTTAAGGTTCGAGAAGCCATCTGGATAGATGGCGGCGAGCCGGCCGGTCCACTCTCGGGCCACGCCGTCAGCGATCCAGCCTTCGACCTGTTCGATGAAGGCTGTGTCGCGGGCGGTGAAGTACTGGGCGCCGTGATCGAAGGTGCCGTGCTCGGTTCGGCGCGTGGACATTCGGCCGCCGGGCCCTCGAGCTTTGTCCACCAGGGTGACCCGGAAACCTTGTTCGGCTAGGAGGCGGGAACAGATGAGTCCGGACATCCCCGCTCCCACAACGGCCACGTGGTGTGTCGGTCTCGAGGTCTTCTCCGGCCGTCGCGTTGGGCTCTTGTCGGGTGACATGTGGGCTTGAATTATCTCGTCTGGGCATTATGCTCTGGCGACTCTTTCCAACTATACGCTCCAACCCTTGACGCGGAAGTGTCTTGTCATGAGCCAGGCCGCC
>CAYGCC010000342.1:0-12257 GCA_964348165.1 uncultured Gemmatimonadota bacterium | reverse complement strand
TTCCGCGTACCGGAGCTGGGAGTGAACCGCGAGCTTCGCATCCGCCAGCTTTCGCTGGAGGAAGACTCCTGCCGCGAGATCTCCGACATCGGCCACCGCATCACCTTCCGCACCGACCGACTAGGGATGCCACTCACCGAGACCGTGACCGAGCCCGACCTGCTGACGCCGCTGGAGCTGCAGGCGGCAGGTCGGCTGCTGGCACGTGTGGCCCGCGCCACGGGAAAGGTTCGACGGGGATCGGGAGCGGCGCGTCAAGACGTCAACGTTTCCGTGGCCGGCGGCCGACGCATCGAGATCAAAGGCGTGGACAACCACAAGGGGCTGCCGCCGCTGGTGCACATCAAGGCGTTTCGGCAGCTCAACCTGCTGCGGGTCAAGGCCGAGCTGGAGCGGCGCGGCGTGACCGGGGAGATGCTGTTCGTCCCCGATGGCGGACGGCCCTGGGAGGTGTCGCCCAACGTCTTCGATGCGAGCACCGCGCTCCAGCCCTGCGATTTCGCGCCGATCCACGACTCGCTCCAGCGGGGCGAGAAGGTGATCGCCGTGCGTCTGCCGGGACTCGGCGGGTTGCTCAACCACCGGACGCAGCCCGGTGTGTCGTTCGCCCGCGAATTTGCCGATCGCATTCGCGTGATCGCCTGCCCGGTTCACCGGCCGTTCATGATGCACTCCGACCTGCGCGACTATGGGCTCGATCCGAGGCAGTGGCGAATTCTGCAGAAACAGCTCAAGGCGGAGAGCGGCGATGCGATGATGGTCGTCTGGGCGCCCGAAACCGACGCGGCCACCGCGGTGCGCGAGATCTTCATCCGCGCCCACGACGCGCTGAAGGGTGTGCCCGCCGAGACGCGCCAGGCCTACCGCGACGGCACCAACGGCTTCGAGCGCATCTTGCCTGGGCCCGACCGCATGTACCCGGACACCGATACGCCGCCGCTGCCGATCCCTGACTCCGCCGTCATTGAGGTACGCGCCGGGCTGCCGGAGACGCCGTGGGTCCGTGAGGAGCGTTATCGCGATCTGGGTATCGACGACGCCGCGGCACGACGTCTCGCCGCGGCCGACTGGGCCGATCTGTTCGATGAGCTGGCGCTGGCGGCGGGCGACGGCGCCCGCCGGCTGGCGGCGGCGCTGGAGAAACGGATTCCTCATCAGCGGCGCCAGGGACGGCTGACGTCGTTGCCGGAGGCTGAGCGGTTGCGGCCGCTGGTCCGCGCCGCCGAGACGGGAGCTATCCGCCCGGAGGCGTTCGAGCTGGCCCTGGATGAGTTGATCGAGGACCGAGAGGCGCCGCCGGACAAGGTCCTGTCGACGTTCTGCCCCGGCACGGAGGATCGAGCCGAGCTTGAGAGCGCGATCGCCGAGGTGTTGAATCGTCCTGATGCGCCGGTCGGCAAGCCAGGGGATGTGATCGTGCGCTGGGCGATGGGCCAGCTGATGCGCCGCTTCATCGGCCGCGTCGACGCGCAGGCCGTGAAGGGGCGTCTGGTAGAGGCACTGCAGACGGCGGCGACGGAGGTGGAAGGATGAGCGTGGCCGATGATCGCCACAAGGGCTATCGCGATCCCTGCCTCGCGCTGATGAGGCGGTTCGATGTGACCGTTTGGTGCGAAGTTCGGGTGCGCACCACGCGCGGCGAGTTCGAGGGGCTGCTGTTGCCGCGCTCGGAGACCAGCGACGAGGATCACCTCGTCCTGAAGTTGAACAGCGGTTACAACGTCGGCATCCGCCACGACACGGTGCAGGACATCGAGAAGACCGGTTACCGCGAGGCCCACTATAAGATTCCCGAGAAGGAGTTCCCGGTCGATCTGGACAAGCCGCGGGTCAAGCTGTTCGGCACGGGGGGCACCATCGCGTCGCGCCTCGACTACCGCACCGGCGCCGTCATCCCCGCCTTCAGCCCCGGCGAGCTGTACGGCTCGGTTCCGGAGCTGGCCGACATTTGCAACCTGGAGACCGAGAAGCTGTTCGGCGTCTTCTCGGAGAACATGGGCCCCGAGCAGTACCTGATCCTCGCCGAGCGTGTGGGCGAGGCGATCGGCCAGGGCTACGACGGCGTGGTGATCGGGCACGGAACCGACACGATGCACCACACCGCCGCGGCGCTCAGCTTCATGGTACAGCGGCCGCCGGTGCCCATCGTCATGGTGGGAAGTCAACGTTCTTCGGACCGTCCGTCCTCGGATGCCGCGCTCAACCTGATCAGCGCCACCTGGACCGCCGCGCACGGACCAATCGCTGAGGTGATGGTCTGCATGTTCGGGCCGACGTCGGACCAGTACAACCTCCTGCACCGGGGGACGCGCGTGCGCAAGATGCACAGCTCGTATCGCAGCACCTTCCGCACGCTCGGCGACATTCCCCTCGCCACGGTGGAAAAAGGCAAGATCACGCCGTTGAAGACGGAGTATCAGACGCGGCGGCCGGACCGCGACGTCGTCGTGCAGGCGGCGTTCGAGGAGCGTGTGACGCTAACCTACTATTACCCCGGCATGCACCCTGATGTGGTCGAGGCTCTGGTCGATCGAGGCTACAAGGGTATCGTCATCGCCGGGACCGGCCTGGGTCACGTGAATCGGAAGATCTACCCCGCACTGGAACACGCGCGCGCTGCCGGAGTGCAGGTGTATATGACGCTGCAGACGCTTTGGGGCTTCGTGCAGATGCATGTCTACGAGACGGGCCGCGAGATTCTCGGCCTGGGCGTGATACCGCTCGCCAACATGTTGCCCGAGGTCGCCTACATCAAACTCGGCTGGGCCCTGGGCCTCCACCCCGACGACCCCGAGGCGTGTCGTGCGCTGATGACTACGTCCATCGCCGGCGAGATGACGGAGCGCGAGCCGCACGACGGTTATCTGATACTCCAGGGCGGCGTACGTGAAGTGCAGGAGTTTCTCGAGCAGGTCTGGAGATGAGAGATAGAAGCGTGCTTTCCGGTCTCGCGGCTGATAGCGACCATGGCTGACTGGTTCGAGGACGACGAGTTCTGGCGCACGAGCGCGCCCTCGATGTTCGGGGATCCGCTCTGGCAGGCGGCTCCGGCCGACGTGGAGGGCGTGATCGAGCTGGCCGGCATCGCGGCGCCCGCTCAGGTCCTCGATCTCGGCTGCGGACCGGGCCGCCACACCCTGGAGCTCGCACGGCGCGGCTTCCGCGTGACCGGCGTCGACCTATCGAAGTTCTTGCTGGATGAGGCGCGACGCCGTGCACGGGAGGCCGGCCTGGCGGTCGAGTTCGTCGAACGGGACATGCGTGAGTTCCGCTGGGACGGGGAGTTCGACTGCGCGCTCAACCTGTTCACTTCGTTTGGGTTCTTCGAGGATCCCGCGGATGATCGCCGGGTGGTCGAGAACGTGTTCCACGCACTCAAGAGTGGAGGTGCGTTCGTACTCGACACTCTGGGCAAGGAGATCCTGGCGCGGGTGTTCAAGTCGCGGGATTGGCGCGAGCACGACGGAGAGTTCTGGCTATACGAGCGGACCGTGCAAAACGACTGGTCCTGGATGGAGAATCGCTGGATCGTCGTGCGGGAAGGTGTCCAGAAGGAGTTTAGAATCTCGCACCGGATCTTCTCGGCGGCCGAGCTGTCACGGCTGATGTTGGAGTGCGGTTTTGAGCGCGTTGATGCGTACGGCGATTTCGCCGGTTCGCCTTACGACCAGGACGCGCGGCGTCTTGTGGTCGTGGCTCGCAAGTAGCTCGACGATTAGCTCGTCTTCGCGGCGCCCGACACGCCGGCGAGCTGCCGGACGGTGGTGTCGCGGTCGTTGATGTAGCGCGAGAGGATTTCCGTCGCCCTGGGGTTGGCGATCTGCCTGAGCGCGATGGCGGCGGACGCCCGCACCTGCTGGTTCCAGCGGCAGCGCATCAGAGGCAGCTTTTTGCGCGCCAGCACCCGCGACAGCGCGTCGATCGCCCCGGCGTGGGCCAGCTCGCCCAGCGCCTGACAGCAGGCGACGGCGACCTTGGCGTCTTCGGTCTCGTCTAGGATCGAGACCAGCGCGTCGACGGCGGCGGGAGCGCGCAGGTGAGCGAGGCTGCGAATCGCCCCTTTGGCGACGGACGAATCGGGGTCGCGGGCCAGCGGCACGATAATCTCGACCAACCCGTCGTCGTGCAGCCGCTCGAAGAGGCGAAACGCGGCTCGGCGGATCTTGGCGCTGCTGTCGCCGAAGCTGTAGGACAGCTCATCGCGAAGGTCGCGGGTCACCGTGTCGATGACTTCGAGCAGGCGAAAACGCTGCTCGACCGTGACTTCGGTGACCACGGCGCGTTTGATCTCGGCAGCCGCGCTCGGACCCATTTCAGCCAGCAGGCTCGCCGCCAACTGCCTGACCCGAAAGTCCCGCTCTTGTTTGATGACGTCGATCAGCATCGGTATGCCCTGCCGACCGAGGCTGCCGATCACCTGAGCCGACCTCTCCTGCCGGTAGGGCTGTCCCGACCGCATGTCATCGACGAGTAGCTGCTGAGCTGTCCCATCCAACCGGCGATCGAGCAGCTTGGCGACCCCTTCTTTCCCACGACCCGCCCCGGCCTCGAGCTGCTCCTTGCGGACCTTGATCTTCATCAAGATCTCGCTGGCCAGATCATAGTCGGCGAAATGGATGGCGCTGGCCGCCATACTGTGGAGCGTGTCGGCCAGCTCCTGGAGCACCCGCGGCTCCGCCTCGCTGTCGATCGCACGGAGCAGGTGGGGCGCGGCCAGTTCGGTGAACTTGTGTTGGAGACCGAGAATGAGCCCCTCGAACGTTGCGTGGCAGGCGAGGATGGATCGCTCGCGGCTTCGCGCATCCTGCTCCGACAGCTCGTCGAAGAGCTTGCGCAGAAGCCGTGAGAGCATCTTCTGCTCGCCTTTGACCAGCAGTTCTTTGCCGAATCGGGGCAGCGCATCGCGAAGGGTCTCGAGCCGCTGCCCGAGCATCTGCTCGGCCTGCCCGAGCGTCGTCTCTTCTGGGGGCTCTTCCTCTTCGGCGGCAACCTCGGTCGGTGCGAGCAACGTCTGGACCACGCCCACGGCGTACTGGCGCTGGTTGAAACCGATGTGCGCCAGCCCGTGTTCGCTCGCGAAGTCGTCCCAGAATTTCCGGTCGATTCCTGTCGACGATGGCTTGCGAACGGCTCCGACGAACGCTTGCAGCTCGGCCGCTGAGACGCCCGAAGTGAATGTGATGCTGTTCAGCCCGACGTAGTCCATCACCTCGAGTACGTTGGCGGCGAGCGGGGCGTAGCCGGTCGCATCGATCCTCGAGCCGTTCACCAGCAGCAACTTTCCGGCGCCGGCCAGCGTCACCGCCTCCCGCCGATTGAGCACCCCCTCCAGCGCGGAGTGCAACTGCTCGAGCGAGCGCGCGACCGGCTGGCTGTCCAGAGGGTAGAGCTTCGCGTTCTGCACGGCGCCGAGCAGCGCGCGCAAGACCTTGGGAATCAGGGTTAGCTCGCCGGGTCCCAGCTCGCTATCCTCACCCAGAGGCTGCCGGAACGCCGCGCGCCCCTTTTTCCTGCGAAGCCGCGAGTAGCGGACCTGGCGAAGCTCGATGTGCTCGAGCCCATTCTCGGCCGCGAAGTTCCTCCAGAACCCCTGATCGATCGTCTCCGGCTTCAGCTGTCCGAGCGTGAGCAGAAGCGCTCGCAGCTCCTCGCCCCTGACGCCCCGGTGGAAAACCATCCCCTGCAGTTCTGAACCGGTCAGCAGACTGCGGAACGTGTTGGCGAGGATGCTGTAGCGGGAGACGTCCAGGCGCTGGCCGTTCACCAGCAGGACGCGCTGAGCCTGGGCGAGGTGAAGGCGCTCGTTCTTTTGCAGAACTTCCTCGATGGCGCTGCGAACCTCATCCATCGATTGAGCGATTCGGCTGCTTTCCAGCGGGTAGAGCTGAATGCTGCGGACGGTGGAAGTCAACGCGCGCAAGACGTTGGGGACCCGCGGGATGCTTTCGGGCTCCAGTCGCCGCTCGGTTTCGATCTCCTCTTCCAGAAGCTCGCCCGCATAGATCGCGGCCTCTTCGGGACTGAAGACGGTCTGGTTAAAGGCGAGCTGGATCTGCTCATAGCGTTGGGCTTTTTCTTGATTGGCCGAACGCTTGAAGTGGTAAGCGAGCAGCGAGGCCGAGGGCAACAGTCGTTGCCGGTATAGCGTTTCTTGATACTCGCCGACCTTCTCGTGCAAACCCTTGCGGCGATCTTTGTCGATGGCCCCGTAGCTGATCTCGAGCACGCGCTTGCCCAGGAAGCGCATGATCTCGTCGTTGATCTGGAAATCGAGGCTGACCAGGCCGAGGGCCTCGGCGCGATCGAGAAACTCCAGCACCCGGTTCTCGTCGAGCTCTGAGCTGCCTGTGAGCACGCTGAGCGGTATCTTCTCACCCAGCGTCGAGGCACGCTCCAGCAGCTCGCGGCTCTCGGCGTCCAGGTCGGCAATCTTTTGCATGACGATCTCTTCCAGAGACCGCGGCAGATATCCCGACTCCAAGCGGTCGATCACCCACTCCCGGCCCACCAGGTTGACCTTGCCGTCGGTGACCAGCTTGCGGATGATCTCTCCCAGGAAGAGCGGGTTGCCTTGAGTTATGCGCGCCAGTTCAGCCTCGAAATGGTCAGAGGTGCGCAGACTTGGGAATACGCCCTTCAAGTATTCAGCGATGTCGTCCTCGTTCAGCGGCCGCAGCTTCACGCGACGGATGCTCAGCTCTTTGTGGTGCATCGAATAAAAGCGCTCGAGCGGCGAAGCCTCCTCCTCCCCGCTCAGCTTCAAAAACTCCAGCGAAGAGCCGCAGACGAACAGCGTGAGTTTCTTGGTCTGAATCAGCACGCGCAGCAGCAACAGCGTCGCCTCGTCGGCGAACTGCAGGTCGTCGATGATCAGGACGAGAGGCCGAAAGTCGGCGACCCGTGGCAGGAATTTCGCCAGCGTGGTAAAGATGGCCTGCCTTCGAGCCGCTCCATCGGCGCTCGCATCTCCCGCGCCCGCCTTGCCGAGCTGTGGAAGTATGTGGGTCAGGTGCTCGATCTCGTCATCGGCCAGGTCATCGAGCAACTCGGAACCTTTGTCCTGACGCTGGTTCAACAGCGCCAGCAGGATGCGGCCGCACAGGTAGTAGGGGCGATAGGCCTCCCGCGGGTCGCCGGCTTCCTTCATTACGCAGAAGGTGTCGTCGCCGCTGAGGTTGCGGCGGATCGTCTCCAGGAAGGTCGACTTGCCCATACCCGGCGCCGCCTCGAGGATCATGAACTGGCTGTGGCCGCGGCTCGCGGCCACCAACGCCTCGGACACGATTGCCATCTCGTCGTCGCGCCCGGCGATGCCCGTCGCTTTGAGGCGATACAGCGCCGTCTTGGGAAAGACTTTCGCCGGGTCGACGTCCGCCGCGCCCGCGACCTGGTCGCGGCCCGACCGCTTGGCGTGGAAGAGGGCGGTATCGGCCGCCTGGAACAGCTCGCGCCCGTTGGTCGCGTCGTCGGGGGCCGTCGCGAACCCGATGCTCAAGCTGATGGGGACGCTCACCTCGGCCTCGCGCAGGCGGAAAGGCCGGTCGCGGGTTCTTTGTAGCAGCCGGTCGGCCATCTCGCGGGCATCACGGCCGCTGGCTTTCGGCAGCAGCAGAAGGAACTCGTCGCCGCCGTAGCGGATGGGCAAGCCTTGCTCTTGAACGACCTCTTTGAGCAGGGCGGCGAACCAGGTGAGGGCCTGATCGCCGGTGTCGTGGCCATAGGTGTCGTTGATCTGCTTGAACGAATCGAGGTCGATGATCAGCAGCGAGAGCGGGAAATCCTCCCCGCCGTCCCAGCGCACCTTGTGCTCGAGATAGCCGAGGAAGAAACGACGATTTTGGATGCCGGTGAGTTCGTCCTCGAAGATGAGGCGGGATGGGTCTTTCCCGACGTGCTCGAGGAGATCTATGAAGTCACCGTGGGCCATTCGGCGGTTCCCTGGGTCGCGGCTGAAAGTGTGATCGCAGGCGGCCAGGCGCGTGGGGTCGTCTTGAACGACCGCACCCGCGGCGTCTCCGCGGCTTAGCGAACAGGGGGAAATGGAGAGGACGGGGTCTCAGCCCGGCCGGACGGACCGGGGCTAAAAAGATAGAAGATAGCGACTTGCGACGCAATCGCCGGGCGGGGTGCCGGGGGGCGCCGAGACCGGGTGATCGGGCGCTCGTCCGCGGCGTGATCGACGGTGGGCTGGAGAGTTGCGTGGCTGGACGGTAGATTGCGCCTGCAGCGCACCCTGTCGCTCCTTCCCCGTTCACCGCTGGAGATGGTCTCATGCCGAGCAAGCTCGCAGCCGCCACCGTCTTGTGGGTCGTAGCCCTGATTCTGCCGGGCGCCGCGGCGGGTCAGGAGCCGGCGGCCTGGGAGCCCGAGCTTCACTTCCACACCTTCTCCATCGCGGCGATCGACCCGGCCACGGGCGAGTCGGGCGTCGCTGTGACCACGCGCGTCGCCTGCGTCGGCAACGGCGTGCCCTGGGTACGGGCGGGGGTTGGTGCCGTGGCCACCCAGTCGTGGACCCGTGTCGAGTACGGACCCGAGCTGTTGGAGATGCTGGCCGAGGGGATCGGCGCCGAAGAGGCGCTGGCCCGGGCGGTGGCGGCGGACTCGCAGGCGGCGCGCCGACAGGTCGGCGTCATCGGGGTCGACGGCGCCAGCTCGGCGTTCACCGGGAACGCGGCTCTGCCCTGGGCCGGACACCGTTCCGGGCGCAACTATGTCACCCAGGGCAACATCCTGACGGGCCCCGAGGTGCTGGACGCCGTCGCCTCGGCCTTCGAGAACAGTGAAGGCGGCGCGCGTCACCTGGCCGACCGGCTGATCGAGGCGCTGGCGGCGGGCCAGCAAGCCGGCGGAGACGCACGCAAGGGAAGGGCGCAGTCGGCGGCGGTAATCGTGGCCGATCCGCGGCCGGGCCGCTCGCGTCGACCGGACGGCGTCACCGTCAATGTCAACGTCTGCGAGCATCCGACGCCGGTCGCCGAGCTTCGCCGCATCTATGACAACATCTCCCAGACCCTGGGGTATCGAACGCTGCAGCAGCACCGCGGCGCTGACGTCTGGCAGTTGAAGCTGGTTCTGCACGCGCTGGGCTACTACCGGCCTGAGGCGGAGCAGCTCGAACGTGACCGGGGTTCGTTCGTGTTCGACCAGGAGATCGTCGACGGCGTGGATGCGTTTCGAGAGGCGCACGGGCTTTCCACTCCCGCGCTGGGCACGCCGCCCGGCCTGGTAGATGAGGAGACGGTCGCGCGGCTTTGGGCCGTCCTGGAGGAGGCGGGGGAAGCGCGCGAAGTGCGCGAGCGGCTGAAGGAGCTGACGGCGGTGCGACGCTGAGGTCGAGTCGATCATGAGCAGTGGAGTCGTAGCGCCACGCATCACGAGCCTGTCGTGGGGACGCATCGAGGTCGAGCTCGAGGGCGACGGATCGACTCTCTCGTTCAAGGATGCCAAACTGTTCCCCGGCGGCGCGCGCGAGTGGGATTGGAACGAGACGGGCACCCGCCACACGCCCGGAATCCAGCCGTCCGACGTCGAGGAGCTGATCGCCCACGGCGCCGAGGTGGTCGTCCTGTCGAGGGGCATGTACCAGCGGCTGCGGGTAACTCCGGAGACCCTGCGGTGGCTGGAGGATCGTGGCGTCGCGGCGTACGTACTGTCGACCGAGGAAGCCGTCCGGCTGTACAACGAGCTGCGAGAGGGGCGGAAGGTCGGCGGGCTTTTTCATTCGACGTGTTGAAAACCGGGAGGAGGACCGAAGATGTCGCTTCGCTCTTTCATCGACCTGAGTCTGGCGATGGTGGGTGTCACGGCGATCGTGGCGCCGGTCGTGCTACTCAGCGACACCTGGGGACCGATCATCACGGTCATCGCCGGCGCTCTCCTGGTGGGGGCGGGCAACTTTCGGCTCGGCTCCCGATTGCTTCCCGATCGTCGGGTCTACACTGGGCTGCGGTCCGAGGTCGAGGACTTCATCGAGATGGTGCGTCGACTGAACGCCCAGGCTTTGGCTGGTAACAGCGAGGGTATCGAGGAGCTACGCGGGCAGATGAAGATTTCCGTGGATCGGATGGTCTCGTTGGCGGGAGAGACAGGGGAAAGCTGAAGCGGGAGCGAGACGCGGGGCCCCGCACCCCCGCCGGGCAACCTTGCTAGCGGCCGCCGCCTAGCGCCTCGGCCGCGGCTCGATACACCGCCTCCACCGACTCGAGGTCCGGCCAACCGAGCACCGCGACGGCGTCCACCACGTAAGCGGCGCTGCGCATGCCCACCAGCACGCAGGTGACCCCTGGCGTGCTCACCAGCGTCCACAGCGCTTTGCGCGATAGCGGTTCGCCGCCCCGTTCGGCGGGCAGCAGCGGGTCGATCGCCGAGGTGATCGTCGTCGCCCGCTCGAGCGAGCGCTCCGCGGCCTGGCTGCGCATGGCGTGAATCAGCTTGTCCAGCTCCTCCACGTAATCGTCGCGCCAAACGGACCAGCGTTCGCCCAGCGCGCCCTGCAGCTGACGGTCGAGCGCCGCGATGAGCGAGCCGGCGGCGTAGCGGATCTGGCTCTCGATCTGCGACCAGTGCCCCACGTCGGTCACCACGTCGCGCATTTCCCGCAGACGCTCGCCCATGCGGAAGTACTCGCTGGGGTCGAGCGTGCCCGGGGCGCTCTCGAGCTGCGGAGCGATCTCCACCTGGAAGGCGACCTCCAGCTCCGCCACGCGCACCAGCTGCCTGTCGAGATCGACCACCGGGCCTTCGTCCGGCGTGACGTCGGCCAGCCGCACCAGCGTGCCGGCGAAGAAGGCGTTCAGCGGGCGGTTCGCCAGCACCGCCACCTCCGCCGCTCGCGCCGACTCGAGAGCCGTCCGCTCGCCGCTCGCTCCGTTGTTCTTCTCGAATACGGCGCCGGCTTCCAGCAGGTTGAGCGGCAGCTGCAACACATAGAGGTGGTGGTCGTCGCCGCCGGCCTCCCGGGCCGCGGCCAGCATGCGCTCGGCCGAGGTCGCTTCCGGGTCATCGCCCGGCGCGACCAGCGTGTTGGACGAGACGCCGTAACTCGTGATCCTGCCTGCGGCGACCTGGCTCTCGAAGTAGGCGAAGGCCTCGCGCAGGCGGCGATAGAACTCCGTGCGCGCCGCCGCGAGCGTGACACCCCGGCGCGCCGCGTGCGCCAGGAAATACTCCGGGTTGTGGAGCAGGCAGATGTCCAGCGTCTCCATCTCCAGCCGATCGAGCGAGAGCTGGAGCTGGTCGGCCAGGAACTCGGGGTGGATGCAGTGCCAGAGACCCTCTTCCAGCTTCAGCATCTCGGGGTAGGGCCGGCCGGCCGATTCGCGCTCCTGCGCCAGCTCGAGGTTCGAGCCCTGCACGTAGCCGATCTTCGACACCACGATCACCTCGGCGCGCTTCAGCTCGCCGCGCTCGACCCACTCGCGCAGGGCGCCCCCGACCAGCCGTTCGCTGCCGCCGTCCATGTAGTTGGTGGAGGTGTCGATCAGGTTCACCCCTGAAAGCAGCGCTCGCGTCAAAGCCTCCCGGTGCTGGGGCGAACGGTCGTAGGTCCGATAGCCGCCGAAACCCAGCCGGCTGGTGTTAAGGCCCGACCGTCCCAGGCGCGTGAAGCCGCGGCCCTTGAAGCGGGCAGCGTAGCGGGCCGTGCCTTCCGCGGTGGCCCGGCCGGACAGGCGGGCCCCGATGGTCGAGCGCGCTTCGTCGCCTGCGCTCTCGGCTTCCAGCGCCGCCGCCACCGCGCCGGCTTCGGTCACCGGGGCGCGGCAGGTGAAATCGCGGCAGACGTAGAGCGCTGCCCGTTCCTGCACGAGGCTCTTTCCCGCCAGCAGCGGCAGGCCGGCGCCGCTCGACTCGTCGGGATCGAGGATCGCCTGGATGCGGTTGGGCAGATAGTGTCGCGCCACCTCACTCTGCAGCGCCTCTAGATCTTGCGAGCCGCGCCGGCCGACCAAGGCCAGCTCCACAGGCCCTTCGAGCAGCAGGTCGACCACGCAGAGGCTCTTGGCGAAGCCGCGGGGAAAGCGGGCGATCATCGGTCCGAAGGCGCGGATGGCGCGCACCGCCGGCTGACGCAGCTCCGGCCGGTCCAGGTGATAGGAGATTCGGGCGAGCGCCGAGGCGGCGACGGCGTTGGCGGAGGGCGTCGCCCCGTCGGCGCCGTCTCGATAGCGCATGATCAGCTTCTCATGATCACGCGCCGTGTTGAAGAAGCAGCCCGTCTCTTCATCGAGGAAGTCGGCGAGGGTGCGCTCGAGCAG
>CAYGCC010000341.1:0-1710 GCA_964348165.1 uncultured Gemmatimonadota bacterium | reverse complement strand
GGATGGGTGCTGTTGTTCACACCCATCGGGGTCTTCGCGCTGGCGCTGTCCATCGCCAGACGAGCCGGTCTGGACGTCGCGACGGCGCTCGCCTTTTTCGTCGTGCTGGTCTCGCTGATCCTGCTCGTGTTCACGCTAGCGCTCTATCCGGTCAGCGTGCTCGTCGGGCGTGTGCCGCTGCGCGATTTCGCGCCGGCGTTGGCGCCAGCCCAGGCGGTAGCGATCAGCACACGCTCGTCTCTGGCCTCGCTCCCCGCTCTTCTGCAGGGGGCCGAGGAGCGGCTTCGGCTCTCCTCGGCGGTCTCAGGCTTCGCGCTCCCGCTGGCCGTCGCCACGTTCAAGATCAGCGTGGTGGTCGCCAACACGGTGACCTGTCTGTTCCTGGCTCGGTTGTACGGCATCGACCTGGGCCCGGCTCAGGTCGCCAATTTCGCGACGGCGCTGATCCTGTTGAGCTTTGCGGCGCCGGGCATTCCGAGCTTGGGCGTCACCGCCCTGCCGGCGTTCCTGGCCGTGGGCATTCCGATCGAAGGCGTCCTCGTTCTCCATGCCGTTGACGTGGTCCCTGACATCTTCAAGACGCTGGTCAACGTGACCGGGGACATGACGGTGGCGACCGTGCTCGCCCGCTTCGCATGAGGTGCCGACAAACATGATCTTCTTTGTCGTCACCCGGGAAGGCGCCTTCGGCATGGAGGAATACCTCGCCTCCTGGGGGCAGCCCCTGGCGGGCCGAGTCGAGCTGCTCCGGTATGACCAGCTACCGCGGCTCCGACGACTTCCCTTCGGCTCGTACATCTTCTCGGATCTCGATCGACTCACGCCGGTTGGCCTGGAGGTCGCGCGGCAGGTGTGCAGCGCGCTGGGCCGAGATCGACGCACCTGCGCCCGGCTGAATCACCCGACCCGGGTTCTGCGGCGCTATCCGCTGCTGCGGGCGCTCGCCGAGCGGGGACGGAACGATTTTCGAGCTTGGCGTGCCGACGAGCCGATCGGGCGGCTTCGTTTCCCGGTGTTTGTAAGGGAGGCGAACGAGCACACGGGCAGTCTGAGCGAGCTTATTCATTCGCGGGATGAGCTGCGGCGAGCCTTGGTGCGGGCCACGGGTCGCGGCTATCGCCTTAGCGAGCTTCTCGTGGTGGAGTTCTGCGATACGGCAGATGAGCGGGGGGTCTACCGGAAGTATTCCGCCTACGTGGTGCGCGACCGCGTGATCCCACGGGCGATAACTTTCAGCAAACACTGGGTAGGGAAGGCGGAGGTGGCCACTTACGATGCCGCGACGGCGCGCGAAGAACGAGAGTACGTCGAACGGAACCCTCACGAGGCGTGGCTGCGCGAGATCTTCGCTTTCGCGCAGGTGGACTACGGCCGCATCGATTACGGACTTGCGGGGGGTAGGCCGCAGGTCTGGGAGATAAACTTGAACCCGACCCTCGTCCGTCGCTTGCGCCGCGATGGCCGAGATCCGGACAGGCTGGACGACCAGGGGCTGCGACTTCCCGCCAAGAGACTCTTCTTCGATCGGTTGCGCGCCGCCTTCGAGGCGATCGACTGCGCAGTTGACGCCGGAGGCGTCGTCACCGTCCCAATCCCCGCCAGCGCCAGCCGTCGACTCAAGACGGACGTGAGAGCGAGGCGCTGGGCGCTACGGCGCCGGAAAGTCATCGAGAGGCTGTCGAGCCACCCGTCACTCTGGCGACTCTCCCA
>CAYGCC010000340.1:0-4663 GCA_964348165.1 uncultured Gemmatimonadota bacterium | reverse complement strand
GCGAGATCCCGCCGGATGGCGTCCAGATCGTGACCGTAGAGATCGAGAATACGGTTAAAGTTGCTCGGGTTGCCCACGTCCATGGCGTTGGAGAGCGTTCGCTGAGAGGGTCGTGGCCGGAAATGGCCGGTCTCCAAGTATTCGGGAACCACGTCGTTGATGTTGGTGGCCGCAACAAACCGATCGCACGGCAGGCCGAGGCGCTTGGCCAGCAGTCCGGCGGTCAGGTTTCCGAAGTTGCCGCTCGGCACGGAGATGAGGACGGGCCGCGTGCCCGGCGGCAGCTGCGCGACGGCATGAAAGTAATAGAACAGCTGCGGCAGCAGACGACCGACGTTAATGGAGTTGGCCGAGGCGAGAAACAGCCGCTCTTGCAGAAGCGGATCCGCAAAGGCTTGCTTCGCCAGCGCCTGGCAGTCGTCGAAGGTCCCGCCGATGGAGAGGGCGCGGATGTTCTCCCCCAGGGTGGTGAACTGCTTCTGCTGCCGAGAACTGACCTGACCCCGAGGGAAGAGCACGACGACACGAATCCCGCTCATGCGAAAGTAGGCGTGGGCGATGGCGCTGCCCGTGTCTCCGGAGGTGGCGACGAGAATGGTCAACTCCCGATCGATGTCGCTGAGGAAATGGGCCATCAGGCGCGCCATGAAGCGCGCGCCCACATCCTTGAAGGCGAGGGTGGGTCCGTGGAAAAGCTCCAAAGACCAGATCCCTTCGGTGACGCGAACCAGCGGTATCTCGAAATTGAGACTTCCCTCAACAATGTCATACAATGCTTCTTCCGGCAGATCTCCGCGGAAAAGATGCGACGCGACGACGGAAGCGAGCTCGGGAAGAGACAGATGCCAAAGACGATCCCGTTCAGAGACGGGGAGCGGCTCCAGTCGTTCGGGGACGTACAGGCCGCCGTCGGGAGCCAGGCCGGAAAAAAGAGCCTCGCGCAACGAAACCGGTGCAGCCTGGCCGCGCGTGCTCACGAAGCGCAAGCGCTTTCCCCTTCTTCAAGCAGGCGGGCGCCCGTCGGACTGACCTCCGACACGTAACGGTCCGCAGAAAGGCCGGCCTCCCTCTGCAGCGCCGTCGACATCTGTCGGCCGACGGCCTCGGCAGTCGCCCGATCTCGACACAGGGCGAAGATGGAAGGGCCCGAACCGGAAAGACTGCACCCCAAGGCGCCAGACTCCAAAGCCGATCTTTGAGCGGCAGAGAAGCCGGGAACCTGAGCCGCTCGGACCGGCTCGGCGATCACATCCTCGAGCGATCTCCGGATGAGATCCCAGTCTTCGGTCAAGAGACCGACCATCAGGCCGGCAACGTTCCCCCACTGGGTGACCGCATCTCGCAGACGCACCCACTCGCCCAGCAGCGCCCGCGCCGTCGCCGTCTCGACCTCGATGTGGGGGCGAACCACGGCACAGGAGAGGCCTTCCGGTATCGGCAGCCGCACGACATCGGGAGGATCGGAGCTGCGGACGAGGACAAAACCCCCATAGAGGGATGGTGCGGCGTTATCCGCGTGAGCGCTGCCGGAGGCGAGCCGCTCCCCCTCCAGGGCGCAAAGCAAAAGATCTGTCAGAGGCAGATGGGCTTCCAGGAGCTGGTCGACGGCGAAGACGGCTGCCACCGCGCTGGCGGCACTGCTGCCCAAACCGCTGGCGAGCGGCAGGCCCTTATGCAGCTTCAGAGCGACGCCGCAGTCTGGCTCGAGCCGGTCGAGCAGGGCCTGCACGGCCCGACCGGCCGTGTTGAGGCTGGCATCCAGCGGCAGACGTCCACCGTCGCCGGTAATCTCAGTCAGTACGACTCCAGGCTGTTCGGTTCTTCGGGCGACGACTTCGTCCCCCGGACGCTCCAGGGCAAAGCCGAGGATGTCGAAGCCGCAGGCGACGTTGGCCACAGTGGCGGGGGCAAAGGCACGCACGACCTGCTCAGGGCTCATGCGGTCGCTCCCGAACGGGCCTCCACTTCGTCGAGCAACCCCTTGGCCACGGCCAACTCGGCTGCCAGGAGAGCGCCTCCCGCCGCCCCCCGGATGGTGTTGTGACTGAGCGCGACGAACTTGAAGTCCAGAAGGCTGCACGGTCGCAGGCGGCCGATGGCGACGGCCATCCCGCGCTCCAGCTCACGGTGAAGGCGTGGCTGTGGAGCCTTCTCATCGTGCAGGTAATGGACCGGCTTCGCCGGCGCTGTGGGGAGAGCCAGCTCCTGTGGCAGCGAAGAGAACCGCTCCCATGCCTCCTGCAGCTGGGCCGGCTGGGCCGCGCGCTGCAAGCCAACGGAGATGCAGGCCGTATGTCCGTCGAGGACAGGAACGCGATTGCATTGGGCGCTGACAGCAAGCTCGGCTTCCTTGACTCTCCGGTTGTGGAGAGAGCCGAGGATCTTCCGCGATTCGCGTTCGATCTTCTCCTCTTCGCCCTGGATGTAGGGAATGACGTTATCGACGATCTCAAAGCTCGAAACACCGGGAAAGCCAGCACCAGAGATCGCCTGCATGGTGACGACGTGGACGCGACTCAAGCCGAACGCATCGAGCAGAGGCTTGAGCGCCAACACCACACCGATCGTCGAGCAGTTCGGGTTGGTGACGATCGCGCCAGAACCGAACCGCTGTTTCCTGGCCAGCTCCAGATGATCCGGATTCACCTCGGGTACCAGCAGCGGCACCTCGGGGTCCATCCGGTGGCTGCCCGCGTTGGAGACCACGAGGTGCCCCGCTCTCGCAAAGGCTTCCTCCACCTCGCCGGCGACCGCTGCGTCGAGCGCGGAAAAGACCAGCGGACAATCGAGGGGCGGCGCACTGGGCAGCAAGGTCATCTCGGCGATACGAGTGGGCAGCGGGCTCGCCTGGACCCAGGTCGTGGCCTCGGAGTAGCGCTTGCCGGCCGAGCGATCGGAGGCAGTCAGCGCGGTGATCTCGAACCAGGGGTGCTCCGCAAGGAGCGTGACGAACCGCTGACCCACACTCCCGGTGGCGCCCAAGATCCCAACGCGGATTCTCTCTTTTCTTCCGATCTCTTCTAGTTTTCTCATGCAGCGGTCTTCGAGTTCATGCAGATCTCGTCCCGGTCGATTCGGCGATTGCGCGCAAGATGTCCGCGAACACCCCCGCCGCCGTCACGTCGGGACCCGCTCCCGGCCCGCGAACCACCAGCGGAGTCTCAGAATAGCGGCTCGTGTAAAACGCGAAAAGGTTGTCTTGTCCGCTGAGTGTGGCGCAGGGGTGTCCCGGAGCCACGCCCTCGAGAGCCACCCGCGCCCGGCCGTTCTCCAGCCGGGCAAGGTAAGAGAGGACCTGGCCTTTCCGGGTGCAGCGTTCCTGGCGCTCCACGTACACCGGGTCCAAGACGGGCAGTTCCGACCAGAACTCCTCCAGGGAAAGCTGGGTCAATCCGCCGTCGGGGAGAAGCGATTCCACTTCCACGTCTTCAAGCTCCAGCTCGAATCCGGCTTCCCGGGCTAATATCAAGAGCTTCCGCGCCACGTCCATGCCGTTCAAGTCGTCTCGAGGATCGGGCTCGGTGTAGCCCTCCCGGTGGGCTTGTCGCACGGTATCGGCAAAGTTCTTTCCCTGGCGCAGCTGAGTCAGAAGAAAGCTGATGGTGCCGGAGAAGACGCCTTCGATCTTGAGAAGGCGGTCTCCTGTGTCGAGTAGCTTTCGGAGCGTGGCGAGCACCGGCAGGCCCGCGCCCACCGTAGTCTCGTAGTAGAGGCCGCGCCCGTGAGTGCGACTCAGGTCGCGCAGCTGCCGAACGTGGGCGAGCGGACGCGTGAACGGTCGCTTGTTCGCCGTCACCACGGCGACGCCCGTATCAAGGTAGCGCGTGTAGTAGTCCGGCAACGCTTCACTCGCGGTGCAGTCGACCACGATCCTGAACCCGGGTGTCTTGTGGACGTACTCCATCAGTTCGTCCAGGTTCGTCTCTTTGGCGCCCCCTTCTCCTGAAGTCAGCCCTCCCTGCCAGCCGTCGGCGTCGATCCCGTTTCGATTCAGAATCATCCGACGGCTGTTGGTGATGCCCGACAGATTGAGTTGCCAGCCACGGTTCCGTGCCAGCAGTTGGGCTTGATTCTGGATCTGTCCGATGAGCGCGCCTCCCACCCGGCCGGTTCCGACCAAAAAGAGATGATGGACACGCTCGTGACCGGCAAAAAAGGCATCATGGATCGCGTTGAGCGCGCTCGCTTCATCGCTTCTGTCGATGACCAGAGAGATGTTTCGTTCGGAAGATCCCTGGGCGATGGCCCGGACGTTCACACCGATAGAACCCAGGACGCTGAACAGTCGACCGGCGATTCCCGGCGTTTGCCGCATCTCCTCTCCCACCGCGGCGATGATCGAAGCGTCTTCTTCGACGATCAGGTCGTCGATGAGGCCGGCCGCACGCTCCAGGGCAAACTCCTGTTCAATGCGCGCCCTGGCCGAACCAACGGCCTGCGGAAGAACGGCGAAGCAGATGGAATGCTCACTCGAGGCCTGACTGATCAGGATGACGCTAATGCCCTCACGCGCCAGGGCGCCAAACAGTCGCATCGCAATGCCGGGCACACCGACCATCCCATCCCCTTCCAGGCGCATGAGCGCCACCTCGTTGATCGACGAGATGCCACAGATGGAATGTCCTCTCGGTTCCGCCTCCTCGAGAATCGCAGTCCCGGGAAA
>CAYGCC010000339.1:0-17216 GCA_964348165.1 uncultured Gemmatimonadota bacterium | reverse complement strand
TCTCGGCCATCGCTCTCTCTCAAGCTGTTTGCTCGACCGCCAGGCGCCTGGGCCCCCGGTAGTCGGCCGGCGCCCGCAGCTCGGCCAGCATCTCGGCCAGCTGCGCGTGCACGCGGGTGATGAGGGCGTCGCGATCTTCATGCTGGAACTTGCGGCAGTCCACCGGCGTGCCGAAGGGGATCGTGATAGGTTGCGGGCGCAGGCGGAACCCGCGCTTGGGCAGAATGTCGAAGGTGCCGTCGATCACCGTCGGCACGATCGGCACGCCGGCCTCGATCGCCATCACGAAGGGCCCCTTCTTGAACCGCTTCAGATCGCCGGTCAGCGATCGCGTGCCTTCGGGAAACACGACGGCGGTGCTCTTCTCTTCGACGATTCGGCGACCGGCCACCTTCAGCGACTCGATGGCGGCGGTGTGATTGCCGCGATCGATGAAGACGTGACCGCCGGCGCCAGCGGCGCGACCGAAGATCGGGACCTTGCGCAGCTCCTTCTTGGCCACGAAGTGGTAGCGAACCGGCAGGTGAGCGGCCACCGCCCAGACGTCGTACATCGACTGGTGGTTGCAGGCCACCACCTGGGGATGCTCGCGGTCGATGTTCTCGAGGCCTAGCACCCGAACGGGCGTGCCGCCCGCCCACAGCAGCGCGCGGCTGAGCACGCGGCCCGCCCAGTCGTAATACCCCCGGGGCAAGCGCAGGAAGGCGCCGACCACCGCGACCGTGCCCAGCGTGAGCAGGACCGAGCTGCCTACCAGCGCCACCCAAATCGATCGAATCATGTGGCCGAAATGTCGGGCTTGAAGTGATCGAACCCCCTCGACCCCAACTCGACCTCCTCCCCATCGTGAAAAACCCGCACGCCGACGCCGGCGACGGCTCGGCCTGCGCGGGTGAGGGGGGCCCCGAAGGTCCGCTGGAATTCCTGGGTCGCTTCGGCGCTTAATATGTCACCGGGAAAGGCCAGGAGCAATTCGTAGTCCTCGCCGCCGCCCAGCGCCAGCTCAGCCTCGACCCCGGCGGCCGCCGGGACCGTCGCCAGATCGATCTCGATCCCCACACCCGATGCCGCGGCCAGATGCCCGGCGTCCGCCAGCAACCCGTCTGAGAGATCGATCGCCGCCGTGGCGCTGCGCTCGCTCAGCCAGCGCGCCTCGCGCCAGCGGGGTGTCGGCGACCAGAACCGCTCCTGCCACGCCTCGGGGGCCGCCTGCCCCGCCGTCCAGGCCTGCACCGCCGCGGCGGCGGCGCCCAGCACGCCGGTCACCCAGATCTCGTCCCCCGGCCGCACGCCGCCGCGCAGCAGCGGCCTGGCCACCGTGCCCAGCGCCGTTACGTCCAGAGCCAGCGCCGCGCCCCCACGCGACAAGTCGCCGCCGATCAGGCTGGCGCCGTTCTCCTCGGCCGTCGTCCGGCACGCCGCGCCGATCCGCTCAGCCAGCTCCGCACCGGCTTCTTTCGGCAGCGCGATGGAGACGAGCACGGCGACCGGCTGAGCGGCCATCGCCGCCAGGTCGGACAGCGCCGAGAGCGTCGCCCGGCGGCCCACCCGCTCGGGCCCGCCCCACTCGGAGCGGAAGTGAGCCCCCTCGACGAACAGATCAACGCTGACTGCCAGGTAGCAGTCGCCCGCCTCCAGCAGCGCGCAGTCGTCGCCGGCGGCCAGGACCACCGGTTCGCCGGGCGGCGCGGCTTCTTTCAAGATGCGTCGGATGACGTCGAATTCGGCGCCAGGACCGAGGGGCGTGAGGCTCACCGCGGCAGCGGTTGATCGAAGAGGATGAACGGGAGCGGTGGGGTGGCGGCGCCCGGCTGCTCGAGGGCGGCCGGCATCCCGTCGACCAGGTGCAGCGAGCTGAGTCCGCGCATCGGGCCGAGCTGGGCGGCGCGGCTGGCGTAGAAGAGGCCGACGGCCAGCGCCTCGCGGCGAGGCAAGCGGGCGGCCAGCATGGCACCACAGGCGCCGGACAGCACATCGCCCGAGCCACCGGAGGCGGCGGCGGACGAGGTCGCCGATGAGACGAGCACCGGCTCGTGGCTGAGCGCGACCATCGAGGGCGCGCCCTTGTAGAGCACGGCAGCGCGCAGCTTCAACGCCGCCACCTTGGCGATGCCGAGGGGATCGAGCCGCGCCTCACGAGTGCTGAGCTTGAGCAGCCGCGCCATCTCGCCGGGGTGAGGCGTGATGGCGACGGGACGGTTCTTGCCCAGCTCGGCCAGCTCGTCGGGCTGCGCGGCCAAGAGGTTAAGCCCATCCGCGTCGATGAGCACCGGCAGGGCGCCGCTGATCTCCAGCACGCGCTCGAGCCGCCGGCGCGCCAGCTTGTCCTGGCCGAAGCCCGGGCCGACCACCACCGCGTGCGCCCACTCACCCGCCTCAGTCATCGCGGTCTCGTCATCGATGTCGACGAAGATCGCCTCGGGCACCGCCGACTGGCAGATGGGGCGGTTGGCGCCGTCGGATGCGATGCGCACGATGCCGGCGCCCATCGCCAGCGCGCCCCGGGCGGCCAGGACGCTGGCCCCGGCCATCCCGCTCCGTCCCGCCGCGATCAGCAGATAGCCGGCGTCGCCCTTGTGGGCGTCAGGCGCGCGCTGCGGCAAGCGGGCCGCTGCCCAGGCGGGCGTGATGACCTGGCCGGAGGTTCCGTCATCGCCCACCGGAGGGAAGCCGATCTCGGCGGCCAGTATGCGCCCGCACCGCGAGCGGGCCGGCTGAAACAGCAGGCCCAGCTTGGGATAGCCGAGCGTGACGGTCAGGTGCGCGTGGACGCAGACGCCCGGGATGGCGCCGGTGCTGAAGTCGACGCCCGACGGCCCGTCCACCGCCACCCGGACGGCGCGGCTCTGATTCATCGCTTCGATGATGCGGGCCTGGCGGTCCTGCGGCGCCCCGGTCGCGCCGGTCCCCAGGATCCCATCCAGGATGACGCTGGCCGAGGCGAAGGCGCTTTCGGCCGTCTCCGCGGCAACCAGAGGGATGTCCCAGCGATGGGCGAGGCCGGCGTCGGGGGGGCGACTGCCAACCTGCACGGCGACCACGTCCCGCCCCCAGCTGCGTAGCGAACGCAGGGCGATGTAGGCGTCGGCGCCGTTGTGTCCGCTGCCCACGGCGGCGACCACGCGACCCTCGGGCAGGAGGTGCTGGATCACACCGGCGATCGCCCGGCCGGCGTTCTCCATCAGCAAGCGCTCGGGAACCCCGTGCTCCTCCCGGGCACGCCGATCGATCTCGGCCATCTCGGCCGCCGTCGGCAACGGAAGTCGTTCGACTCCGTACAGCTCGCTCATGGGATCACCTCCCCGCCAGAGCCCGGATACGAGGCGGGCGCCGCGGGTGCGCCGACGAAGCGGGGGTGCGGTGGATCATGCTTCTGGTCTTGGGTGTGTTCCTGACGCGTGCGGGTGGAGTATCTATGAGGACCCGCCCACACCCGACCTCGCCCCGAATCATCGGCAGCTACTTGTAGGATTGCTGAATGTTGCGGCCGAAGCTGATCTCGCCGTTGTCGATGCGGATGTTGAAGCCGCAATCCGGGTTACTGCAGACCCAGGCTTTGTACATGATCGGAGCGCCGTCGCGCCCATAGTCCGATAGTGGGACCATGGAACCGGCAGCGCACTTCCTGCACACCGGAAACTCGTGCTCGCGTTCCAAAACGACTCACCCCCTCCCTCTACAAGGTGGTCACGCGTCGATCAGAGTTAACCGTGGGCGAGGTCGGCTAGACGCGTCGCCCCTGTCTTCCCCAGGGATAGTCGCGATCGAAGACTTCGTCGAAGTTGAAGACTTCCTGGAAATCTTCCCGGCTGTCGCTGTCCTGCTTGATGAGCACCCGGCACTCGATCAAAGCATAGACGATCTCGCCCATGTCTTCGGTCGAGTGGATCCCCCAATGCTCCAGGACGGTCCGCGCCATCGGCCCGAACTGCTCCATGGCGAGGTCACGGCAGCCCTCCGCCAGCTCCTGACCCGAGATATGGCGGGGCTCCTCCAACCGCTCGATCGCGTACTGTAAGGCGGAAAGGACAAACAGGTAGGCAGCGTCCGTATAACGCGGATTCTTTTCTCGGAGCTTGGCCAGCAGGTTCTGCCCTACCATTCAGCCCCACCCGTTCCGAACACCCGTATCCCAAAGCGGGGTCGCCCCCGCCGGGGCGCCACGTAACCCCGCGTCCACTCACCTCTCACAAGCTCACGCGCGCCGAGCCGGCAGTCAAGGGGACCACTCTAGTCCCTCTGCGCTCGGCTTGCTGGAGCGCCGGATAGGCCGTCAGGCGGCCCCCGGGTCCACTCAGCGGGCGCCGAGACCCGTGGGGCGCGTGAAGCTGCCCTCCACCCAGTGGTCGTAGAGCGGGAAATCGCGACAGAGGGCGCGCACGTCCTCGCGGATGCGGCCGGCCAGCGCCTCGTCGTCGGGCGCACGCAAGATCCGATCGATCCAGACGCCGATCTGCTCCATCTCCGTCGTGCCCATCCCGCGCGTGGTCAGCGCCGGCGACCCGAGGCGGATGCCCGACGTCACGAACGGCGATCGTGTCTCGAAGGGTACCGTGTTCTTGTTGACCGTGATCCCGGCGCGCCCCAGGGCCGCCTCGGCCTCCTTGCCGGTGATCTCGGTGTCGCGCAGGTCGACGAGCAGCAGGTGGGTGTCGGTGCCCCCGGCGACCAGCCGAAAGCCCCGTGTTTTCAGGGTTTTTGCGAGGGCCTGGGCGTTGCTGATAACCTGGCGGGAGTAGTCGATGAAGTCGTCGGACATCGCTTCCTTGAGCCCCACCGCCTTGGCGGCGATCACATGAACCAGAGGCCCCCCCTGCATGCCGGGGAAGACGCTCTTGTCGATCGCCTTGGCCAGCTCGTCCGTGCAGAGGACGAGGCCGCCGCGCGGCCCCCGCAGCGTCTTGTGGGTCGTCGTGGTCACGGCATCGGCGTGAGGGACGGGGTTGGGGTGGAGCTTGGCCGCGACCAAACCGGCGATGTGCGCGATGTCCACCATCAGGCGCGCGCCGACTTCGCGGGCGATCTCACCGAACTTCTCGAAGTCGAGAGTGCGGGGATAAGCGCTGGCGCCCGCCACGATGAGCTTGGGCCTGTGCTTGCGGGCCAGGTCGCGGACCTGGTCGAAATCGACGCGGTGGTCGTCCTTGCGCACGCCGTAGGCGACCACCTTGTACAGCTTGCCGCTGAAGTTTACCGGCGACCCGTGCGTGAGGTGTCCGCCGTGCGACAGGTTCATCCCGAGGATCGTATCGCCCGGCTCGAGCAGGGTCAGGTAGACGGCCATGTTGGCCTGGGCGCCGCTGTGCGGCTGGACGTTGGCATGGTCGGCGCCGAACAGCTCGCAGGCTCGGGATCTGGCCAGCTCCTCGACGACATCGGCGTACTCGCAGCCGCCGTAGTAGCGTTTTCCGGGATAGCCCTCGGCGTACTTGTTCGTGAAGACCGAGCCCATCGCCTCGAGAATCGCCGGCGAAGCGAAGTTCTCGCTGGCGATCAGCTCCAACCCCTCACCCTGTCTTCGTGTCTCGTTCAGAATCGCGTCAAAGACTTCTCGATCGACCGCTTCCAGATTCCTCACTGCGTCTCCTCTCCGCCCGTTTCAGCCACAGACTGCGCCCCTGATACGACGCGCCACACGGTCCTGCCTTTCGCCCGCACGCTCGCGCCTCGACGGTGAGCGCGTGCGCTAGCGCCGATTGACCCCGCTGCTGATGCGGGAGCGGTGCAGCCGACCCACCGTATCGATCCGCCGCTCGGCGATCCGATCCGCCGCTTCGGCCGTCGTCAACTTCTCCTCGCGGGCCACCTGAAACACCTCCAGCAACGTCTGATAGATCTCGCCGGCTTTGCGCTTGGAGCGATCGGTGCTCCAGTCGGCCAGCTCCGAGTAGACGTTGATCAACCCTCCGGCGTTGATCACGTAGTCGGGCGCATAAAGGATCTTCCGTTCCCGCAGCTCCTTCGCGTCCTCGATGGTGGAAAGCTGGTTGTTCGCCGCGCCCGCCACGATGTCGGCCTTCAAGCGCGGGATCGTCTTCGAGTTGACGACCGCGCCCAGGGCGCAGGGCGCGAAGAACTGAGCGTCGACGTCGTAGATCTCGTCCGGCTCGACCGCCTCGGCGCCGAAATCGTCCACCGCCTGCGCCACCTTGTCGGTGCTGATGTCGGTGACGATCAGCCGCGCACCCTCCGCGGCCAGGTTCTCGCAGAGATAGTAACCGACGTGCCCCACACCCTGCACGGCGACGACCTTTCCTTTCAGCGACTCACTGCCGTAGCGCTCGACGGCGCAGGCTTTCATGCCGCGATACGTGCCATAGGCGGTCACCGGTGACGGATCGCCCGAGCGGCCGGCGATACCGACCACATGATCCGTCTCCATATGCACGTAATCCATGTCTTCCACCGATGTACCCACGTCCTCGGCCGTAATGTAACGCCCCTTCAGTGTGTCCACCGCGCGGCCGTGCGCCCGAAAGATCATCTCGCGGCGCGGCAAGTCTGGATCGCCGATGATCACCGACTTGCCGCCGCCCAGGTTCAGACCGGCCACCGCCGCCTTGTAGGTCATCGCCCTCGACAACCTCAGCACGTCGATCAGCGCTTCTTCCTCGGAATCGTAGTTCCACAGACGGCAGCCGCCCAGCGCCGGCCCCAGCGTCGTATCGTGAATCGCGATGATACCGAAGTAACCCGCTGCAGGCTCCCGCGTCAGCAGAACCTGCTCGTGATCGGTCTTATCCATCGCCTTGAAGACTTCCATCGAGGCACTCCCCTTTCTATCTCTATATCCCGCTCGTCACGGGCCTGATCAACCCGTTGCCTTCTCCTGATATAGTGTCCGCACGATCACCAACCGCTGAATCTCGCTCGTGCCTTCGTAGATTTCGGTGACCTTCGCGTCGCGGAACAGCTTTTCCACCGGATAGTCGCGCATGAAACCGTAGCCGCCGAACACGTTGATCGCCTGCGACGTCACCCAAACCGCCGTCTCGCTGCAATGCAATTTGGTCATGCTGGACAGCCGCATGTCCGACTGACCCGCGTCCCAGGCCCGCGCCGCTCGATACAATAGCCCGCGCGAAGCCTCCACGCGTGTGGCCATGTCGGCGAGCTTGAAGGCCAGCCCCTCGAAATCCTTGATCGGGCGGCCAAACTGCTTGCGCTCGGCCGCGTAGTCGATGGAGTGTTCCAGCGCCGCCTCGGCGATCCCCAGCGCCTGGGCCCCTACCCCCAGCCGTCCGCCCTCGAGGCTGGACAGCGCGTAGATGAAGCCTTTCTCGGGCTCGCCCAACAGCGTCTCGGGCCCCACCCTCATGTCGTTGAATGCGATCGCAACCGTCTCCGAGCTGCGGAGTCCGGTCTTGTCTTCTTTCTTGCCGAGCGTGTAGCCCGGCGTATCCGTTGGGATGATGAAGGCGCCGATGCCTCGCGGGCCCCGTCGATCGCCCGGCGCATCCGTCCGCGCCATGACCAGCACCACGTCGGCCTCGCCGCCGTTGGTCACCCACAACTTCTCGCCGTTCAACACCCAGCCATCGCCATCGCGCTCGGCGCGTGCCTTGAGGCTCGCCGCATCGCTGCCGGACCCCGCCTCGGAGAGCGCGAAGGCACCCAGCGCCTCGCCCCGGGCCATGGGCGGCAGCCACTTCTTCTTTTGCTCGTCGCTGCCGTACTTCAGGATCATCTGAGTCGGCAACGAGTTGTGAACTGAAACGGTGATCGCCACCGACGCGTCGCCCCAGGCGATCTGCTCCAGCGCCACCAGGTAGGTGAGCATCCCCAGGTTGAGGCCGTCGTACTCCTCCGGCAGCAGCATGCCGAAAAAGCCCAGCTCGCCCATCATCGGCATCACCTCCGAATGGAAGCGGCTCTCGCGATCCCATTCGGCGGTGCGTGGGCGCAGCTCACGCGCGGCAAAATCACGCGCCAGCTGTCGGATCTGTTCCTGTTCTTCGGTCAGGGTGAAGTCGCGCCTCATAACCCTCCGGCTTGAAAAAGCCTTACTCGTACGCGTAGAAGCCGCGGCCCGCCTTGCGGCCCAGCCAGCCGGCATCCACATGCTTCCGCAGCAGCGGGCAGGGCCGATACTTGTCTTCACCGAGATCGCGGTGCAGGACCTGGAGGATGAACAGGCAGGTATCGAGCCCGATCAGGTCGGCCAGCGCCAGCGGCCCGATCGGATGGTTCATCCCCAGCTTCATGACCTCGTCGATCGCCTCGGCGGTGGCGACGCCCTCGTGCAGACAGTAGGCCGCTTCGTTGATCATCGGCATCAGCACGCGGTTGCTCACGAATCCGGGCGAGTCGTTGACGATGACGGGGGTCTTGCCGAGATCGCGGGCGAGCCGCACCACAGCGTCGGCGGTCTCGTCGGACGTCGCCAGACCGCGGACGACCTCCACCAGCTGCATGACCGGCACCGGGTTCATGAAGTGCATCCCGATCACACGCTCCGGCCGGCTTGTGTGGGCGGCCAGGCGGGTGATCGCGATCGAGCTGGTGTTGCTGGCCAGGATGGCGGATTCTCCCGCCACCTCGTCCAGCTTGCGGAACGTTGTGGCCTTGAGCGTCTCGTCCTCCGGCACCGCCTCGATGACGATCTCGGCGCCGGCGGCGGCGGCGACGTTGGTCGAGGTCACGAGGCGCTCGAGCGCGGCCTGCTTGGCTCCCTCGTCAATCGCACCTTTCTTGACCTGGCGACTCAGGTTCTTGTCGATCGTCGCCCGTGCTTTCTTGAGTATCTCCTCGCTCACATCGATCAGAATCGCTTCGAAGCCGTTTTGCGCGAAGACGTGGGCGATGCCGTTGCCCATCGTGCCCGCGCCGATCACGGCGACTTTCATCCGGTTCGTGCTAGACATCTAACTCCACCTCGTGTTAGGGGCTCGCACGCCGCCGCAAGGCACCCGAGCCGTGCGCACGCCCCGTCAGTTCGTTCGCTGGCGATCAGTCTCCATCAGCGGGCGCAACGCCGCCAGGCGTGGCGATTCCCGCAGCCAGCCGGTGCGGAAGATCCAGACGATCAGCGGCAGTACGAGCAGCGTCGCCAGCAAACCGCCCTCCGGTCCGAAGGCGCCTCCCGTCAGCAGGTCCGGGCCGTTCTGTACAGCGTCGTAGCCCGGCACGTCGAACTCCGCGATACCCGAGACCGGCAGGTCGAAGACCGCCGCCATCACCCAGTTCCAAGCCCAGTGCAGGCCGATCGCCGTCCAGAGCGAGCGTGTACGGAGATACACCCCGCCCAACACCACCCCGGCCAACGCGATGTTCAACAAGGCGAGCGCGCCGACCTGCGGGTTGAACACGTGCACGCCCGCGAAGGCCGCCGACGAAAGGGCGACCGCGAGGACCGGCCCCAGCCACTCGACCAGCACCTGGAACGGATAGCCGCGAAAGACCAGCTCCTCGGCCGCGGCCGCCACGAAGAACACGACGGCCAGCTGCCCCAGGTAGACCAGCCAGTCGCCGACGCCCCCCACGTCCGGCGTCGTGCTCAGCCAGCCCAGAAGCGTCTGCACCAGCACCAGCAGACCGATGAAACCGCCACCGATCAGCACGCCACGCAAGCACTCGGTGCCGGCTTCCGATCCCAGCGCCAGACCGAGCGCCGACAGCGGCCGGGCTTCCACCCGGCGCATCATCACGGTCGAAGCGGCCAGCGCCGCGGCGCTCAGCAGCCCTCCGCCCACGGCGTAGGTCCACAGACCGCGGATCACGCCCGACACCAGCAGTCGCGTGATCTCGACCAGCAGCCAGAAGGCGACCACTGTGAAGACTAGAAACAGCAGTAGGCGCCAGGGCGCATGCGGCTTCTCGGGACCCAGAAAAAGATCTCGCGTTCGCACGCGATCCCGTTCCCGATAAGAAAAAGCCCTCGAAGCTAGAAGAGCTCGAGGGCTCGACGACGAAACCTGAGACTAATGAGCGACGCAAGTGCTATCTTCAACAAATCAAGTGCTAGAAAAGGACCGACGCCGAAGCGCACCGCTTGATCGAGGCTGCCCGTCGCCGCCGCCAGCCAGGCGACGCCTCCGGCGTGAATCACCACGACCCCGACGATCAGACCGATGATCAGCCGCCCGGCACCGCCCGAGCGAGGCGCCAGGGCGCCCACCGCCCAGGCCGCCAGCGGAAAGGCCAGCAGGTAGCCGCCTGTGGGCCCCAGCAGGTACGCGGGGCCGCCGCCGAAGGCGAACAACGGCGCTCCCAGCGCGCCCAGCAGCACATACAGGAGCTGTGAGGCGGCGCCCAGCCGCGCCCCCAACAGCGCCCCCGCCAGCAAGACGAACAGCAGCTGCAGCGTGAAGGGGACGGGCGTACCGGGCAGCGGGATCGTCACCTTCGCTCCGACAGTCGTAGCCAGCGCGAAGAGCGCAACCCCGATCGCGCGCTGCGATGTTCGGCTGGCGACCCATCCGCCCAGCGTGGCGGCGCGCGTTTGACTCTGCGGTCTTAAGCTCACTTTTTCAGCGTTCCCTTTCCGTTACCAGGTTTAGACCCGCTCGACGCTCAGGGCGACGGCGTTCCCACCACCCAGGCACAGGGTGGCCAGGCCCAGCCGCTTGTTCCGGTCCTGCATCGCCCCCAGCAGGGTGACGAGGATCCGGGCGCCCGACGCGCCGATGGGGTGTCCGAGAGCGACGGCGCCTCCATGCACGTTGACGCGATCCCAATCCCAGCCCAGCGCCCGGCCGTCGGCCAGCGTCTGGACCGCGAAGGCCTCATTGATCTCGATCAGCTCGTAGTCGGCGATCGAGGTGCCGTCTTTCTTCATCAGCTTCTGGACGGCGTCCACCGGGGCGAAGAAAAGATCCCGGGGCTCGGTGGCGCCGACCGAGTAGTTGCGCACCCGGGCCATGATCGGCAGCCCCCGCTCCTCCGCGAACCGCTGCGATGTGACGAGCAACGCGGCGGCGCCGTCGTTGAGCGCCGACGCGTTACCGGCGGTCACCGAATACGTCTTAACCTCCGGCGGTGCGCTGTCGCCGAACACCGGCTTCAGCCCGGACAGCTTCTCCAGCGTCGTGTCGGCGCGTGGGCCCTCGTCCACCTTCACCACGGTCACCGCGCCCTTGCGCCCCGGGATCTCGACCGGGACGATCTCGCCGTCGAACTTGCCGGCCTCCTGCGCCGCCACCGCCTTCCTGTGGCTCTGGTAGGCGAACTCGTCCTGCTCCGCCCGCGACACGTCCGCCTTCGCTGCGGTGTACTCGGCGTGCCCTCCCATGTGACAGTCGTGGAAACCGCACCACAGCCCGTCGTAGATCAGGCCGTCCACCATCTCGCGCGTCCCGAACTTCACACCGTCTCGGTAGCCGAACAGATAGTAGGGCGCGTTGGACATCGACTCCATCCCGCCCGCGATTACGACCTCCGCGTCGCCGGCGCGAATCGACTGAGCCGCCAGCATCACGGCCTTCAGCCCCGAGCCGCAGACTTTGTTGACGGTGACCGCCGGAACCGTGGCTGGAACCCCGCCGCCGATCGCCGCCTGCCGGGCCGGCGCCTGACCCACGCCGCCCTGGAGCACGTTCCCCATGATCACGTCCTGCACGTCGCCCGGCTCGATCCCCGCCCGGGAGACGGCTTCGCGGATCGCGATGGCGCCGAGCTGGGGCGCCTTCAGCTTCGAGAGCCCGCCCAGAAAGCGGCCGATCGCCGTCCGGGCGGTGCTGACGATTACAGGAGTGGTTCTCGGGTCTGCCATATCGACACTACCTTTCAGTCGGGGCGCTCATCGACGAGGGTGGGCCGTTCTTCCCCGGGCACCAGATAACCCCAGGGGATTTCGGGATCATGCTCAAATATTAGCAAAGTTCGTTCCCTCAGGGCCCGTCCCAGCGCGTCCCGTTTGCTCTCCAGCGTGACCAGCGGCTCCACGTCGTAGCCCATGATCCAGGGCAGCGGGAGATGGGCCGCCGTGGGCACCAGATCGGCCAGATACAGGGCCGATTCGCCCTCCGACTCGATCAGGACCGATTGGTGGCCCGGCGTGTGCCCCGGGGTGGGCAGCAGGCGGATCCCGGGGACGATCTCCAGGGGCCCCTCGCTGAACTCGAACAGCCCGGCCTCGAGGACGGGATCGACGTTGTGCAGCAGGTAGCTGGCCCTGACCCGCTCGTTTTGAAGGTGAGCGAAATCCCATTCTCGCTTCTGGACCACGTGGCGGGCGCCGGGGAAAGCGGGGACGATCCGCCCATCGCCCCGGCGCAGCGTATCACCTCCCGCATGGTCGAAGTGGAGATGCGTGTTGATCACCAGCCGGACGTCCTCGGGCCGGAACCCCGCATCGCGTATAGCGTCTTCCAGCGCCGTCGGGTTACCCGCGTTCTCGATCCCAAAGATATCACAAAACTTCTCGTCCTCTTTATTCCCCACGCCGGTATCGATCAGGACCAGCCCATCCGTCGTCTCGACCAGCAGCGGCCGGAGGGCGAGGGGGATCCGGTTCCGGTCATCGGCGGGGATCTTCTTCTGCCACAGAGGCTTCGGCACCACGCCGAACATGGCGCCGCCGTCCAGCTGCTGGGTTCCCGCGTTCAGGGCGTGCAGGCGGAAGCGGCCCAGGGCTCGGGTCAGCGCCGTGCCCATCGGGTTGGGGCCCGCGCTCAATGTTCGGCCTCAGGCGGAAACTCGCCGCGCAGGTATGCCCCCAGGGTACCCCAATCCTCGACGCCCAGCTCGGACAGGCGGTCGAGGAAATGCACGAACAGCTCGGCCGTCGTCCGGGCGTCGGGGCCGGCGCGGTGCCACGTCTCCGGCGCGATCGCGTAGTAATCCGCCAGTGCGTAGAGACTGCGCCGCGGCAGCTCGGGGTGGAGGCGGCGCGCCAGGCGCAGCGTGCACAGCCGCGCGCCCGCCAGACGACCTCCCCGGCAGCGCTCGAACTCCGAGCGCAGCAAGCGCCAGTCGAAGGCCACGTTGTGGGCGACGAAGACCGCGCCCTCCAGCGCCTCGCGCAGCGAATCCGCCACCTCGGCAAAGGTCGGGGCGCCCGCCACCATCTCGTCGGTGATCTCCGTCAAGGCGGTGACCACAGACGGGATGGGGCGCCGCGGATTGAGCAGCGACTCGAAGCGGCTGACGATCCGCCGGCCCCGCACCCGGAAGGCCGCGACCTCCGTCAACCGGTCGCCCCGCCAGGGCGAGCCGCCCGTCGCCTCCACATCGACGACGACGAAGTCGAGGTCGTCCAGGCGAAGCGACCCGTAACCGGCGGGGCTCTCGCTCAGCAGCCAGCGCCCGTGGCGCGCGCGGAAGCGGGGATCGCCGCCCAGGACTTCGCGCACCAGCGAGGCGGCGAGACGTGGCGGCCCGTAGCGCATCGCGAAGATCTCCTCCGCCAGGGCGGGCGTTGCCGCCGGACCCGCCGCCAGCAGCGACGCCGCCCGGTCGCGGAGCAACGGGAGATCATCCCAGTGAACGCCCAGGGCGCCGCTCATCGGACGCCCCTACGCCTCAAGGCCACCTCTCCTGACGGTGGGGTATGGGGGCAGCGTAGTTGAGGCCGCGGGCCCGGTCGGGCTCGGGGCCGAACGAAGGGTGCCGGCGCCGAACGCCGTTCCCGCGGCTCTGAGGCCAGGGGTTAACGACGCGGATGGAGGCGACATCTGGGGCAAGATAGGCGGCCCTCGGGGCCGACGCAAACCGCCCCAGAGCGGGGTTTTTTGGCCGTTCGGCCCGCGCCCTGGGCCCCAGGCGCCGCGGCTAGCCGCGGCCCTCCAGCGCCTCCGCCAGGCGGAGGTAATCGGCGACGGAGAGGGCGTCGGGCCGGGTTGCGGGATCGATGGCCAGCGATCGCAGCAGCGCCTCGGCCGCCGGTCCCGAGAGCGCGTACTCGGGCGCCTGGCGCAGCACGCGCTGCAGCTGCTTTCGGCGGCGGCTGAACGCGGCACGGGTCAGCCGGCGGAACGCCTCCTCCCGACCCGGGCTGAGGGGCGGCGGCTGCAAGGGTATGATGCGCACCGCCGTGGAATCGATCGAGGGCCGGGGCCGGAAGGCGCCCCGCGAGACCCGAAACAGCGTCTCCACCCGCGCGACGGCCTGCACCCCGACCGTCAGCGCGCCATAGTCTTTGCCGCCAGGCTCGGCGACCAGTCGCTCCGCCACCTCCTTCTGGACGGTCAGCACGATCCGCAATGGCCGAGGCCGAGCCGCGAGCAGGTGAAAGATCAGCGGCGAGGTGATCCCGTACGGTATGTTGCCGATGACTTTGTAAGGACCAGTGCCGACCAGGTCAGTGGTGTCTTGCTCGAGCGCATCGCCGTGACGGACCTCGACATGATCGTGCTCGGCGAACTCCGCCCGCAGAATCTCGGCCAGCGTATCGTCCAGCTCGATCAGGATGAGGCGGCGGACTCGCTCTACCAGGTGGCGGGTCAGCGCCCCCTGGCCCGGCCCGATCTCGATGACTCGATCGTCGGCCTCGGGCTCCAGAGCCTCGACGATCTTTCGCTGCAGGTTGGGATCGATGAGAAAGTGCTGACCGAGCGACTTCTTCGCCTCTCGACGCGGCGGCGGCCTCACCTTCGGCTCAAACCCTCAAGACGAAGGCGGTCTGGTCGTCAGGCGCCGCAGCGCTGACGCGGCCGCGGGCCTTGAACATGGCCTCGACGATCGCCTCGGCCGAACGCTGGCGCTGTCGCGTCACCGCCTCGAGCACAGCCTTTTCGGTCGTCCGCAGCGACGGGTTGGTCAGGCCATCGGTGAACAGGCAAAGCAGATCACCCGGCTCCCAGGACACCGACGCATCGCCATACGACCCGTACTCGGCGATCCCCAGCGGCGGGCTGGTCGCAAGCAGGCGTTGCGGCTCGTCGTCGCGGTGCAACCGGAAGGCGTGCGCGTGACCCGCGTTGGCGTAGCAAAGGACTTTGCGCTCCGGGTCAATCACGCCGTAGAACAGGGTCATAAACATCTCCGTGCTCTCCAGCTTCTGGATCAGCGCTCGGTGGATCGAGCGGAGAAGGTCGCCGGGCGAGCTGGCCTCGCGGGCGTAGATGCCGGTGACGCTCATCGAGAGCGCCATGATCAGCGAGGCCCCGAAGCCGTGAGAGGTCACATCGCCCAGCATCGCCCCGATCTTACCATCCGACAGCTTGAACAGCTGATAGAAGTCGCCGCCCACGGGGCGCGCCGGCTCGCAGCGCGCCGCCACCTCGACCACCTCCTGAAACTCGCTGAGGTTGGGCAGCAACTTCATCTGCAGATCGTGCGCGAGCTCCAGCTCTCCGATCAAGCGTTCCCGGGCCAGGATCTCCTCGAGCAACCGAAGGTTCTCGACGGCGCTACCGATCTGCCGCGCCAGCGTCATCAGCAGCCGCGTTTCGCCGGCGTCAGAGACCACGGCGCCGGTGCGCCGCCCGATGAGGTTCAGCACACCCACCGTACGCGTCGCGCCCGTCGGGCTGGTATAGCTGATCGGCACGGAGACCCAGGGCTCGGGCCGCGAACCGAGGCGCTCGGCCAGGCCCGGCGGCAAGTCGCGCAGCTCATCCAGGCGGACGGTGCGGTTCTCGCGAAAGGCGAGGGCTGACACCGAATAGACGGAGGAGACCGGCACCCGGCTCACCGCTAGCCGCGCCGCACCCTCCGACGCCGCCAGCACCAGCTCTTCCACCTCGGGGTCGTAGATCCACAACGAAGCCCGGTCGGCGCCGGTCACACGCAGGACGCCTTTGAGGATCTGGGCGGCCGCGTCCTCGAGCCGCGTGACCGCCCCCAGCGTCTCGGTAATGCTGTGGAGCAGCTCGATTTCTTCCTGTCGCTCGGCCAGATCGCGCCGACTCTGCGCCAGCTCGCGCTCGAAGGCGAGCACCTCGTCCAGCAGATCGCGGGCGAACTCGGCCCACGGTCCGCCCGCCGCCCCGCCGTCCGGCCCCGCCTCGACCGCCAACCGGACGCCCGGCGTCGTCAGCCAGTGCAGAGTCCCGGCGGCGTCCCCCTCTCCCCCGGGGGCGGGGGCGAGTCGATCGAGCCCGCCCTCGGGGCTCTCGGTCCAGAGGTGGAGATCGGCGCCGGAGCTTTTGCGGATGCGCTCGAACAGCTCGACCAGGCGCTCCGCTTCGCTCGAGCCGACCGCCCGCGACGGTTCGAGCACACCGGTCTCCCAGTCGCTTCGCAGTGTCAGGGTGACCGAGTTCCCCGGCGCGTTGTACCGCACCTCGTCCGCCAGCCGCTTCAACAAGAAAAGTCCGCGTCCGCCCGCCGACTCGATCGCCTCGGCGTCGGTGGGGTCGGGCACGCGACCGGGGTCGAAGCCGGGGCCCTCATCGATCACCTGAATTCGGGCTTTCCAGGCGTCGACGTTCGCCCTGACCAGCACCTTCTTGCTGCGGTCGCCGGCGTTGCCGTAGAGGATCGCGTTAGACAGCGCCTCGCTGACCGCGACGCGCAAGTTCACCAGCGTCCGCGGTCCGTAGCTCCGGTAGTCGCGGCAGCGATCGGCGAGCAGCCGAACCACGTGCTCGATGATCGACACGTCGCTGGGGAGTTCCAGCCGGATCTCGTGCGACATGAAGCGATCGAGTACGCCGGGTTTGCCCAGCGCGGTGCGCTGGACCGCCGTGATCTTGCGGCCCAGCTCCTCGCTGACCACCGGCCGGGTGAGGCAGTCGTGGCAGCCGTGACGCAGCGCCGAGATCACGTCGCCGATGCTCCGCACGCCGGGATCGGTGACGGCCCACAGCGAGGAACGCGGGAATAGCCGGGCCAGGGTGTTCCACTGTGGCTCGGTGGGTTTGAGCGCCAGGTCGGTGATAACGAGAGAGGGGCGCGAGTCGGCGTGCGTCTCGAGGTTGTCCAGACCGGAGACGGCCATGGCGCCGTATCCGAGGCCTTCCAGCGCCGACGTCAGCTCCGAGATCAGCTCGGATCGTTGTGTGACGACGAGGGCGGATCTCCGCCCTCTTAGATGCTCAGCCATCCCCGGTTCAGAAATCCTCCAGCGCCTGCTCCCGGGTATCGGTGATGTGGAAGAGTGTGTCCAACTTCGTCAGCTCGAACAGGGTCCGCAGGTCCTCGTTCAAGTTGGACAGCCGCATCTCACCGCCCTTTTCGCGTATCTTCTTGGACAGGCTCACCAGAACCCCGAGACCGGAGGAGTCAATGTACGCCGTATCGCTGAAGTCGATGAGGAATTTGCGTGAGCCGGACCCCAACAGTTCCAGCACGTCGTCTTTGAGCTCCTGCCGGTTCCCCACGATCAGCTGACC
>CAYGCC010000338.1:0-2276 GCA_964348165.1 uncultured Gemmatimonadota bacterium | reverse complement strand
TCCAGCGGCGTGGACCTGAACGCGATCCCGTCCAGCGCCATCGATCGCGTCGAGGTGCTGCGTGACGGCGCGTCCGCCCAGTACGGCTCCGACGCCATCGCCGGCGTGGTAAATCTCGTCTTGAAGGAAGGGGAGTACGCGCCGTTCGTGAACGTCTCGGCCGGCCGCTACGTCACCGACGACTACGACGACGATGGGACGGCGGTGAACGTGAACGGCGGCTGGGGGATCGCTCTGGGCCGCGGCTCCCTGGGGCTCTTCGCCGAGTTCCTCGACCGCCAGCCGACCAACCGGGCTTGGGCCGATCCGTTCGAGGCGGCCGGCACGGGCGTCGCTGACTCGGTCGACAGTGAAACGGGGCGGATTATCCTCAAGCGGAACCCCGTGGAACAGCCGAACCACCACTGGGGCGACGGACTGGAAAAAGACATCCTGACGATGGCCAACCTGCGGATGCCGCTCACCGAGGCGCGGACGAGCGAGATCTACGCCTTCGGCGGGTACAGCTTCCGCGAGGGGACCGGGAACGGATACCGGCGCTACTTCGACAGCAATCGCAATTGGCCGCAGATCTACCCGCTGGGCTTCTTGCCGGAGTTCAACCCGGATGTGGTCGACTACTCCGCCGCCGCCGGTTTCCGCGCGCTCGCCGGGGGTTGGTCGGTGGACGTCGGCGTCGCGTTCGGCCACAACGATTTCGAGTACAACATGCGGAACACGCTCAACGCGTCGCTGGGCCCCTGTCTCGACTTCCTGGACTGCGCGTCCGTGGCGCCCGGCCCGGATGGCCTGACCGGCACATCCGATGACATGGTGAACCAGACTTCGTTCTTCGCCGGCGGCCTGGAGCGCGAGGAGCTTTCGGCCAATCTGAACGCGGCGACCGAGCTGGAGCTGGGGCTGCCGGAGCCCGTCAACCTGGCGCTGGGCGCCTCGTTCCGCCGGGAGAGGTTCCAGATCACCCAGGGTGAGCTGGCGTCGTGGATCAACGGCGGGCACCCCGACCAGTTCGGCGATGAGGCGCCCGGCGGTTCCCCGGTGTTCCCCGGTTTCGAGCCCGCCGACTCGGTGAACGAGGATCGGACCAACTTCGGCCTCTATGCCGACCTGGAGACGAACCTCAGCCCGCAATTCCTCGCCAACGTCGCGGGTCGGTTCGAGAGCTACAGCGACTTCGGGGAGGTGATGACCGGCAAGCTGGCATTCCGTTACCAGCCCTCCGAGCAGCTCGTGTTTCGGGCGGCCGGCAGCACGGGGTTCCGTGCTCCCGGTATCAGCCAGGTCAACTTCCGCAAGGTGGTGACCAACGTGATCGAGGGTGAGTTCGTGGAGATCGGCGCCTTTCCGGCCTCCGACCCCGCCTCGCGACTGCTCGGTTCCAAGGACCTGAAGGAAGAGAGCTCCTGGAACCTGAGCGCCGGGCTCGCCGTGAGCCCCCAGGATAATCTGACGGTCACCGCCGACTACTTCTTCATCAAGATCGACGACCGGATACTGCTGGGCGCGACGTTCGACGACGACACGACGCTGGCCATCCTGGGGCGGGGCGGCTTCACGACGATCGGCGGCGTGCAGTACTTCACCAACGGGTTGGATACGCGGACCCAGGGCGTGGACGTGACGGCCGCCTTGCAGGTCCCGGTGGGCGACGCCGGCATGCTGGACCTGACCGGCGTATTCAACTGGACCAAGAACGAGATCACCCGGGTCGATCCGGTGCCGGCGGTGCTGCAGAACTCGGACGAGACCGGGATCATCGACACGGTGACGGCGGTCGCCATCGAGGACGAGCGGCCGGACGCCCGGGTCACGCTGACGGCCGAGTACACTCTGGGTGGGTTCCACTCGTTGGGCCACGCCTCCTACTTCGGCGGCTTCGAGTCGGCGCAGCCCGGCTTCTGTGACCTCTGCCGCGAGAGCTACGGGGCCAAGACGCTCTTCGACGTCGAAGCCGGCTACCGCTTCGGCCAGGTGGACCTGTCGGTCGGAGTTCGGAACCTGTTCGACACCTATCCGGACAGCCCCAGCTCGCAGGTGGTCGTCGACCCGGACGGGAGTACGGCAAAGGACTTCAACGACAACTTCGGCACCTTCCCCTGGGCGGCGGCCTCGCCGTTCGGGTACAACGGACGGTACATCTACACCCGCGCGTCGATCCGCCTGGGCTGGTAAGGGAGAGTCGACGCGCCGTCAGTCACAGACGTCCGGCGTGACCGCAAGTAGGGCAGCCCAGCGGGGTGCCCTACTTGTTTGGAAGCCCGTGGCGGCCAGGGCTT
>CAYGCC010000337.1:0-1559 GCA_964348165.1 uncultured Gemmatimonadota bacterium | reverse complement strand
ACGTTCGAGCATACCAACAAGCGCGGTCAGGTCGTCAACCGCATGCAAGGCTTCGCCTTCATCGGCGGGTCGTGCAATCACAACGAGGAATGCTACGCCTGGCTGAAGCTGTTGCGGGCCTGGGGCGCGGTGAATGTCGATAACCATGCTCGAATCTGTCATTCACCCACCGTCCCGGCGTTAGCGGAAACCTTCGGCCGCGGCGCCATGACCAATCACCCGATCGACATTCGCAATACCGACTGCGCGCTGATCCTCGGCTCCAATATGGCGGAGAATCACCCCTGCGCTTTCCCCTTCGTACAGCAGGCGATGCGAGATCGAGGGGCGCCGCTGATCGTTGTCGACCCCCGCTTCAACCGCACGGCTGCTCACGCATCTCTGTTCGCTGAAATTCGGCCCGGCACGGATATCGCCTTCCTCGGCGGTCTGGTCCGATACATCATCGAGAACAGGCGCTACCATGACGAGTACGTGAAGCGGTACACGAACGCCGCTTATATCGTCGATGCTGCGTTCGCCACGGGCACCGATCTCGACGGCATATTCCCGGGCCTGCATCTCGTCGGTCTGGACGGCCGTGATGTGGCGGTGCCCAGAGGCGATGAGATCGAAAAGCTGGCGAGCGATCAGGTCCGGCGCGGCTACTACGACCGGGGGAACTGGCGCTACGCGTCGCGTGAGGGCGCATCGGAGGGTCCGACCTCCTACACAAGGTTACAGCCGCGCAGCAAGATAGCGCCTGTCGATCGAACGCTGCAGGACGAGCGCTGCGTTTTCCAATTGTTACGGCGGCACTTCTCTCGCTACACCCCTGAGAAAGTAACACGAGTCACGGGCATCCCCACAGATCTTCTCCTCAGGATCTACGACACGTTCAGCGAGACCGGCGCGCCCGACAAGGCGGGCTCCGTCATGTACGCCATGGGGCAGACCCAGCATACCAAAGGCGTACAAAACATACGCATGCTGGGGATCGTGCAGCTGCTGCTGGGCAACATCGGCAAGGCGGGCGGCGGCGTCAACGCGCTGCGCGGCCACTCCAATGTGCAGGGCGCCACCGACAACCCCGTCCTTTACCATATCCTGCCGGGTTACCTGGCGATGCCCACGGCGAGCCAGCGGACCTGGGACGACTACCTGAGGGCGATCACACCGGCGGAGATCCAGCCGGCGGACGGCGGCCCACGGGCCCTGAACTATTGGAAGAACGCCCCGGCCTTCGCCGCCAGCCTGCTGAAAGCCTGGTGGGGCGATGCGGCCCGTCCTGATAACGGCTTCGCGTACGACTACCTGCCAAAGCTCGAAAGCGATCCGGTCAACGAGGGGATCGAGGATCGCTACGATCACATCTCGATCTTCCACAAGATGGACCGGGGCATCGTGAAAGGCCTGTGGCTGATGGGTCAAAACCCCGCCGTGGGTGGACCCAACGCCGCCTTCGAACGCAAGGCGATGCGGAACCTCGACTTCCTCGTGGTCCACGACTTCCACGAGAGCGAGTCGGCATCGATCTGGCAGCAGGTGAGCGACCCCGGCGTCGACCCTGAGCAGGTAAA
>CAYGCC010000336.1:0-1843 GCA_964348165.1 uncultured Gemmatimonadota bacterium | reverse complement strand
GCGGCCGAAGTGCTGCTGCTCAAGGGCGAGTTGGAAGAGGTGATCGGGGAGTCGAGCGAGAGCGCTGCCAGCTTCGAGAAGGCGGCGCTGCTGGTCCGCCGGCTCGGGACTTTGATCGGAGCGGACAGCGATCCCGCCTTGAAGGAGCGGCTTCAGGGGCTGCGCGAGCGTCTGGACGGGCGCGGCCTGAACGGCCGCTGAGCACTTGCCAACCCACCAAAGGAGGAGGCGATGCCGGTCAAGCGCGCCGGCAGCGTTCCCGCCGAGAGCGTAGCGGCGGGAAGCGGAACCCGACGTCAGGTGCTGATCGGGCCCGACGAGGCGCCTAACTTCGCCATGCGCCGCTTCATCATGGAGCCCGGCGGCGGCATGCCGGCCCACACGAACAAAGTCGAGCACGAGCAGTACGTGCTGCGTGGGCGCGCGAAGGTGGGAATCGGTGACGAGGTATGCGAGGTGAGCAAGGACGACGTCCTTTACATCCCGGCGGGCGTTCCCCACTGGTATCGCGCCGAAGGGGACGAGCCCTTCGAGTTCATCTGCATCGTTCCCAACTCCCAGGACAAGATCGAGATCCTGAGCGACGAGCAACGCCCGAAGTAGCTGGCAGGGCTCACCTCTGCCCCTCCGACGCCCGGGGCTCTCGGCGCATACGCTGCGCCGCCCCAGCGTCGCTATCTTGTTCAAAAGCCATCGAGTGAAGGCGGCGCCGACTGACACGGCGAACTCGACCGCCGCCTCGCTTTCTCATGCCCGGGAGGTGCATATGCTCTTACAGCAATGGCTCACGAATCTGAACAACCTGGCGCAAAGCCTGCGCGAGCTTTTGCCCGCCATCCTGGCGGCGGCCGCGTTGCTGCTCATCGGTCTGGTGCTCGGACGTCTGCTGCGGACCCTGAGCCGCCGCCTGACCGCCGGCGCCCTCGAACGCCTCGCCCGCAGTCCCACACTGGGAAGCGCGCTGCAGCGCACCGACGTCACCAACACCGTGCCGAGAATGGTGGGCCTGTTCGTGTTCTGGCTGGTGTTCCTCTTCTTCGCCGCCAGCGCGCTCGAGACACTGGGCCTGCCCGTGATCACGAACTCGCTCAGCCGCTTCGTCTATTACCTGCCCAACGTGCTCGCCGCCGCCCTGATCGTCGCGGCCGGGGTCGTGGTCGGCCGAGTGGTTCGGGGCACGGTGACCGCGGCCGCCGTGTCGGCGGGCGTGGCGATCGGGCCCGCCCTCGGCCGCCTGGCCGACGGCGCGATCCTGCTGCTGGCCATCGTCGTCAGCCTGGAAGAGCTTGGGATCGACAGCAGCGCCCTGGTCGTGATGCTCACCGTCGTCTTCGGTTCAGGCCTGGCCGCGACCGGCCTCGCCTTCGGGCTCGGCGCCCGCACCTCGGTCAGCAACATCATCGCCGCTCATTATCTGAGGCGCGCATATCAGGTCGGACAGACGGTGCGCATCGACGGCGCCGAGGGGCGCATTGTGCAGACGACGCCCACCGCGGTGCTGCTCGAGACCGACAAGGGCAAGCTGATGGTGCCGGCGAAGAAGTTCGCAGAAGAAACGTCGTTGCTCGTGACCGAGGTGAGCTGAGATGAGTTCAGTTGTCCGAGAGCTAGGCGCACAGTTCGCCGCCGCGCACCCCGAGGAGGCGGCGCGCGCCCTCGAGATTTCGACGCCGCAGGATGTCGCGGCCTTCCTGGACGCGGTGCCAGTCGAGACCGCGGCCGAGGTCATCCGCCGCATGCACGCGCCTCAGGCTGTGGCCTGCCTGTCGATCCTCGAGGCGGAGCGGAGCGCCGAGATCTGCTCGCAAGTTCCTCTCGACGTCGCCGCCGTGCTTCTGCGGTG
>CAYGCC010000335.1:0-2372 GCA_964348165.1 uncultured Gemmatimonadota bacterium | reverse complement strand
GGTCTTGAACTGGCCTTTGAAGTCGGCGGTCCAAACGGCATTGGGGGCGTCCATCGGCGTGGTGGGCCGCCCCGGATGCCCCGGGCGCGGGCGGCGCCGCCGCCCCCGCACCAGGCCGTAGCGTTTGAGGATCTCCCCGACCGTGCTTGGGGCGGGCCAGTGCCAGCCCGGATGCCGCCGGGCGAGGTAGGGAATCAGCTTGCGCGGGCCCCAGGTGGGATGGGCCTGCCGGGCGGCAAGCAGGAGCTGCACGATCGCGTCAGGAGTCCGGTGCGGGCAAGAGTGCGGCGCGCGGCGGGCATCGACCAGGCCGTCGTAACCGAAGGCCTCGTAGCGATCGATCCACTTGTAACCGACGCGCCGGCTGATCCCGTAGTGGGCACAGAGTTCGGTCATCGAGTAGAGGCCGCGCCGGTAGTCATCGATGAAGTCACGGCGTTGGGTCATAGGACTCGTCTCTCTCCAGGGCATGGGCACCTCCGCAGTGGTGCCCGAGGTTAACCCGGAGTGTTACCTATGTCCCCGGTCTACTTTGTTACCTATGTACCCGGTCCGTACCTCGCTGCTGTCTAACACGCGCATGAAGCTGGCGAATGCAGTGGGAGCAGTTGATTTGTGCGCATGGTGAGTTCGATGAATACCGAGACGTTGTTGCAGCCGGTTGGCTTGCGTTCGCAGCTTATGCGCAGATTAGACAGCGAGGAGTAATAGGCCTTGAACTCTTTCGCTCATCAATTTGTGATAGGTGGAGAGAGATGGATACAGAAGCGCTGGTCACCTTGATCGGGCTTTTGTCTCTCGGTCTCGGAACTGCTATTGGATCCGCTGCCACCCTGCTAACTCAGGCGTTGATCCGTAAGCACAGCGCCAAGATAGACGAGGACACTCGGCTCCCGAGTAAGCTCGAAGAGATTTTGGACCGAATTGGCGACCGGCTCGAATCACTTGAAGAGCGAGTGGAGTTCTCAGAGAAGCTCCTGACCAAGCGGTCAGGGGACACTGAGGAGGGTCGGTCAAAGTAAGGCTTGCCACCCACACCGGCTCGCTGTCTCACTAGCGTTTGCACCTGACGCGGGCGTCGTTCGGGGGCGATGGCCTTAGATTGTCGATAAGTCGTTTTCCGCGGCCCGGCCGCTTCCTCAATCGGGCGCGGTCGTTGCCGCGCAGGTGAAACGCATTACCGTTAGGCCGCGTTGAAGCGGGTTCATGTCAAGGCGTCATGTCGACCGATATCTACACTGAGGATGACTGGGATTCCGAGATGGCTGCGCTGTACTCGGAGAGAGGCGGCCCTCCCAATTGTCCCCAATGCGGCCGCTCTGGTTTTTACGGACCGAGAGAAGCGGAAGGACCGCGAAGGTATAGGGCGTGCAAGTTCTGCGGATTTTGGCAGCACGTTGGGCAACCATCCGTCACTAACAAGCCTACCGTTCACAATTGTGAGGAATGGCCGAAAGTCGTGGGAGCCGCATACATTTGGTGGGTCCGGCCCGATGAAGAGATCTATACCTGTCCGTATTGTGGTGTAGACGTTGACGTCGACGAAGCGCTAGTAACAACTCCGGCTGGCGACTCGTCGCATCCTTGGTGGCAGGTGCCACAGGGGATGACCCTTGAGCAAGCTGTGGACTTCTGGGCGGCGCAAGGGCAGAACCGCATTCACTTGTGATTTGCCTCGAGCGTTCAACGCGGCCTAACAAGCGTTTGCAGCTGGCGCTGCCGCCGTTTGGCGTACGGCCTTTGGCCGTGCTGCGCAGCAGGTTCCTCGATTATGGGTAGAGACGTGCTTGCTGCCTTTGTTCGGCTGACGCCCGCGCTTCTGCGGGGCGCAGCTGAAACGCATAACCGTTAGGCGGACCCGAGCTGAAACTCGAGGAGGCAAGTGGCCGAGCAGACCGGCGGCGGCAGCGTCGAATCTCCCAGTGCTTCTTCGGCGTCAGGCCGGGGTTTCTGGCTTACTTGGGTTGTGGCGAGCGCGTTGGGGTGGGCTGTGGGAGGGCCCATTGGTGCGGCCTTGGGCTCGTCCAGGGAAACGATCGTAGCCGGGTTTGTCGTCGTAGCCGCAGGCGGCGTCATGGCAGGGCTGCTGCAATCGCTCGTGCTGCGGCGGCAACTCGCCGCGGCGGGCTGGTGGGCGCTGGCCACCATCTGCGCGGTGGCCGCAGTCAGCGTCTTGGTCTTCGCCGTGCGTGTGGTCGACGCGGGCGTGGGGACGGCCGCGACCGGGACCGTGCTCGGGGTGATGCAGTGGATGGTGTTGCGCCGGCGAGTCGCCCAGGCGGGCTGGTGGGTGCTGGCCAGCACCGTCGGTTGGGTCGTGGGTGGGTTCCTGAGCGGCGCCTTCGAGCCTGGGTTCGCGGGCTGGATCACGA
>CAYGCC010000334.1:0-1873 GCA_964348165.1 uncultured Gemmatimonadota bacterium | reverse complement strand
ACGCGCGCCAACATCGAGTACCGAGGGGCAAAGGCGGTGGACCTTCCTTGCCGCGAGTCGCACGAGACCGACGCGCCCCACCCCTTCAAAGGCAACATGGACCTGGAGGCGCTGGAGCGAACCCTAATGGCCGAGGGGCGGGCCGCCGTACCGCTGGTCCTGCTGACCATCACCAACAACTCGGGTGGCGGTCAGCCGGTCTCGATGGCCAACGTGCGCGAGGTGTCCGAGATCTGCCGCCGTTATGGCGTGCCGCTTTACATCGATGCCTGTCGCTTCGCCGAGAACGCCTACTTCATCAAGCAGCGAGAGCCCGGCTATCAGAAGCGGTCGGTGGCCGAGATCGCCCGCGAGTTTCTGTCCTATGCGGACGGCTGCACCATGTCGGCGAAGAAAGACGGCCTGGCTAACATCGGCGGATTTCTGGCGACGAACGACGAGGATCTGGCTCGGCAGGAGAAGGATCTGCTCATCCTCACCGAGGGTTACCCGACCTACGGGGGCCTGGCCGGCCGCGATCTCGAAGCGATCGCCACGGGTCTCGAAGAGGTTGTGCATGAGGATTATCTCCAGTACCGAATCGTCTCCACCGAGTACCTAGGTCGTCACATCTCCTGCGAAGGAGTGCCGATCGTCCAACCGCCGGGGGGCCACGCGATCTATATCGACGCCGCCGCCTTCCTTCCTCACGTCGAGCCGCTGCGCTATCCGGGGATCGCGCTGGCTGTCGAGTTTTACCTGGAAGCGGGGATCCGGGCCGTGGAGATCGGCAGCGTGATGTTCGGACAGCACGACCGAGAGAGCGGTGAGGAAAAGCCGGCGGAACATGAGCTGCTGCGGCTCGCCATACCCCGGCGCGTCTACACGCAGAGCCATATCGACTACGTGGTCGAGGCGATCCTCGAGGTATGGAAGCGTCGCGAGCGGATCGGCGGCTATCGAATCACTTATCAGGCTCCGTTCCTGCGCCATTTCACGGCGCGTTTCGAACCCCTGGTCTCGTGAGCTTGATTAAGCACCGCGTCCAGGCGACGTTTTCCCGAGTGGAACACCGATCGAGGGGTAGGATACACGCTCGGCGCCAACCCGCGGGCGGTCGTCTGCGTTTGGAGGGTTGATCGTGAACACCTCCGCGGTCATCGCCATGGTTTTGACCTGCGGTTTCATCTGGGGTGGCTTCCTCCTGCTCTTGACGCATGGTATTCGCAAGGAGCGGGAAAAGCAGGGGTGAGGCGGGGCCGGACAGTCTGGCGGTGGCCGCGCTTCGCTCCGCCGTCCTCGCTCCTGGCGGGTTCGTGGCCGGTTACCTCTTCGGCGGGGCGCTGGGCCGCTTGCTAGGTGGCTGTCCGCTGCGCGGGGACTGCGGCGTGGCGCTCCCGATCATCCTGGCCCTGGCGGTGGCGATCGTCGGCATGGGCGCGGCGAATACGCTGGCCGCGGTGCGTGTACGCTATTGGTGGGAAGGTGTGGCCGTCTGGGCGGTGGGAATCGCGGCGGTGCTGATCCTGGTCGTTGCCGTGGGGATGCTGGGGACCGGAAGCCTTCCCGGCCGGCTCGTGGGGCTGGGCTGGCTTCTGGCCGCCGTGGCGTTGGGGTTTGCTTGCTGGCCGAGAAAGCCGGTCGTGCACGAATGACCGGCGGCCGAGCTGAAGGCGTTGGGTCAAACTCTAGCGATTAGAGAGAGGTGAATCATGTCGGATCCGATCATCCCACGCGAGTTCCGTTCCGTCTCCATCGATCGGCGCTCGCTGCGGCGGTCGCTGGCCATAGTGCCAGTAGCGGCCGTCCTGCTGTTCGCGGTCATGATGCCGTTCTCCTGCACGACGGTCGCGGAGTACGAGGTGGCGGTTCTCAAGAACCCGATCACCGGGAA
>CAYGCC010000333.1:0-2462 GCA_964348165.1 uncultured Gemmatimonadota bacterium | reverse complement strand
TGCCGCGGGCCGCCCTCGGGGTTGCAGGCGAAGACGGCGCACAACAGTAACGTCAGCAGTCGCTGGGACATCGTTTTTCACCTGCAGCGTTGAGGCGAAGAAATCAACTTATCAAAGCCGGCGCGAATCTAGAGACGGGCCGACCCGATCCGCAAACCAACGCAGTTGTGCCGACTGCTGACGGCCTTTAGCTTGGACGGCCCGGACCACATCTGGAACATCGACCCGAAGGAGACCCGCCGTGGCCATCTACGAGGCGTTCTTAGCCGAACTGGACGGAGAGACACCAAAGACGCGCAAGATGCTCGAGCGCGTCCCCGAGGACAAGCTGAATTGGAAACCACACGACAAGTCGATGCCGCTGGGCCGACTGGCGACACACGTGGCCGAGCTCCAGGGGTGGGCCGACGCCATTCTAACGCAAGATGAGTTCGACCTGGCGCCGCCCGATGCCCCGCCCTATCAGCCGGTGGTGCTCGAGTCGGTCGCGGAGATGGTTAAGCTTCTCGACACGAACGTCGAGAAGTTGCGCGGCCTGCTGCGCTCGACCAGCGACGCGGACTTCATGAAGCCGTGGACGCTGAAGATGGGAGGCCAGGCGCTGTTCTCTGCGCCACGAGTGGGCGTGGTGCGCGACATGCTGTTCAATCACCTCTACCACCACCGGGGCCAGCTCTCGGTCTTTCTGCGATTGAACGGCGTGCCTGTGCCGCAGACCTTCGGGCCGACCGCCGACGAGACCGAGATGGGGTGACGCGGGCTCTACGCTGTCTGCGATGAAAAAAAGAGCCCGGCGCGTTGCCGGGCTCTTCGATTGTCTTGGCTGAAGCCTCGGTGTGCCACCCCCCACGCAACCTGGGGGAAGCGGCCGGGCGTCGCGCTCTACTCGGCGGGAATGACCGAGATGGTGCGCCGGCCGCGGTGTTTGCCGAAGGTCACGTGGCCGTCGGCGAGGGCGAACAGCGTATCGTCACCACCGCGCCCCACGTTCTGCCCCGGGTGAAACCGGGTGCCGCGCTGCCGCATGATGATGTTGCCGGCGCGCACGAACTCGCCGCCGTACGCCTTGACCCCCAGGTACTTGGGGTTGCTGTCTCGGCCGTTGCGGGTCGATCCGCCTGCTTTCTTGTGAGCCATGGCTGTGTCGCTGTTCTAAGATTTCTTCTTTTTGGACTTTGTCGTCGCTTTGGCCTTCGCCTTGGGCTTGGACTCCGCCTTCGCCTTGGGCTTGGCCGCGGCTTTCGGCTTCTTGGCCGCCGCCGCTTTTTTGGCCTTCGGCGCGGCCGCTTTCTTTTTGGGCGCCGCCGTCTTTTTGGGGGCCGCTTTCTCCTTGGGCGCTTTGGCCGGCTTCAGCTCCTCGAGAGAGACCCGGCGCTTTCCGCCCAGGTCAATCTCGCTGACCCGCACCTCTGTGTACTCCTGCCGATGCCCGCTCTTGCGCCGGTAGTTCTTGCGGCGCTTGAACTTGAACACGATGACCTTGTCCGCCCGGCCATGGCGGAGCACCTGGGCCCGCACCGCGGCGCCCTCCAGCGTGGGGCGGCCGATCAGCACCTCACCGTCGCTGGCCCCGAGCAGCACTTGATCGAAGGTCACGGTCTCACCGGCCTCGGCCCCCAGGGATGGGAGCCTGAGCACATCGCCGAGCTCGGCGCGGTACTGGAAGCCAGCGGCTTTGAATATGGCGTAAGTCACGGCGTCAAACGTCGCAATCGAGCAACAAGTTACCGTTTTTCCAGAGCTTACAAGCCTATCCCACCCCGGCCCCCGTGTCAACGCCAGACGGTTCAGGCCACGGCGTAACGTTGCGTGATATCCACGTCCGCCCGGCCGGCCAGGATGCGAAACTCGTCGGCCCGCAGCAGCGGGTCGTCGCGCACCTCGATGTCGACCTTGTACTCGGACTCCAACCGCCGTAGCAGGTTGGGCTCCTCCTCCAGAATATGCAGCGCCACCTCGGAGTGGAGCCGAATCACCAGCCGCCTCTCCTCCCGGGCCGCCGCCACCCGCCGGATCGCTCGCTCCACGCGGCGGACCACGGTGGATGGGGTGACGATCCGTCCGGCGCCGTTGCAATAGGGGCAGGGCCGGGTGACCGTATGGAACACACTGGGCCGCACGCGCTGCCGCGTCATCTCGACCAGGCCCAGCTCGGAGATCTGAAAGGCCTTGGTGCGGGCGCGGTCGCGGTTCAGGTGCATCCGCAGCTCCTGCATCACCCGGTCGCGATTCGACTTGTCCTCCATGTCGATGAAGTCGACGACGATGATGCCGCCGATGTCGCGCAGCCTCAGCTGCCGGGCGACCTCGCGCGCCGCGTCCAGGTTGGTGCGCAGGATCGTCTTCTCCGGATCTTTCTTGCCCGTATCGCGTCCGGTGTTCACATCGATCGACACCAGACCCTCCGTCGGCTCGATCACGACGTGCCCGCCCGACGGGAGCTCGACCTTGCGCTCGAACGA
>CAYGCC010000332.1:0-27601 GCA_964348165.1 uncultured Gemmatimonadota bacterium | reverse complement strand
CCCGCCGCAGATCGGCGCCGCCGGTCACCTGTGCCCTCCCCTCAACGACCAGCAGCGAGACCCCGATGAATACCGCCGCCGTGATGTCAGGAGTGAGCCAGCCGAGCGGGCCAGAGAGTCTTGGAAAATCCTCGAGAAATCGCGACAAGGAGTAAAGGATCGCATATGCCACGGCGTAGCTGGCGGCCATGAAGCCCAGCCGCTGCCCCGCTCGCGCGGCGAGGTCGGCTGGGAGGCCCGCCGGCGCTGCCAGGGCGGCATCGACAGCGGGGGGTTCGGAATCCGGTCTGCGCAGGACTTCCCGGTTCACGACCGTCCTTTCACCGGAATTCAGGACTGGTCGGTTGGGTGCTGATCCAAGATACTCCGTCAGGGCGGGACAGAGAAGCGTGGCGTAGACGCCGCCGGGAAACGACCGATCGCGTTGACCGCCGAACCCAGACGCCGCATCTTCCACCTCCACGCGAGCCCGGAATCAAACGGTTTTTTCCTTTCCGGAGACAGCGCGAAAGGCATGCTGGCAAGATCGGCCTCGCGCGGGAGATCGATGTCACGACCTGAACGCGACCGCCCCGACTTCGACCACTACTTCATGGGCCTTGCCATGGCCGTCCGCACCCGGGCCAACTGTCTGGGCAGCCGCGTCGGCGCTGTGGTGGTGAAAGATTGGCGCGTGCTGTCGACCGGCTACAACGGCACCCCGTCGAAGATGAAGAACTGTCTGGACGGTGGCTGCGAGCGCTGCGCCCATCCCGACCGCTACGAGTCGGGGCAGGGCTACGACGTCTGCATCTGCGTTCACGCCGAGCAAAACGCCTTGCTTGCCGCGGCACGCTTCGGTATCTCGGTTGAGGGCGGCACGATCTACTCGACGATGCGCCCCTGCTTCGGCTGCACGAAGGAGCTGTTGCAGGCCGGCGTCGAGCGGGTGGTCTTCATCCACGACTGGGAGCACCCCGATCCTGGCGTGCGGCACGAGTACAGCCGGATTCAGACGCGTTTCCCCGGCGGCATCAATCGGCTCGAGATGGAGGACCCCGACGCCGATTGGGCGTTACCAATCAAGAGGCCGCCCAGTTGATATTGGAGTCGAAAATCGAGGCGGTTCGCTCGCTCTACCAACCGATCCCCTTGAACCGAGAATCTGAGGCAGGGCCCGCCTGGGAAAGCGGCACATGAGCCTGCGCGTCGAGTTGCTGGTCTCGCCCGACTGCCCGCACGCCGATATCGCCGAATACCGGCTTCTCCGTGTGATCGCACGCCTCGCCCCCCGGGCCCAACTCACTCGCACCGTGGTCCGCAGCATGGAAGAGGCCGAGGCGTGGGCCTTCCCGGGGTCACCCACCGTGCGCATCGACGGCGAGGACCTGCACGGCCCGGATCTGGGGCTGCCGGCCTTCGCCTGCCGCCGCTACGAGGACGGGGACGGCGCGCCGCCGGAATGGCTGCTCGAAGCGCGTCTGCTGCGCGCGCTGGCGCCGCGGCACCTGTTGTTTCTCTGCGTGGCGAACTCGGCGCGCAGCCAAATGGCCGAGGCGCTGGCGCGGCGCCTGGCGCCGCCCGCGGTCCGCATCAGCTCCGCGGGCTCAGCACCCGCGCAGGTGAACCCGTTCGCGCTCCGTGCTCTCGAGGAGGTGGGGATCGACGCGACGAGCCAGCGCTCGAAGGGGGTGGACGAGATCCGCCAGTCCGGCGGACCCGAAGTGGACGCCGTGATCACCTTGTGCGCGGAGGAGGTCTGCCCCGTGTGGCTGGGCGCGGCGCGGCAGATTCATTGGCCGCTGCCCGACCCGGCGGCCACCGTCGGAAGCGAAACGGATATTTTCGACAGCTTTCGGCAGGTGCGAGACGAGCTAGGACGGCGCTTTAAGGCATTGTTTCAGCCTGGGTCGCACCAGTAAGGCGGCCGCGACACGCACCGCTCCGCTGGTCTCGGTTCGGTTGGCACCGGCTTCCAGCTCCTGAGTCAGTGGGGCACGACCCCGTGGATGTAGTCCTTCAGCATCCGGTTCTCGTACTGCGTCTCCTGCAGGTGGGCCCTGACCACATCGCCGATCGAAACAATACCCACCAGCAACCCACCGTCCATGATCGGCAGGTGGCGGATGCGGTTCTGCGTCATCACCCCCATCACGTAGTCGAGCCGATCGTTGGGCACGCCGATAACCAGCTCAGTGGTCATGACGTCCCCCACCAGAGCGGGGCACCCGGTCCCGGCCAGCTCCGGATCATTCAGCTTGACGCACTGCTCCCCGCACATCCGCAGGATGTCCCGCTCCGTAATGATTCCTCTCACCTCACCACCACCCCCGGTGACGATTAGAGCACCCAGCCTGTGCTCGTTCAGCTTGCAGATCGCGTCGTGGACTGTGCGATTCGCCGCGATCGTCACCACCTCACCCCCCTTGTGCTGAAGAATTTCCCTCACGCGCATTTCGGGGCTCCTTTCAGCCGGCACCCGCCACGACCGGCGACTGACCCTCGTCGGCCAGCAGGGTGCATGGCAGCACGATTGTTTCTTAGACGAATAATTGCCCCGCAAGAACATTTCCGCCACAATTCCTCACCGGTGGTAGTTCATCTTACTATCGAGGCCCTTTCGTAGCTGCTATCGCTGCACGAACAAGCCGCTGAACGGCGCATTATGCTGCGCACCGCGGAGATCGGCAGCGCTCACGGGCCGGAGCGATTATTAATTCAACTTGCAGCTTGCTAGACCGTTTCACATAATGCCAAAGAGGTGGCTGAGGCGAGGTCGTGAAGCCGCTCCTCTGAACTCGTGGGCTTATCCGTGCGAGTCGCCCAGTTCCTCAGCGATCCAGCAAGCCGTCCCACCCGTAGCGGTCCCGCCACCGCTTATCCGACAAGTATCCTCACGCACCTGAGACCGCCAACCGACGGCGGCGCTTCCCGATCTTATTCGAAGCTGTGCAGCGTTCACTCGGGCAGGAGAAGTTGACATGTGCTACCCAACGCGATGGCCGATCCTCTTGGTCCTCGCCGCGTTCGCCGTCGCCGCCTGCGGTGGCGATAAGAAGGCCGAGGACGACGATGATATAACCGGCCCGCCCGTGACGACGGCGCTCGCCGGCGTGTTCGTCGGTCAAGATGAAAGCGGCTGGTTCGAGGTGACGGTGGAAGCCGCGCTGTCGCCACAGCCGGCCGCGTCCCTGGGTCGCGCCTCCGTCTTCCCCACGTTCGCATCTGCCGGCGCCCAATGGGTAGACGTTTACGGCACCCTGCACCTCGAGGCTCCCCGCACGATACCGGTTTCCGGTCGTTACGAGCCACAAGCGCGCAGGATCATTTTCGACGGCGGTGACTACCACTTCAGCGGCGACATCGAGGCCGATGGCGCGTCCGGGGAATACACCGGGCCTGAAGGACCCGGGACCTTCGCGGGTTATCCCGGTCTCGTTCAGTGCTACTGCGGCAGGTACCGGGAAAATGAGTGGCCCGAAGACAAGGAAGGTTTCTGGATGGTCTTGCGCGGCGGCGTCACGTTGATCGGTATCTTCAAGGAGACGTTCGGGGATCCGAACAACGCCGTCCATCTACGTGGCAGTCTCGAGGGCAACGAGGTCACGCTGCGGTTCGAAGGTGGTCACGCCGGCGGCTTCCTCGTCGGCGACGAGATGAGCGGTCGCTGGGGCACGGACGAAGTGCTGGTGATGGGTACCTGGTGGGCGCGCGAATGTGCCCCGTGAGGACGGCCCAAGACTTGGCGGCGGCCGCGCCGAAACGCGGCCGCCGCTGTTGCTTCTAGGTCTCAGCTCGCTTCGCTCAGTGGCCGCCTTTCTTCGGCGTCGGAATCATCACGTGCACGTAGGGCGTGCCGCGCCACATCACCCAGGGCCCGCCATTCTTCGGGTCGCTGGTGAGGCCTCTTAGCACGGAGGGGTCCGGCACGATCATCATGATGTGCGGTGTGCTCTCCGTCATCCACTCATTGTCGGCGGTGGGCCCCTCCGCAAACGGGTCGATGTTGCTCTCCGGCGAGCTTCCCACCAGCATGTAACCGAAGCCGATACGGTCGAACGTCGGCTGCTTCTTGTTCAGCCAGGCGTGCACCCAGTTCACCCAGGGCTCATCCAGGCACATGGGATCGTCTCCCGACGTGTCCGGAATATCCGGCATGCAGGTCCAGCCGTTGGTGCCCTGACGGAGCACGGTCTGGTCCCAGTCGATCACCGTGGCGTTCTCGGAGACGGAGGCAGGTGCCGCGCTCATCGCGCTCTTGATCTTCTGTTTGGCCTTGTCCTGGGCAAATAGCAGGCTGGGCAGCGCCACGATTGCAAGGAGTACTACGGCGGTTGGGGCTAAGCGTCGCATGTTTACCTCCCGTTGGGGGAAAGAGGACGGCCTACATTATTAGCGATCTTGATCTCTGGTCAAGCGCGCGCGTGCCCCCGCGCTCGGCTCATTTTCGCGCACCTAGGGCGTAGACCGTCCCGCCGATTGTGCCCACCAGGAGGATGTCGTCGTGCCTGCCCAACCCTCGGATGCTCCCCTCCAGTTGAGTCGACCACACGGTGCGTCCGTCCTCCAGGCTGAGGCCGAGCAGCCGGCCATCGCCCGTGCCGGTCAGCAGCGCTTCCTTCCAGACGATCGGCTGAACGACCGATAGCGCCGTTATGTCGGTGCGCGCCCAGATCACGCCGGCCAGGGCTCGATCGAGGGCGCCAATCCAGGCGCGTCCACCCGGTACGATGAGCCGGTCCGCGAGAATCAGGAGGCGTCCCTCGAGGGGTTGCTCGAGCTCGAACGTGGCCAGAGGGTCCCCATCGCTGGCCGAGACATGAAACAACCGCCCATCGTTGCAACCGACGTATACGTCATCGCCGCGTACGGCGACGGATGTGGACACGTCACAACCCAGATGCAGACGCCAGATGACGGATCCGGAGTCGGCGGAGACCCGATAGAGTGTGCCGTCCGGAGCGGAGAATATGACGCTCGGGCCGTACACGGCCGGGGATTCCGACACATCGGGACGAAAGGTATCCCCCTGATGCGGCACATGCCAGACCCGCGCACCGGATCCGGACTCGAGCGCGACCAGCTCGCCGCGCTGGTTGCGACCGATCGCCAGGTCGGCGATGCCGATGACGTCGGAGCGCGTGAGCGACCATTCGTCGGCACGCGTCCAGACCACACGGCCCGTCCGCTGGTCGAAGGCGCGCATCTCCGGCGGCAGCAGCGACTCGGTACCCGTAATCACAAGGTCGTTTACGAGGAGAGGATCGCCGTGGAAAGTCGCCAGGCCCACATCGTCTTTGAAGTCGTAGCTCCAGACGATCGAACCGGATTCGATGTCGAAGGCGTAATAGACGCCAGCGCAGGAGCCGATGTAGGCGACGTTTCCCGCGACCGCGGGGGTCACGAAGATTCAACCGCCCGTGTCGTAACTCCAGAGGGTTTCTAATGGCTGCTGGGTCGAGGCCGGCGGCGCAAGGGTTAGCGACAGCAGTAAACCCAAGCTAAGCGGGCGAATCGATAGCGGGTCGTAACTGTTCACCTCCAATAACCCCCTCCGCCTAAATGTTTAGGCCTGTCTGAGCCCGGTGGACTGTTGGAATCGGCTAGGGAACAGGAAATCGGCCCTCTGCTCTCATCCCCAGACGCTCGAAAGAACCTTCCAGATAGATGGCCAGAATCTTCTCACCGCTACTTGCCGCCGAGGGCGCCACGATGGCCCGGTAGCCGTTCGCGCGTGCCCAGTCAGCGACGTCACGGCAGGCCTCGATGTCCGCAGCCCCCTCCCCAACTAATGTCTCGAGTGACAACCCCAGTTCGGCCCGAACCGCTTCATCGGTCAGATCGAGCACGGGCTCCACCGTCACCTCGATCGTGACCAGCTCGCGTGGCTTCAGCCCCGTCAGCGCGGCGCGCTGCAGATACCTCTCGTACTCCGCCAACGCACCTTCCCGCGTGAGAGCGGTGTACAGGCAGCCGTAAACTCCCGGCCGGTTCCACCTCCCGGCCGCGTGTAGGATGAAGTGAGCGTTCAGCGGATGGGCACCGGCCGGCAAGTGCCGCCACACCGTACCCCGAAAGATCAGAGGAAAGCTCCCGACTCGATTCCCGCCAGCACCTCGATGATGTCATCGACGCGGCCCTCGAGGAGCACCATGATCGGCGATCGACCGCGCAACATCGGCACGGACGAGTGCAACCACGCCAGAACCGCGGCGTTGTCTTCGAATACGGTCTCGAGCAGGTAGCGAAGGACCTGTAGCATTTCCAACCGTCCGCGGTGACTGAGCGATGGGGCGCTCTGGCCGTTGCGCCAACGGTTGAGGGTTCGCCGGTCGACCCCGAGGACCCGGCTGATCTCGGAGTAGTTGAGGCCGAGCGATTCGGCCGCCCAATCGATGGTCGTGTTGCTGGTTTCGATCTCGAGCTGCCGGGTAGCCATCGCTGATTCCTCAGGATGCTGAAGCTTGTCCCTTACTATGACCAAGTTAATGCCTAATCACATGTCAGAGCAAGTGCCCCGTAATATGTTACGTACGCTCGCCTGCGCGCGACTGCGAACAATCCCTGACTGAGGCGCCTTGCCAGATCACCACGTCGGCGTCTTTGCCGGGCTCGATGCTCCCCAGCCGGTCGGCCACGCCCAGGATCTCTGCCGCGTCCAGGGCGGCGGCGCGCAACGCCGCCGCCGGGTTCAGCGGCCTGCCGAAGCCACCGGCTCCAAACCTCGCTCCCGGAGCATCCGATTGAGCTCGGTGAGCTCCTTTCCCAGCAGCGAGGTCAGTTCTGTCGTGCACTCCGACAACTCGGCCGACAACTCGTCCAACCGCGCATAGGCGTCGGCGCCCGGTCGCTGATCGGCGCCGTTCGTCATCCCGTAGAGGTACTGGAGCTGGTCGATCAGCATCGGTTGCGGGTAGCGATCCTCGGCCGTGACCAGCCGATCTTTCAGCGCGTCCAGCCGCCGGTCCAGTCGGCGCGCCCGGTCCGTGACGTTGGCGTCGGTCGTCGCGTCGAACCGCTTCGCCAGCGCTTCGCTGACCTCGGCAATCCGTTGCGCCGCCTTCCGCGCCTCGCCGATCGCGTCGCGGATCCGCAGGTTGAGGGCGAGCTGGGCCTCCAGATCTTCCTGCGTGACGCCGTCGGCCGCGACCCGCGGGTCGATCAGCACCTGCAGATCACGAGTCCCACTCCAGTCGCCGACCATCAAGCGAACCTGATGGGCACCCGGAACCGCCAGCGGGCCTCCACGACCGGACCGCCCCGGCAGGCCGGCGAGCGTGACGACGCAGGCCGGAAATAGGCTGCGCAGGTGGCCAGATGCCTCCATCTGATCCTCCGGTGCTGGGCGACGTGGGGTTCAGGTCTTTCCAGCCTAACCCGGCCCTGGGGGTAATGCCAGCACAAGCCCACCCGGGGCGCCCTCCTCCAAGAGTGACGCTTCTACGAGCCTTGGCCTCTTAGGCGTCCTGCGTCTTGACCTGACGGTCGATAGGAAGCACATTATGGCTGTAGTATTACTTAATATGAGATAGTATGACGCTCGCTCGCATCTCCGTCACACTGCGCCCCGCCCTAGTCAAAGCGGCGGATCGGCGCGCCCGGGAACTCGACCGGTCACGCAGCTGGGTCGTGGCCGAGGCGCTCAGGCTCTACCTGGACGCCGCCAGACTCGGCAGGGCTGAACCTTCCAGGCGCGATGCGATTCGCGAGACCCCGGGCGCGCCGTACTCGGCTCGCGGCCTCGGCGACCAGCGGCTCGCGCAGCTGGAGGCGGACCTGGCCCTCTCACCCGAACAGCGAATCCGCGAGGCGGAAGAGACCGCGCGTCTGGCCGAGTCACGTGGACGCGCCTGGCGCGGCGACCGCGTCCTCATGTTCGATCGTTACGAGGACTACCTCGCCTGGGAGCGCTCGGCCGATCTCCCGCCGCCGTGAAGTCGCCCGAAACACGCGTCGCGCGCGTCTGCGCCGCCCTCAACCGTCAGGACGCCCAGTACGTCGTCTTCGGCGCGACCGCGCTGCAGCTCTGGGGCAGCGCCAGGGCCACGCGAGACATCGACATCCTGATCGAGCCGACGGTCGCGAACGCTCGGCGCGTCCTCGCCGCCCTGGCGGAGCTGGGACTGGGCTTGGCCAAGGAATGGCTGGCCGAAGAGATCGTGCGGAAGCCGGTGACCGTGCTGGGTGACGCGCCGCGCGTGGACATCCTCACGGTGGCCTGGACCGTCTCGTACAGCGAGGCGATCGGCGCGGCGACCCGCTTCGAAGTCGAAGGGGTGGAGATCCCGACGGCATCGCTCGATCATCTGATCGCGTCGAAGCGAACGGGTCGTCTCCAGGATGCGGCGGATATCGAGGTGCTCGAGGCGATCAAGCGGCTGCGTGGCTGAACGATCGCACGCTGGTCAGGCTGCTACTCCTCGACGGGCGGCCGCTTTCTCATCTCCTTGATCTTCTTGCGGCGTTGCTTGCTGCGCAGCCGCGCCTCTGTTGCGGACCTGGGCGGCTGGCTCTTGCGCCGGCGCTTGCGCAGGCGAAGCGCCTCCCGCACCAGCTCTTGAAGCCGCGCCGCGGCCAGCTCTTTGTTACGGGCCTGGCTGCGCTCCTTGTAGGCGACCACCCGCAGCACGCCGTCCTTGCTGATTCGGCTGGCCAGCCGCTGGAGAATGCGCCGCCGCTCGTCTTCGGTCACCGCCTGGCTGGCCCGGACGTTCCAGCGCGCCTCGACGCGGGTCGAACGGCGGTTGACGTGCTGGCCGCCTGGGCCACCGGCGCGCGAGGCGCGGAACTCGATCTCTTCCACGGGGACCGCTGGTAAGCGACTCATCGGGCCGCCGCTGCTACGGGGCACGATCCGAGGGGCACGAGAAACCGGACCGTTTCGAGCATCAACCCGAGCGGCCTAAGCGACCTCAGGGGCTCGCGCCTTGCCTTGCCCCTTGGGGATCAACTGAGAGGCGGCAAGGGCACTGAGCACGAAGGCAACGCCCTCGTTGAAATAGGCGACCACCGCCACGTCGATCCCGATGACATTTAGGCCGAGCACGCCGTAGGCGACGGCGGCGATGAGCCCCCAGAGCACGCCGCCCGCGACATAGACCCAGGCCTTGGCCTGCTTCCCACGCCGCCGATCGCGCAGATAGGCGACCAGCGCACCGATCAGGCCGCCGAGCAATGCCGCCAATAGGAACGGATAGGGAAAGTTGTAGCGGAATTCTTGCTCCGCTGACCCATAGACGACGGAGAGCGCCGTTACCGTCGCGCCGCCGAGGCTCTCCGACCTGAGGCGGGCCGAAGCCGGGCGATCGGCTCGCACGAACACTTCCTCCGGCTCGACCGAGCCCAAAGACGCATCGAAGCGCACCGGCACCGAGTCGGCGAAGCCCGCGCCGCGAACCATCACGGTGAGGGCGATCGACTGCAACCCAAACCCCTGAAGGCTGCGACGCCGCGTCTCGAGTATCAGGGCGGGCTCCACGTCGAGATAGGTGTCGAAGCCGTCGAGCTTCGTCTCGGTGATGAAGGTGATGCGAACTGAATCCCGCGGGTTGTCGTCGATCAACCTCACTCTCGTGGGCGGGAAGTTGAGATGGCCCATCCGAACGGGGCGCGGCTCGACAAAGTCGGCGCTGGACACCACCTCGAGTGTCACCGAGTCTCTCAGCCGACGCGAGCGTTCCACCGCCATATCCTCCAGCACGATCATCAGCTCGCCACGGAACGACTCGGCGGCCGGGTCGAAGCGCATCGGCTCACTGGGAAGGAAGACGGGACGAAAGGCGGCCAGCTCTTGTCCGTCGGAGACTTTGGCCACGTAGTCCTCGGGGATGGTGAACACGGTAGCCCAGGTCGGGTCGCGTCGTCCCAGCACCACCGAGGGCTCGCGCTTGATCGTATCGCCTGTGGCAATAACGGCGCGCAGCGCGGCGGGGTCGAGCACGACACCGCGGCCGGCCACAGAAGCTGTGTCCACACGATCGGGCGTGATCCTCAAGACTCTGTGCCCCGCCAGCTCCCGCAGACGCGAGTTGTAGATCCGAGGCAGCGTGTCTCGAGGCGGCTGAGCCCCGGCGGGCGCCGCGGAAGCCACGAGCAGTGTGCTGATCGCGCACCAATAAAGGCAGAGCCCGAGCCTTCGCATGGTGGTCATCTCCTTCGTCTTTGCCGTGCTCCTCACCTCTAGACCGTGCCCACCCCGCTCCGCAGAACCGTCTCGCCTCTCGGCCTAGCGGCTGAGGCCGAACGATACGCCGATCGACAAGACAGGATAGAACTTCCACGCGTCCACGTCGTCCTGGATCTCCGCCACCTCGGCATCCAGGTCCTGCTGGAACCCGGGAACCAGGGCCACAGGGCCGCTGGCCACGGCGCTCACTTCCGGCGTCCCGTGGAAAGCGACGCCCAGATCGAAGAAGAAGCCGAATCGCGAGCGCGCCGGGTTGCCGAAACCGATCCCGAAGTACGGCGACACAGTCCGGGTACCGAACGTACCGGTGAGGCTGCCCACCTGGTCCGGCGTGTAGGTGGTGCCGCCGATCTCCACCGGCTCCGCCAATTTCGCGTCGAGCTCGAAGTCGCTGGAGGAGATCATCAAGCCGCCGCTGAGACGGAAGCCGCCAACTGGATACAGGTCCGCCAGCAACAGGAACTGCGGCGATGGCAGGCTCAGGTCGTAGTCCACGTCCGACGACTCGATGCTGATATCGAAGGGAAAGACGTTGGCGCCGGCCCGCAGGCCGACGTTGGGATGGACCGATACCGCCACGTCGGCGCCAAGGCCGAGGGTGCCCAGGTGGGCGGCCACGCCGACGCTTACGCCCTGTGCGTGCGCCCCGGCCGGAATGAGCATAAAGGCTGTAAGAAACGCGTACAGACGATTCAAGGTTCGCATGGTCTGGTCTTTCGTCGCGAGTGGTGTTGGAGAAAGCCGAGCGGGTAGCGGCTGGGGTGACGGCTTCAATCTAACTACGATGCGGTTGCTGGGGGAACAGAGCCCGGCCACGGCCCTTTTCCTTGCCAGATCGGGCTGGGCGCCTGACATTAGCTCATGCAAAAGGTCAAAGGCTCCGTCCTGAAAGCGCGGCTCGCGTTCGTCGAGGATCGATTCGGCGAGGCCGGGCTGGACCGCGTGCTCGAGAACCTCAGCCCCGAGGACCAGTCGACGCTGCGCACCCTTCTGCCGATACAGTGGTGCGAGTTCGAGCTGGGCAAGCGGCTCGATGAAGCGATCGTACGGGTGCTGGGTGGCGGGAAGACCGAGTTCTTCGAGCGGCTGGGTGAGGCCTCGGCCGAGAGGAACCTAAGCACCCTCCACCAATCGTTCCTCAAGCCCGGCGACCCCCAAGGCTTTCTGGCCAAGGCGCCCCAGATCTACCGGCTCTACTACAAGACCGGCCGTCGCGAGTACCAGCCGACGGGCACGAACGAAGGCGTGCTCACGACGCACGAAGCGGAGACCTTTTCCACCGCCGACTGTCTCACCGTCATCGGCTGGTATCGCAAGGCGCTCCAGATGTGCGGCGCTAAGGGCGTCAAGATGGTGGAAGAGGAGTGCCGGGCCCAGGGCGGCGACGTCTGTCGCTATCGGATCTCCTGGGAGTGACGACCCGCGCCATCCTGATCGAGCGACACGGGCCGCCGGAATCGCTGGTCGAGCGCGAGGTGCCGTTACGCGATCCAGGCCCGGGCGAAGTGCACCTACGTGTGCAGGCCGCCGGGGTGAACTTCGCCGACCTGTTGATGCGGACCGGTCTCTACGGCACCGTGCCGCCGCGCCCTTACAGCCCGGGCTTCGAGGTCGCCGGCGTGGTGGTGCGAGTCGGCGCCGGGGTGAGCGGTTGGCGCGAGGGCGACGGCGCGGTCGCCTTACTGCGCTATGGAGGCTACGCCCGCGACGTGGTCGTTTCCCAGCGCCAGCTCTTCCGCCGTCCCGCGGAACTCTCCCCGGTGAACGCGGCGGCGATCCCTGTCGTCTTCCTGACCGCCTGGGTCTGTCTGTACGAGGCCGGTCACGCCCGCTCGGGTGAGTCGGCGCTCATACTCGGCGCCGGGGGCGGCGTCGGTACGGCCGCGGTGCAGCTGGCCGTGCGTCGCGGGCTGCGGGCCATCGGCACCGCCGGTAGCCCGCGCAAGCGCGAGTTCGTGACCGAGCGCTTGGGCGCGGCGGCCTGCTTCGACTCGCGGGGCGACTGGGAGCCGGAGGTGCGCGAGCTGGTAGGCGATCGCGGCCTCGATATCGCCCTCGACCCCGTGGGCGGCCAGGCGACGCGGGCCTGCCGCCGTCTGCTGGCGCCGCTGGGCCGGCTGGTCTTCTACGGCTTGAGCGATGCGTTGCCAAAGCGCAAGCGGAGCTGGCTGCGCGCCGCGCGGGCCTGGCTGCGCACACCACGCTTCCACCCGCTCTCGCTGGTCGAACCCAACATCGGCCTGTTCGGCGTGCACCTCCTCCATCTCGGCGCGAAGGAGGAGATTCTGCGGCCCACCCTCGATGAGGTATTCAGCGCCGTGGTGCAGGGCGAGCTGCAACCGGTCGTCGATCGCGTCTTCAGCCTCGATCGCGACGGTGCGATTGCGGCGCACGCTCACCTGCACGCGCGCCGCAACCTGGGAAAGGTCGTTCTCGCCGTCAGCCCTTGAGGATGAAGGTGACCTTCATCAGCACCCGGTACTCGGCGATCTTCCCCTGGTCGACGATGACCTCCTGCTCCGCGATCCAGGCGCCTTTGACGTTCTCCAGCGTCTGATTGGCGCGTTCGATCCCGGAACGCACGGCATCGTCAAAGCTCTTCTTCGAAGCTGCCTTGATCTCGGTGATGCGGGCTACGGACATGCTCGTCCTCCGTTTCAAGTCACTGAGAATGAAGATGCTGCGTGACGGCTCGTTGTTTGGAATCTAGGACAGCGATCCGCCCCGAATGTCACCTTCCGGCCGGGGGGCCCGCGTAGCCTGGTCAACGAAAAGGTTCACAGAGACGCCATTTGTGCCCATCTTGTGTGTTGTGGGGGACATTTCCGTTTCGCCGACCTACCGCCAGCAGCCGCGTATGAGACTGAGCAATAGTATAGCCCGTACCCTGGTCGCCGTCGCCGGCGTCACGTTCGCGGTCCGAATCGGATTGAACCTGATTCGCGGGAACGGTGGGTTCGCGGATGCGATCCTGACCGCTGTGGTGGTGTCAGCGATCTGCGTTCCGCTCCTCTATGTGTGGGTGGTCAGAGACGCGGCACGGCGGGCTTTGCAGGCGACGGCCGAACGGGCGGGTAAATCGAGGTTTCGGGCGCTGATGGACGCGGTGGTGGAGGGGGCGGTGATCGTGGATGCGGATGGGCGCATCCGGGACGTCAACAGCAAAGCCGAGGAGCTGTTCCGCTACGATCGAACGGAGCTGATCAACCAACCGGTGGAGATCCTGGTGCCGGAGCGCTTTCGGGAGGCACACGTGGGGCACCGACAGCGTTACACGTCCGACCCGGACCCGGTGCCCCTCGGCATCGGGCGCGAGCTGGTGGCGCGACGGCGCGACGGCTCGGAGTTCCCGATGGAGCTCAGCCTGAGTCCCATGACACTGGAGGGAGAGAAGTCGGTCTTGGCGCTGGTCACCGACACCACGAAGCGGCGTCAGATCGAGGCGGAGCGCATGCTCACCGAGGAAGTCGCAAGCCAGCAGGCTGTGTCGATCCTGATCACAGACCTTCGCGGCACCATCCAGTATGTCAATCCCGCCTTCGAGCGCATGACGGGCTACTCGCGCGAAGAGGTCTTGGGAAAGAACCCGCGGATCCTTAAAAGCGGGTTGCAGGCCAAGGAGTTCTACCAGGAGATGTGGGCGCGGTTGCGCGGCGGTGCGGTGTGGGAATCGCGCTTCCTCAACCGGCGGAAGGATGGGACGCTGTTCGAGATCGACACGACGATTACCCCGGTCATGAACGCGGCGGGTCGCGTGACGCACTACGTCGCCGTCGGGCGGCACGTGGCGACAGCGGCTACATCTCAACCATCGAGCCGCGTGCCCTGAAATAGGGCGGCGGCCCAGGGTAGCAGGGCCATCGCGGTGGACCACGCTTGATCCGCCGTTATGCCGATGCGCCGCGGCTCCTCTCCGTGCAACACCTCCGGCCAGGCACCCAGCGCGTGGGCCCGATATAGTCGCGCGGTTTGCTGCCAGTGCCGCCGCGCCGCCGCCTCGCGTCCGGCCCGTGCCTCGGCCAGGCTCGCCCAGCCGCTGTAGAGTGGCCAGACCGAGCCGGTGTGGTAACCCTCAGGCCGGTACTCGGGCTCGGACCGCGGCACCATCCTTACCCCCCAGGGCGCCGTGAAGTCATCACTCGCTACGCGATCGAGCCAACGCTCGCAGCGCTCGCGCCGCACGGCTCCCAGTAGCAACGGCATGGCGGTCATCACGGTCTCCGACATGTCGAGACTTCCATCGGGGCGACGACCGTTGGCGTAGCGGCCCTGGATCGGATCATAAGACGAAAGCTCGAGGCTGGCGCGCGCCGCCGCGGAACGGTAGCCGAGCTCGTCGGCGAATTCCGCGTCGTCGAGGGCGCGGGCGGCGCCTTCCAGCTCTTGAAGCGCGCCGACCCAGACGCCGGCCAGGTAAAGCGAGACGTGGTGCCCGCCGAAGGGCCCGAACTCGACCCAACCGTGACCCACGCCGGTGTTCTCGATCAGCCCGTCGCCGTCGCTGTCGGTCGAGAGGCAAAACTCGTACGCCTTCCGTATGCGTGGCCACTCGCGTCGCAGCGTCTCGGCGTCGCCCGTGGCCGCCAAATAGCGCGCCGCCAGCAGCAGGTAGAGGGGGGTCGAGTCGGCGGCGTCGTAATGGACCACGCCGCTGGTCGTGCACTCATGGAGGATCTTGCCGGTGATGTCCTGATGACGACCCAGAAACTCCAGGACCTCGCGGGCGGCGTCGAACTGGCCGATCGCCAGGCAGGCCAGCGCCGTCCACACACCGTCCCGGCCGAAGAACCAGGCGAAACCGGGTCGACCATCAAAGAACGGCCCGCGCCTCGAGCGCGCGTAACCGGCGACGAGTGAAGTGCCAAGTTCGGGCAGCTGGACGCGATAGGTGGAGAGCCGCCACTTCGCCCATTCGATCGCCTCCGCCAGCTCGGGGTCGCCGACGCCGCCCCCGCCGCCCGCGAGCCTGGGCTGCGCCTCGCGCTGGACCGCTCGCTCCGCGCATCGCCGCCGGGCCCAGCCGGCCGGATCGACCCGCACCGGCCGTCGCTCATCGCGCAGCGCGCCCACCAGCAGAATCCGTGTCGGGCCGGCAAGCTGTAGCTCGGCCCGAACCCGCACCCGGGAGCGATCCTTGTCCGAGGCGTTGGCCACGGTCAGCACCGCGGGAGCCGGCTCGATTCGCAATCCCAACCATTCGCCGCTCTCGCTCTGCAACCCCACAGCACCGGCTTCCACGCTGTACGAGAGACGGCCTGGCGTGTTAGCCGGATAAGGCCACATCAGACGCAGATCGCTCTCCAGCGTCCAGATCAGGTGAACCGCGCCCGTCGCAGCGGGCACGAGTTCGACCAGGACCGCGGGCTCGTCCGGCGCCACGGTCGTACGCTCTGCGATCACACGATCGTTGACTCGTAGCTTCCGCTCGATCAGGCCGGGAGTGATCTGGTAGCTGTGAGCGGCAGCCGCGGGCCCCGAATCAGCGGCGCCCAGCTCCCAGCGGCTCACCGCCCGCACCGGGTGGAACCAGATCTCCTCGTGCCCGGCGCGCTCGCGCCCGGCCAGCAGGGCACGCGTGCCGGCCAGAGTGTAGTCCTCGTCTTGCGGCTCGCGCTCCAGCTGAAGATCGTCGCCGAGCTCGAAGGCCGCGCCCGCGTCTTCGGGAAGCTCCGCCGGCAGCGGCACCTTTCGATCGAGCCTGACGCCCAGCTCCTGGCGCTTCCACTCGCCGCCCAGCAGCCGCGCACGGTCGCCGTTCGGCGCCACACGCCGCAACGCGTTTCGGGTGAGCCACTCCAGATGCTGCCGGTGGAGTTTTCCGCACGCGGCGAAGTAGAGGTATCCGCCGATGCACAACGCCCAGCCATCACCGATCATATACTCCCAGGCCAGACGGCGTCCGGCGTTCATCGCGATGTACGACCTCTGCACCGCGATCACCCGACCCTGCTTCGGCCAGCACTCTCCCGTGTACGCACAGCGGACGAAGCGCTCCCCTTCCTCCGGATCCCAGGTGTAGCCGCCGCTCCCCAGACCGTCGAACAGCGGGTGGCCGCGAAAGCTCTGGAGCCCGCGCACCCGCGGCAGCACGGCGAAGCTTTGGGCGAAGGCCAGGTCGTCGGGCTCATCCGACCAGGCGCCGATGCTGGCTTCATTCGGGGGCACCTCCTCCCAGCCCAGCCCCGCCGGCAGTGCCGCCGCCGCCAGCGTGGCGAGCAGGCCGCCGCCGCCGCGGACGTGGGCGTCTAGGGCATGTCGCGCCGGGGCAGGCAGTTGGGGTGCGAGTTCCCAATGGAGCCAGACGGTCGCGGGGCGTTCCGGCAGCGCGCCGGCCAGGTCGGCGAGAGTCGTCGTGCGAGCGTCGAAGCCCGGCTCGGCGCGCAGCCACTCCCAGGCTGCGGCATTCTCCTCCGTGACGGCGTCGTCAGGCTGGACGAAGTAGACGCGTGCGAGGTCGGTCATGGCGGTTGAGCGACCGAGGTTCCCGACCGCGGACTCCGTGCCGGCCGATTCCCTATTTCCCGGCGAGCACCCACTCGGCCCCCTCCCGAGTCAGAACGGTGGGAGTGAACGCGCCAACCCCAACGTCGAGCGCCAGGCTCATGACCTCGATGCGCGATGGCGTGAACTGGATGAGAACGTAGTCCGGAGCCGTGGGGCCCGCCGGATAGAAGCTCTGCCACTCCGGCTTCCAGCGGCGCCGTCGCTCCTCCAATTCGGTCACCAACCGAGCCTCGCCGATTAAAGTCACGTAGCCCTGGCGCTCCGAGTCGTGGTAAGCCAGCGTCGCTCTCGGGTCGTGCTGAAGCTGAACAACCTTCCTCGTCGCCGAGCTGGTCGCCATCCATACGGTCATGTTCGCTTCGGGTGGAAACGGGTCCATGAGTCGCGCCTGAGGATGGCCCGCTTCATCGAGCGTGACCAGGAAACAGTATCGCGCTGCCTCCATGGTCGTGCGGGCGGCCTCGCGCGCACGACCCACCGTCAACGTGTCGCTCTGGGCATGGCTCGCCGCTGGAAGGGCGACGACGAAAAAGGAGGCCGCCTTCAGGACGCGGAGAAGCTCACCGCGCCAGATGCGCCGACCGTCAACCGTCCGTTCGCGAATCCTCATGGACTGCTCTCCTCGATCAACCGACGGGTTGGGGCTGACCGACGCCCCCCGATCTTGACCCCACCGGGCCGGGAAGTAAAACGTGTCACACGGACACGGTCCCGGCGGCGATCGGGCACACCCTCCCCCACCAGGCTCCCGCCTTTTCGGGCATCTTTGCCCGGCATGCGCGTTGCCACCCTTCTGCGGAGGTCGAGACGAATCGGCCAGCGATTCAGCAAGGAGAGGGAGGGGTTCATGAGATACTTCATCGTCTGTCTGTTGGCGATAGCCGCGCTCGTCGGGACCGGCACGTCCGCGATGGCGCAACGTGCCGGCGCCTACGTTCTGGCACCCGGGCCTTCGTGGTTGGAATTCGGTTTGTACGCCGCGCCGTTTTCTCGCGATTCCGACGTGCAGGTCTTCTTCGTGCTCGAAGTAGGCCAACATGCGCACGTCGCGCCCGCGGTGATCTACCGACCCGCACCGCTGACGAAGAAGCAACTCAAGCGGCACCGCAAGTATCACCAGCGGCTGGCGAAGCTGGAACGCAAAAGGCAGCGCCAGGTGTTCAAGCGCCACCAGAGGGCGCACCGCCTGGTCCTCGAGCATCATCTAGAGTTTGAGCGGGATCATCGCAAAGCTGAGAAGAGAGCGATCAAGCGGGCGCACAAGCTTGAACGCGAGTTCGAACGAAACGCTCGTCGGGCTTATCGCGTGGGGTCGCGCCACTGATCGAGTCGCACTTCGCGGACCCCAGGGTGCCGTAAGATAGCGGCCACCCCCAAAGGTTTGGGTGTGGCCGCTATTCTGTGGCTCGGGCCCGAGTCAGAGACCCCGCCGCTATTCCGCCGAACGTGCTGGGGAGCTACAACGCGCCGCCTCAGCGACGCGAGGCGTAGACCGAGGTCTTGCCCGTCTCGTCGAAGGCGAGAACGTCGTAGGGGTCGCGCCGCCCGCTGGGATCTTCCATGCCCGGCGAGCCGGCTGGCATGCCGGGGACGGCAAGCCCCTTCACGTCCGGTCGCTCCTGGAGGAGCTTGACGATCACATCCGCCGGGACATGCCCTTCAATCACGTAACCGTCAACCAGCGCCGTGTGGCAGCTGGCGAGGGCGGGCGTGACGCCGTTCCGGCTCTTCACCGCCATCAGCTCGGCGTCGCTGTCGACCTCGACGGGGTTGACCTTGAAGCCGTTGTCGCGCAGGTGAACCACCCACGCTCCACAGCAGCCTCAAGTGGGGGTCTTGTAGACCGTGATCTCGGTGCCCGCCGCGAGCGCCCGCGTCTGCGCGACGGCCGCCGCTCCCTCAGCCTCCTGTCCCTGCGAGCGCACGTTCACCGCCACAACCCCGGCGATGACGCCGATGCCGACCAGGGCGCCGGCCGACGCAATTCCTTTCCAGCTATTTTGCATGTTCCAACCTGGTTGATGTCCGCAGTTCTCTAGCTGTATTCCGGTGCTGACCTACGGGCGAAAGCTGCCAATCTCGGTCACTGAGCCCGATCGGGCAACCCGGAGCCGACCCGGCGGAGTCTGCGCAGGCAAGCCAGTCGGCAACCGCAACCGCCAGCTGCGGAAGACCCGGCGTAGCCCCCACCCTCAAGGTCCTTAATGGCTCAAGGATTAGTATCACCCAGCCGAACCTTATGTTCCGAAAGAGTCGCGCCGCCCTGCGGGTCACAGGGCGGCGCCAGGTAGACTCTTGGTCAGCGTCGACTTAGCTGCACCGTCAACCTTGAAAGATCCTCACCGACAGCGTCGTGCTGCACTGACTGTTTTCGCTGGTTCCAAGCAGGTCGAACCTGTATACCTGTCCCGGAACCGCTATGGCCTGATCGGATGTTACCCTGAACCACAAGGTGCTTGGGGCCACCGTCGGAAGCCCCAGCCCCGTTCAGGCACCAGCGACCCGGCTTGCCGAAGAAAACCCGAATATTTAGCTTTGAGCTTCCAGCGCCCTGGTGACCGGTGCGAAGCTCGAGATAGGCTAACGCCTAAGCCCAATGGACTCTCCGCTATTCCGCGGCCGCGGCGCCGCCCACAATCCGCCGAACCGCTTCCAGTCGCTGGCCGTCGTCCGAGATGCCTGGCGCGATCCCGACGACCCCGCGCCCGCCACCCAGCTGCTGAAGGACTGCTCGCGCTCGATCATCGCCCGCAACGAGAGCCCGGACGTGGGATTCGAGACCAGCGTCAACCCCTACCGGGGCTGCGAGCACGGCTGCACTTACTGTTACGCCCGGCCCTTCCACGAGTACCTGGGCTTTTCCGCCGGCCTCGATTTCGAGACCAAGATCCTGGTGAAGGAGGACGCGCCCGAGCTTCTAAGGGCCGAGTTGGCGTCGCCGCGTTGGACGCCCCAGACGATCCTGCTGAGCGGCGTCACCGACCCCTACCAGCCGGCCGAGCGGCGCCTCGGCATTACGCGCCGCTGCCTGGACGTGCTGGCCAAGTACCGGAATCCGGTGGCCATTACGACCAAGAGCCATCTGGTCACTCGTGACATCGATCTGCTCCGCCAGCTGGCCAGCCATCAGGCCGCGGTGGTGACGCTCTCGATCACCACGCTCGACGATCGCGTCGCCCGCGCCCTCGAGCCACGCGCATCCACGCCCGCCCGTCGTTTGGACGCGATCGCGCGCCTGGCGGCGGCGGGCGTTCCGGCGGGCGTGAACGTGGCGCCGGTGATCCCGGGGCTCACCGACCACGAGCTGCCGGGGATACTCGAGGCGGCCGCCGAGGCGGGTGCGACGCGAGCCGCCTACATCGCGTTGCGCCTGCCACACGGCGTGGCCCCCTTGTTCGAGCGCTGGCTCGAGCAGCGATTCCCCGAGCGCAAAGACAAGGTGCTCAATCGAATCCGCGAGATGCGCGGCGGAAAGCTGTACGACTCGCGTTTCGGCGTTCGCGGGCGCGGCGTCGGTCGGCACGCTGAACAGATCAAGCAGATGTTCCAGGTCACCTGCCGCCGATTGGGCTTGAACGCCGATCCACGCCCCCTCTCTACGCGCGCCTTTCGCCGTCTGGTGAACGGTGCGCAATTGCGGCTGTTCGACTAAGATCGGATAACGTTCTACCCCCGCCCCGCCCCACTTAACCGAATTCTGGCCGCGGCCCGGCATGTACTTATCTTGCCTATCGTGCGGCGCGAGCCAGCCAGCGCTCGGCGCCCGCAGCGCCCCGGCCGGTACCACTCATGGCGGAGACGTCCATGCCCCCACAATTCGACCATGACTGCCAGCGCGCCCGGGAAGAGCTGGCTCGTGCCCGCGAGCGTGAGCGTCGGGCGGAAGCGGACTTTCAGCGGGTCGTCGACCGTTTTGGCACGGCCAGCTACAGCCGCGCTCTCGAAGCGTCGATCGCGGCGACCGACGCCCGCAAGGCCGCGGAAGATGTGGTGCGCGAAAAGTGTGGCGATCAAGTACTGGTCGTCGATCTCGGCGGCGGCCTGCGGATGCGAGTCGAGCCCCAGGTCGATCCGTTCGAGCAGAAAGAGGTGGAGGAGGTCTTACGGGACAAGATCCCGCCCGAGGACAAGAGCGGCCTCGATTGGGTCCAGCTCCGAGGCGCACCGGCCAGTGGGCCCTCGACCGTCACCGACGAGCGGACGGGCGAAACGCGTGAGATCAAGCCAGCCGGCTCGTACACCAGAGAGAAGAAGGTCATTCACGACTGGTATCCGCCCGGCGTCGGCACGATCAAGCACGAGGTGGGCCATCACGTCTTTCATCACAAGCTGACCGCCGAACAGCGCCGCGCCTGGCAGGAATTCTGGAGGCGCAACGTCGATAAGTTCCCCACCGACTACTCGAAGGTCAGCAACGGGGAGGGCTTCGCTGAGGCCTACGAGTTCTTCCGCAACAACCGTGATCTGGACGACGAGATCCGGCGTGCGATGGAACGGCTCGTCGGTCCCAACCCGGCAGGAGCGGGGACTGAGGCCGCTGAAGATCAGGAGGGCGACGACGGTGGGTGAGTACACGGTCTATCTGGATGAAGAGCACCGCATCGTTCCGCTCCGCCACGCCACCTACGTGGTCAAGACCACGACCGACGACGAGGGGAGGGTGATCGCAGAAGAGTGGCACCGCACGCTGCCGCGTCCTCCCGCCCCAGAACAGAGGAAGGCGATATGGGGTGCGGCATGGGATGCGGCGCTCGCCAGCCTCAGCCAGTCCAGCCAGCCCTGGGTGCTCGCGGCCGCTGGCGGCCTGCTGCTGCTGGTTCTGGGTCTGCTGGCCGAGCTGGCGGGCGCGACGCCGATCGCCCTCCTCCTCGGCCTGCTGGGCCTGGGCCTCGGGTTCTTCAGCGCCCTCAAGCTTTACTACACCCAATAGGCTGAGGATCATAGCCAGGGAATGTGGCCTCAAGCCAGCGCGATGGTCGTACCGTCGCTGGCGGCGGTCACATCCAGTCCCAGCTCGTCGGAGAGCTGCTGGGCCACGACCCAGGGCTTGGCCCGGATCATCGTCATACCGAAGTGGGTCAGCACGGTCTTGCGTGGTCGGATCGCCTCGAGGATCTCGCGGGCGTCGTCCACAGACAGATGACGCACGTCCCCGCTCTCGTGCCGCCTGTGACGCACCAGGTTGATCACCAGGACGTCCGAGCCCGCGTAGCTGCCCAGTAGCTCGGGAAAGAACCGCGTGTCCACCATGAAGGAGATCTTGCTGCCGCGGTGATCGAAGCTGATACCGTAGGTCTCGGTGCCATGGTCGTGAGGAACTGAGGTCGAGAACCTGACGTCACCCTGCCGGTACTCGCTCTCCGCCTCCAGCGTCACGATCTCATCCAGAAATCCCCGCAGGTAGTTGAAGACCACCGAGTTCTCTCCCTTCAGGCAATCGCCTGGAGCGAAGAGCCGGCCACGCCGCTTGAACCCACCCTCCGTCATCCCATCGATCAGCACGTTCACGTCGTTGCTGTGATCGATGTGGCCATGTGACATGATGATCGCATCGAGGGCCGTGACATCGATGGCGGGCTTCGATTTCGCGAGCCTGACCAGGGTTCCCGGCCCGGGGTCGAGCACGATGTTCTGGCCGTCCAGGCGGATCAGGGTACCGGCCGAGTACCGCAGCTGTTTAGCCACCACGTAGCGGGCACCCGCCGTCCCCAGAAACTTGATCAGGTCACCGGAGCTCACGACTCAAACTCGGACTGGAATCTGGGGGTGCGCGCCGTGCGCCGAGCCGGCTGCGACGTTCCATCACAGTTCTAGATGCCGGGGTTCACCGATTCGCGTCTCGGCCCGCAGCGTTCCACCCACCCACACCCGCACCGAGTCGCCCTCGATCTCGATATCCACCCGTCGCCCGCGGTACGGCAGACCGGCGAGCCGAAGAGATCCGAGACCGAACGGCAAGGGATCGATGATGAAGGCATCGCCTTCGTCGGGCCGCAAGCCGGCCACGTACCTGACGATCAGATCGTTCACCCACGAGTGCTGGTAGTCATCGAAGCCGCGATAGAGCGACGGCGTCCCCGTCTCCGGGTTGTAGTGCTCGTAGCAGTTCGGCCGCGCGGGATCGCCTTCGTGGAACATCATTCGGATGAATCGGCGGATGAACTCCGCCGCTACGCCTCGCAGGCCCTCATCGTGCTCGATGCCGGCCCGGGCGATCGCTTCGGCGACATGCGAGTTCGCCATCGGCCAAACTCGGCCGTTCCAGGGACAGTTGTGACGCTTGCCCTTCCACTCCGCATCGGGGCTGAAATACGGATCGTCGGCGCTGGTCGAGGGGACCGGGTACTCGGTCCAGAACTCGGACGGATTCAGCAGGTGCCGCTTCAGTCCGGGGATCTGGTCGATCGTCACGATATCGGTCGCGTACGGATAAAAGCACACCGCGGCTTTCACTCCCGTGCGCGCGGAATCGTGAGGATCGACGTCGGAGAACATCCCGGACTTCGCATCCCACATCCGCTCACGGACCGCGGCGCCCGTCCGTTCGGCGGCGGCCGTCCAGCGCGCCGCATCACCGGGCTCCTTCAGGCGCTCGGCGATTCGCGCCAGGGCTCGCTGCAGCTGGTAAGAGTAGACCGTCGCGTCCACCCCTTTCAGCCGGATGCGGTTCTCCCAGCGCTCACTGTCCGCCTCGGGGCTCACGGCCAGGTAACGGCTCATGTACTCCTGCCCGGTCTCGTACTGATCGATCACGTCGATCAGGCCACTTCCCTCCGCGTCGCGCTCGCGCTTCAGCCACTCGTTGTAGCCGACGAGCGCCGGGTAGACGGCGCGCAAGAACTCGGCGTCGGGGTGCACCTGGTCCACGGCGAGCACCGCACCACCCCAGTCGGCGAAGTAGAAGTCGGTGCCCTCCAGATGGTTCACGTAGATGCGGCCGTGCAGCTGACCGTTTGCTTTGGGTTGCGAGAGAAAGTTGAGGATGACGCCCCGGGCACGCTCGGGATCCGGCAGCCAGCGCAGCTCGCGGGCGTGGCACTGAGCGCTGTAAGCGATGGGCAGGTGAAAGTAGCCGGTTCCCTCGCAGCAGCCCGGGAAGCGGTGATGGCCGACGCCACCGTCGTGGAAGCAGAGCCGCAGGCCGTACCAGCGGTAGTACCAGTAGCGCTCGAGGTAGGGATCGGAGCACTGGAGCTGCGGCGCCGCTGCGAAGTAAGCCCGCCACCCTTCGCGGCTCGCTTCGCCAGGCTCGGGCGGCGGAGAAGGCGCGGGCGTGTTGGGAATCGGCGCCCTTCGCTTTGCTCGCTTTCCAATCTGCGCAGGTGACGACGCGCCGCCGATCTCCGCCTCCACCCGCGCGCGCAAACCCAAACGCGCCCGGCCATCGCCCGGAACCGTGAACCGCGAGGCGGCTGCCAGGTAGAGCGCACCTGCGGGGCCGCCCTCTCCAAGCTGCACCCGCGTGGCGAGCCCCCGGCGCCACTTCTCGGAGAAGGGGGTCAACTCCCAGCGGGGATCCAGGCTCGTGGTCTCGGACAGGAAGGCGCAGCCGGCTTCGGGTTGGCCGGCGCCGGCCTCCAGGCTCACCGTGACTTTCAGTAGCTGGCCTCGACGATCGACGAGCGTCCGGCTAAAGGTCACGTACCCCGGCCCGGCCCGCACGGCAGCGGTCTCGAGGCTTTCGCTTTCCTGCGCCGTCCAGACCACCGCGACCAGCGACCGCTCGTCGTCGGTCGCGTTGTGCAACGTCCACTCGGAAAGGAACTTGCCGCCTGCGACTACCGAACGGTGCTCTCTGCCACTCAAGCCGGCGTCCAGCTGGTAGCGCGCCACCAGCTCCGCCGGGGTCCAGCGGCGATCGGTCTGGCGCAACGATAGCGGCCGCGGCCCGATAGCGGCGTGAGAGTTTGCACGCGGCCGCAGTGTCGAATGCGGTCCACCCGAGGTATCCCCTTCGCGCTCCAAGAATGTGACGGTGAACAGGCGGGGCAGCGAGTAGTGGTGGACATCGATCTCGTCCCAAAAACCCGGAATATCGAGCCAGGCGGGGAAGCGGGGCGCGAAGATGATCGCGCCGCCACAGCCGAGGTAGTGCTTGTCGGGCCGTTCTAGGACTTCGAGCGCATCTTTCAACGGTTCCACCGCGGGTATTGCCAAGGTCGAACTCTTCTTAGTATGAGAATCTCAAGCCACCGGCCCGATTCGAGACTACGATTGGCGGCAGAAGCATGTCAACGATAGACCCCGTCGAAGCCCGCTCCTCCAAGCGCCGCGCTCATGAAGCTTTCGAGCCTGCCTTCTCGTCCCGCCCTGAGTGGATCGTGCGAGCGCCAGGCCGGGTCAATCTCATGGGCGGCCACGTGGACTACAATCAGGGGGTCGTCCTGCCGGTCGCCGTAGAGCTCGATGTGGCCGTCGCTTTCAAGCCGCGCCAGGACCGCCAGGTACGGATTCTCAGCGTCAACTTCGACCAACGAGCCGAGTTCGACATATCAGAGCTGGTTCCAGGCTCGCCGTCGGGGTGGGCCGCCTACCCGGCCGGCGTCGCCTGGTCGTTGGCGCAGGCCGGCCTCGCGGTCCATGGGCTGGACGCGACCGTCGCCGGGACCATTCCCATCGGCGGCGGCCTCTCTTCGTCCGCCGCAGTCGAAGTGGCCTTCGCGCTCGCTTTTCGCCAGAGCTCCGGGCTCGATCTGCCGGAGCTGGAGCTGGCCCAGCTCGCTCAGATCGCCGAGAACCAGTTCGTAGGAGTAAACTGCGGGATCATGGACCAGGTCGTCTCGGCCTGCGCCGAGAGTGGACGGGTGCTCCACCTCGATTGTCGCAGCCTGGAGTTCCGCCACGTACCGCTCCCTAACGGCCTCCGCATCGTGGTGCTGTGCACCGGCGTCGAGCGTGAGCTGAGATCCTCCGAGTACAACAAGCGCCGCCGCGAGTGTGAGGAGGCGGTGACCCGGCTCGCCGCGGTCGACCCGGACATCCGAGCTCTCCGCGATGTCGAACCGGAACAGTTGGCCGCGCTCACCCGACACCTTCCCGCGCCCTTGGACCGGCGGGTGCGCCACGTAGTGGGCGAGATCGAGCGTGTGTACCTGACCACCGCGGCGCTGGAACATGGAGAGATCGAGCGCATCGGCGAGCTGATGTTTGCTTCGCATCGCTCGTTGCGGGATGACTACGAGGTGAGCTCGGAGGAGCTGGACGCCCTGGTCGAGCTGGCGCGTCAAGCGCCCGGCATTGTCGGTGCCCGACTCACCGGCGCCGGCTTCGGTGGCTGCACGGTGAGCTTGGTGGGCACCGCTTTGACCGACGAATTCGTGGCGTCGGTCTCGCAGGGATACGAGGTCGCCTTCGGGCACAGGCCGGTGGCCTACATCAGCGAAGCGGCGGCGGGCGCCACGATCCAGGCGGTGGATCGCTGAAACCCTCGGCGAGCCCGGAATACGATGCCGCCTACGCCGCCATCGCGCGGTCGGCGAATTCGGCCGCCCGACTTTGCCATCCGACCGCCCGCTCCGTATCTTTTCCACCCTATGACGTCCGATTTTCCCGCCCGCTTCCGCGAGGCCGTCGGCTCAGGCGCCGCGCTCGTGGAGGCGCCCGGTACGCGCGAATCCGACCTGGCGTTCGCCCGCTCGGTGGCCGCAGGCTTGAGCGATAAGCCAAAGTGGCTGCATTGCCGGTTTCTGTACGACGCCGAGGGCAGCCGTCTGTTCGAGGAGATCACTAAGCAGCCGGAGTACTATCCCACCCGCACCGAGGCGGCCATCCTCGCCGAGCACGCCCACGAGATCCACGCGCTGACGGGCCCCCGGACCCTGGTCGAGCTGGGTTCAGGCTACTCGGTCAAGACCGAGCACCTGCTCTCCGCCTACAGCCAGAGTGAAGAGCGGGTGCTTTACGTCCCGGTCGACGTCAGCGACACGGCGCTCCGTGAGGCGAGCAAGGCGATAACGGAGAACTTCACGGACGTGCAGGTCACCGGGATCAACGGTACTTACGGCAGCGCCTTGCCGATACTGCGACTGCTGTCACCGCAGATGGTGATCTTCCTGGGCAGTACCATCGGCAACTTCAACGAGGCAGAGACCACCGCCTTCTGGCGCAGCGTGTCGGGGCACCTGCCCGCCGGCGACTTCTTCCTGCTGGGAACCGACCTGGAGAAGGACCCGCGGGTGTTGGAGGCGGCGTACAGCGATGCCGCCGGCATCACCGCCCGCTTTACCAACAACTACTTCGCCCGCATCAACCGCGAGCTGGGCGCCAGCATCGACCTCGACCAGATCGAACATGTGGCGGCGTGGAACCCCGAGCGCCGGCGCATGGAGATCTACGGGCGATTCCACACAGCACAAACCATCAACATCGAACCCCTCAACGAGAGCTTCGAGATCAGCCCCGGGGAAGAGATCCTGCTTGAGATCAGCCGCAAGTTCCGTCTGGCGGACTTGACGGAAGAGCTCGCGGTAAACGGCTTCGAGACGCGACGAACCTTCACCGACGAACGGGGATGGTTCGCGCTGCTGCTGCTCAAGCGGATCGACGACGCCGTCATCCGGCGCTCTCCCTATCCATCAAACGTGCGTTGACCTATGGAAAAAGCGACGTTGCGCCGTGACTCTACGGCGAAAAGTCCCCGTGTCAGAGAGAAAGACGGCCTCTGCGGGATCTGTCCGGCCGGCTGCTGGGTGACCGTTACGCTGGAGGACGGGGAGATCCGGGCGGCGCGGCCCCAGGACCACCCGCTGGGGATGATCTGTACGAACGGCGCCCACTCGGCCGAGGTCGTCCACGACCCCGACCGTTTGCGGCACCCGCTGCGCCGCAAAGGGGCGAAGGGGACGTACGAATTCGAGCGCATCAGCTGGGATGACGCGTTCGAGATCATCGTCGAGAACCTGACGAAGATCAAAGCGGAGAGCGGGCCGGAGG
>CAYGCC010000331.1:0-2797 GCA_964348165.1 uncultured Gemmatimonadota bacterium | reverse complement strand
GCAGCCGGATGTCGACGCGCGCGTAGGCTCGGCACTCCGTCGCTTCGTACGCCGCGATCGCCACCTTCTCGACCTTGCGCAGCAGCGGCTTGGTCAGCGGCGCCGGGCATAACGTGTGGATCTGGTGATATACCTCCTCCAGCGGGTTCCATTTCGCCGCATAGCTGATGATCGGCGGGTAGCCTTCCGGTAACTCGGTGAAATCGAACTCGACGGGAGGGAGAACCTCCGGCGGGTCGTTGCCCCATACAGCGACGTGCAGTTCGCGGCCCTCGATGAACTCCTCGATGAGGATGGCGCCGAATTCCTCGTAAACATGATGGGCGCGGTCGGCGAGCAGCTCGGGCTCGCGAATCACCGAGTCCTTGTGCACCCCGGCGCTGGCGTCGGCCCAAGCCGGCTTTACGATGAGGGGGAACCGCAGCCCGATTCGCTTCGGCAGCGCCGGTTCGTAAAGGAGCTTGAAGCGCGGCGTCGGCACCTCATGGTCCTGTAGTACGCGTTTGGTGAGCCCTTTTCGCAGACACAGCCCCAGGGCAAAGGGCGACGCGCCCGTGTAAGCGATCTGATAGAGGTCAAACATGGCGGCTACGGCGACCTCGAGCTCGGAATCGTCGTGAAAGTACTCGACCAGGTTGAAGATGACGTCGGGGCGGTTCCGTTTCAGCACGCGCTCGAGCTTCTTCAGGTCGTTTCCGACGTTGACAGAGCGCGCTTTGTGCCCGGTTCGCCGCAGCGCCCGCACGATCTCCTGGTACTCTTCCTTGATAGTGGCCACATGAACCGGGTATTCTGGCTCGAACTCCAGAGAACCCGGGTCGACATCGCGGAGCTTCTCATACCAGTCCTCGCCATGGTGATTGTAAAGAACCACGACCGAGGGCTTGGGGTGTTCGGGTTTGTCGTGCGTTTCGTTCAATCGCGTCTCCACTTCGCTAGGTATTTGGTGCCGAATAAAAATACACTAATTTCCGTCCAACAAGGAGATGCGACTCTTTATGGGAATCTATCCTCAGCCCAACCGTTGGCAGTGCGGCCCTTTCGCGCTGAAGCACGCGCTCCTGGTCCACGGCATCCTGGTGCCCGAGGGTGAGATCTCGAAGGCCGCCGGGACGTCCTGGCACGGTACCGATGAGAGCCGGTTGGCGCGGGCGGCACGCCGTTTCGGGTGTGACCTGCCGATGATCCGGAAGCTCGACGCAGCCAAGGCGCGCCGGGAGCTGGTCGAGTATTTGCGTGAGGATATCCCTTGCCTCATCTGCGTTCACGAGTGGAGCCATTGGGTCGCCGTCGTCAAAGAAGAGAAGGGCCAGTTCATCCTCCTCGACAGCGAAGATCCGGCCGTGCTAGTCATCGCCCCCTGGTCGAAGCTTCGGAAGGCGTGGGTCTATCACCAGGAGGACGAATACGACGAGGAGACCGTGCACACGTTCTTCGACTTGCATCCGGTGATACCCAGGGGAAGAGTGCGGACGCGCGCAAAGTTCTCGCTGGAGCGGGCCCGCTATCTGCGCCGTAAGTCGAACCGCCAGTTCGCCCAGCTCTGGGATGTGTTCGTCGACGACCTGCTGGCCATCTGCCGACCCCGCACGCCGCTCAGCGCCAACGTCATCTCATTGGGCGAGTTCTTGCGGCGTCACGAGGAGATGATCCTCTATCAGCTCGACTACTGGCACGGGGCCTTGAATCCGACGGCTGCTCGGCGAGTTCTGGATCAGATGCACCTCGTGGCCGACACCTATGGGCTGGTGATTCCACGCGACGACGAGAAACGCGCGATCGCCGCCATCTGCATCATCCTGGGGCTATGGGCGGCGGCGGATTACGGCGTGAACCCGGTGTACCGGGCCGAGCCGAAAAAGCGGAGGCGTCGCTCCTGAGTCTTGAGGGGATCAGCAGAAGTTTCTAGCGCTCTCCGGCGGCAATCTCCTCGCGCTCGACGCGGCGGCGCATCTCCTCGACCTCAGCCTGCATGCGAGCGATGAGCCCTCGATATTGGGGCTCGTCGCGGATGGAGTCGAACATCGGGTTCATCTCAATCCAGAAGCTTCGCCGCTCGCCCGCGTCGAAGGCCTCTTGCAGCCAGGCCAGTGCCTCCGCCCCCTCGCCGCGCGCCGCGTGGATCATCGCCAGGTTGAGGCGCACCTCGGGTCGCTCGGACCCGCCCTCGAGTTCGATCCGTTCCTGTCTCACGGCTCGCTCGAAATAAGACTCCGCCGCTTCGCGGTTGCCGGTCGCCAGATAGGAGAAGCCGGCCACATGGGGGTCGATCGAAGCTGGCCCGGCTAACCGCGCCGCCTCCTCGACGTGCCTTCGGGCTGTATCGAACCGCTTCGCGTAGCCCGCCGCTCGAGCCGCCCAGATGTGCGCGGCCGGATCGGATGGGGCCGCCTCGGCTTCCGCCTCGGCGTCCCGGACCGCCCCCTCTAGGTCCCCGCGTGCCAAGAAAAGACCCAACTTCTGTTCCGCCAAACCCTCTGGAAACTCCGGATAGAGCTCGAGAGCCGCTCGGATCCAGCGCTCGCCGATCGCCTGCTCACCCAGGTCCAGGTAGCGACTGCCGACGTTCGCCAGCAGCCGGCCGCGCGTCGGAGCGACGCGGGCGGCCCGCTTCAACCAGCGCAGCGCCTGGTCATAAGCGCCCAGGTAGAAGTAGGCCATCCCGAGGTTGTTCAGGGCCCCGTCGTGATTGGGGCTGTAATTCAGCGCCTTCTGATAGGCCTCGATCGATCGTCTCACCCAACCGCGCACTGTGTAGACCAGGCCCAGAGCCTTCCAGCCCTCGCCTAGCTCGGGG
>CAYGCC010000330.1:0-1571 GCA_964348165.1 uncultured Gemmatimonadota bacterium | reverse complement strand
ACACGCCCCGCGACCGGAACCTTGGAGGGCTGTGGTTCCGCGGCGGGCCCGACGAAGACGACGTCCTTCGATATGGGGACGGCTGTCTCAGGGATTTCACGAAGATGGATGTTGGCTTGCGGGATCCGCACCTCGCCATCCAGCACAATCCGTTCACCGGTGACGGTGACATCCACGTTAGGTGAAATCAGTAGCTGGACCTCCGGCGTGTTCATCGCCTGAAACCGCTCGCCCTGTATCTGCACACGTGATGGCGAGTCGGCTGTCGGTCGAAGCGGCGTGGCGCCGGAAAGCGAAAGCCGCCCCGGCCCGGACGCGGCTACGCCACGAAACGTCGCGCCACCGGCGCCGTCGCCCGACGCGACGAGCTCGATCTCGCGCAGGCGGGTGCCGAGCAGCGGAATGTCGGCGCGGCCCTCGACCAGACGAAGCTCGCCCAGCAAGCGGGGTGATTCCACGGTCCCCGACGTCTGGACGTCGGCCTCGATGCGACCGCCGGTGCGGGTCACCCGAGTCGACAACGCTTCCAGCAGCGACAGGTCTTCGACGCGGGCCTCGAGGCGTCCGCGAAGCGGTTGAGCGCGCAGCGCGTCGTCAAGGTTGTCGTAACCCGGCAATTCCAGGTTGAGATTCAAGTGCCCGAAGCCCGCGCCCCCCGCCGTCGTCAGGTTGAGCCGCACCGCGCCGCGCGTGCCGTCGGAGCCGGCAAAGAGCTGGAGCGCGCCGCGGTCGTAGCGCACGCTCTGCGTGTCCACGCCGATCGGGTAGGTGATCGTCCCCGGACCTGGGTAAAGCTCGATCGCCGCCGTCAACGCACCGTCGGCGGCGACGCCGGCCTCGGCGGATCCCTCGAGGGTTCCGTCCAGCGACCAGCCGGGTGGCAGCAAGGCGCGGGCGGCGGCGAGGGGGAGTTGCCGGAAGGATGAGATGAGGTCCCAACCCGCTTCTCGCCCCCAACGACCGGCGGCGCACGCCGACGCCGTGGCCGACTCCAGACAGAGTTCACCCAGCCGCCCGTCCGTTTCCGAGATGTTGAGCGGGACGGGTCGAGCGAGCCGGTAGTCTCCGGCGGCGCGGCTGCGCACCTCGAGCCGCCGGACCGTGCCTGCCCAGCCCCGGTCGGCCAGACCACCGCGGAGCTCGAGGTCGACGTTCGGGTCGGAGCTTCGCAGCGCGAGGGCCACGTCGTGCTCGCTTCGGCTGCCGCGGCTGCGCAGACTGACCCGCTCGATCCGTCGCGGTCCGGCGCGCAGGTCGTTGGCCTCGAGGTTGACGTCGGCGGTGCCCGGGCTGCTGAGATCGACGTTGACTCGTCCCGTGACTTCGCCCAGCGCGTAAGTGCGGAGTGCGATCGACCGTCCCGCCACACGCGCCTCCAGCTGCGGAAGCTCGCGTGAGCCGCTCAGGTGGCCGTTCAGGCTGAACGCGCCGGCGGCATCCGGCCAGGTCATCGAGAGGTCCGGCGCGTTGACCTCGAAGCGCAGGTCAAGCTCGTCCGCGAGAGTGCCGCCGGCGTTCAAGCGCGTCGGTCCCCACGAGAGCTGCAGCTCGGGCACGCGATAGCCGGAGGG
>CAYGCC010000329.1:0-1612 GCA_964348165.1 uncultured Gemmatimonadota bacterium | reverse complement strand
TCATTGTACCAAAGAGCATGAGTCCCCCAAGCGCCCCCCCATGTGCGGTCGTGTGGCCAGCCTCAATAACGTGGCGGCTGCTCCAAACCGGCCATCGTCGTATGGTCTGCGGGTAAGCTGCCCGGTGGTGAACCTGTTGTCGTAGTGTGCGCTGCCTCAAGGCTCACTCCCCGCTCCGCTTGGCGCCAGTGGCAGCCCGCTTAGATTGGGCGGACTTGAAGGCGGCTCATCGATCACGTGTTCCAGGTCCGGTGCGATCGTGAAGCGAAGCGCGTGCGAAGAGCTGATGGACCGGCGCTCTCCCGACCCGGCTCTCCTGGCGGAGAGCCTGGGCGACCTCGCCTGGTACAACCGCTACCTCGGCGGCACGGCGACGGTCATCCATCAGCTAGGTCGGTTGCTGGACGGTGCGCCTAGGCGCGTGCGGGTGCTCGACGTGGGCGCGGGCGGCGGCGATATCCTGCTGGCACTCGCCCGCTGGGGCGCGCGTCGCGGCGGCGACTTGGAGGAGGGTGTGGCGTACGATGCGGGGGCGGAGACGATCCGTTACGCGGCGGCGCGGCTTGCCGGCTGGGAGGGGCGCGGGCGGCTGCGAGTCGTCCGCGGAGATGCGCGGGCGCTGCCGTTTGGGGATGGCCGCTTCGATGTGGCGATCAGCAGCACTTTCCTTCATCACCTGGGACCCGACGACGCCGTGACCGCGTTGAGAGAGATGGCGCGAGTGAGCGTCCTGGGGATCGTGGTGAGCGATCTGCGCCGCGGCGCGATCGCCTACCTGGCCGCGCGGGCACTGGCGCATACGCTGTGGCGGCGCCATCGCTACTCTCGCCACGATGGCCCGGCGTCGGTCCGCGCGGCCTACACGGTGGCGGAGGCCCGGGAGCTGGCGGAGCGGGCGGGACTGGCGCCGGTGGTCGAGGCGCAGCCGGGCTTTCGCTGGGCCTTGCGCTGGCGGCGCGAGCGGTGAGGCGAAAGATGTGGCGGCCCGGCGACGCAAGATGAGAGACGAGAGGCAGGGCAGGTGATGACAAGCCTGGCCGAGGTCCTGATCGTGGGGGCCGGGCCAGCGGGCGCGGCTCTGGGGCTGGAGCTGGCGCGGCGGGGCCGCGACGTTCTCATCTTGGAGCGGACGCGGTTCCCGCGGGACAAGCCGTGCGGAGACTGTCTAAACCCGGGCGCGGTCCAGGAGTTGAGGCGGCTGGGTGTCGCGGAGCGGTTGAGCGCGGCGCTGGCGCCCGTCCAGCTGGGCGGCTGGCGGGTGGAGGCGCCGGATGGTCGCGGCTTCGGCGCCAGTTTCGCGTCGAACGGCGACCTGGGTGCCATTCAGGGCTGGGCGATCCGCCGGCGGGAGTTCGATGCCACGCTGCTCGACGAGGCGGTGCGCGCGGGCGCGCGAGTCCGTTTCGGGGTCCGCGCCTTCGATCTGGTTTGGGACGAGGGGCGTGTCGCTGGGGTCCTGGCCGGGACCGAGACGCGCGCTGCCCGATTAGGTGCGTGCTTCGTCGTGGGCGCCGACGGGCTGCGCTCCGTGGTGATGCGACGCCTCGGTCTGAGCGGTCGGCCTCCTCGGCTCCGCAAGCTCGCGCTGGTCGGGCACCTGTGCGAGTCGAAC
>CAYGCC010000328.1:0-1756 GCA_964348165.1 uncultured Gemmatimonadota bacterium | reverse complement strand
ATCGAAACCAGTGGATCGTCAGGCAACCGCTTGTACCACACCCTCAGGCCGTTGGCCAGCTCGTGGCTCTCGAAGCCGGCGAAGGCGTTGGGCGGCTCCAGAGAGTCGGGAGGCGCCGTTTGCGGAGCCAGGGTCAGGAGCATCACGGCCGCCGCTGGCAGGGTCATTGCGCCTCTCCCGCCCGCACCAGCGAAAAGCGAAACAGGGGTGGACCGACCAGCTGGTTGACGGCGATCATCGCGATGATGGCGGCCGTCACAGGTTCGCCCCACTCGGGAAATCGTTCGCGTACGATATTGGCCAGTCCGAGCGTGACCCCGGCCTGAGCGACGCAACCCAGCCAGGCGTAGCTGCGAACGATCGCCTCGTCTTTGGCCGCGACGGCGCCGGCCAGCGTACTGACGTAGAGCAGTACGGTCCGGGCGACGAGCACGATGACGGCGGCCTGCCAGATCGCCGGGATGACACTGAGATCGAGATCCGCCCCGGCGACGGCGAAGAACAAGGCATAGAGCGGGAGCGAGTTTGCCTCGAGGGCATCCAGGAACCTGGGGCCGTGGACGGAGAAGTTTTGAACGACGAACCCGGCGGTCAGGCTCATGAGAATGTAGAACTCGTCCTTGAACCCGAGGGCGAAGGAGAACTCAACGACGCCGAGGGCGACGGCCAGAACGAAGAGTATCGGTTGCAGATTGACCTTCGCCAGATAGAGGCCGACCAGCAACCCGACAATCCCGCCCAGGACCAGCGCCAGAATGATCGTGAGGCTGATCTCGCCGAGCTGATGGAAATCGAAGCCCGCAGCGGGATCGACCAGCACGGACGCGGTCGGGACGATCACGGCGATCAGCACCAGGATCGCGACATCTTTCAGAATGCTCAGTCCCAGCACCGTGTCGGTGAGCACTCCGCTCGATCGGACTTCGGTCACGACCGCGATGGTCGTGGCAGGAGACAGGGCGCCAGCCACGAGGCCGAGGATCAGGGCGACGGCCAGAATAGCCCGGGTCGACTCGCCGGCGAGAAACGGAAAGAATCCGCGGAAGAGGAAGACCGCGGCGACGATGCCGGCCGTTATGATGATGGTCTGGTAAAGTGTCATGGCCCCGATGCTGAGCAGCCGCTCGCGAAGGCGCCGCATTCGCAGTTCGCCGCCGGCCTGAAGGGCGATGAGGCTCAGCGCCACACCGTTGATCAGCCGGAAATCTCGAACGGTCTGCTTGGGCAGAAGGCCGATGACGTAGGGACCGAACAGGATTCCGATGACGAGGTAGCCGGTGATGCGGGGCAAGCGCAGCTCGCGGGCCAGCTCGCCAGCGACGAAGGCGGCAAGCAACAGAAAACCGAGCAGCAGGGTGCCGCTGGCCACACCCGGCTCGGGTCCCAACAGCCGGATGAACGCGGCCAGAAGCGAGATGACCACAAGGGTCAGCACGCGGCCGATCGTCCGAACGGTCGCTTGGCGGCTCAACCGGGCCATGAGCAGGTTGGGCGAGAGGGAAAAAGCGAAAAACAGCGCGGAATCCTAGCGGTCAGGGGCGGCGACGGCAAGCGGGTCGGCGCGGGGACGGGGCGGCTGGCGGCTTGACCACGCCCTGGCGCTAGGCGATGGTAAGTGCGTCGGTCAGGCTCAAGACTCCGACACGAGGTCGGGCCATGAAAGGGACAGCATGAGGCGATTCGGTGGGGTCGGGCCGTGGTTGGCGATCGCGGCGCTGGCCGCGGGGCCGGCGGGCTGCGGTGGCTCGGACGCCGG
>CAYGCC010000327.1:0-9725 GCA_964348165.1 uncultured Gemmatimonadota bacterium | reverse complement strand
CTCGACGCTTACAGCCGGGCGGTCATCGAGGTGGCCGAGAAGGTGCGGCCCGTGGTGGTGAACGTCTCGGTCTGGGGGCGAAGGCGGAGCCCCTTCGAGGATCCGCCCAGCGGCAACGGGTCCGGCATCGTGATGGCGCCCGACGGGCTCGTCGTCACCAACAACCACGTGGTCGAGAGCTCGCGGCGCGTCGAGGTCACCTTCGCCGACGGCGTGGAGGCGGAGGCCGAGGTGCTCGGCACCGACGCCGCCAGCGACCTCGCCGTGTTGCGGGCCAACGCCGCCGGCCTGCCCGCCGCCGATTTCGGCGACGCCGATGAGTTGCGGGTGGGCCAGCTGGTCATGGCGATCGGCAGTCCCTACGGCTTCCAGTCGACGCTGACCGCCGGCGTGGTCTCGGCGCTGGGTCGCTCGATGCGTGGGGCGGCCGGGCGCATCATCGATAACGTAATCCAGACCGACGCGGCGATCAACCCGGGCAACTCCGGCGGCCCGCTGGTCACCAGCGCGGCCCGAGTGGTGGGGATCAACACGGCGGCGATCGGCCGCGGCGCCGGGATCGGCTTCTCCATCCCGGTGAACGACACGACGCGGCGCATCCTCTCGGCGCTGATCACGCACGGCATCTACCGGCGCAGCTATCTGGGAATCGCCGGACGCGAGCGGCCGCTGTACGCCCGGGAGGCACGGCGCCTGAATCGGACTCAGGGCTCGGGCGTCGAGGTGATCGAGGTCGAGCCGGGCGGACCGGCGGCGCGCGCCGGGTTGCGCCCGGGCGACGTGATCGTCAGTCTGGACGCGCAGGTGGTGTGGAGTATGGCCGCGCTGCAGGCGACGCTCGCGCCCGAGCGCATCGATCGGGAGGTGACCATCGAGATCGTGCGACGTGACCGGAAGCTGATGCTGGGTACGAAGCTGGGTCAGTGGCCGGCGCGCTGAGGTCAAGAGGCTTACGACACGTCGTCCTGGCGGCGGCGATCGCCGCCCTGATTTGCGCACCGGAGGCGCTGTCGCAAACGGTCGCCGCCTCACCCGACACCACGGCCGTCCGCGTCATCACGCCGACCGCACGGATGGTGGCGGCGCTGGCCGTGCCCATCGATCCGAACGTCGCGCCCGCGCCGAACGGACGGTTCTTCGCAGCGCTCCAGACGCGACCCGACCCGGTGATCTGGATCGTTCCCACCGACGGCAGTGAGGCCTTCTCCTTCCGCAAATCGTGGGCGGCCTTTCAGCCGCGCTGGTCACCCTCGGGGAACCGAATCGGATTCATCGCCGGCGTGGGGCCGCCGCGCATCTGGACGGTCGAGGTCGATTCGGCGAGCGGGCGTGCCATGGATCCGCCGCGTCTGCTCTTCCGCACACCGGCCAGCGCCTACGCCTTCTCACCCGACGGCGGGCGCATCGCGATGGTGACGGCACGCTCGACGGCGGCCGGTGCCAGCGAGATCCGCATCGTCGACTGGGAGAGCCGTAATTCGCGCATGCTGTTCCGGGCACGCGGGGCCATCTACCGGCTGGACTGGTCAGCGGACGGCTACATCTACTACGGGCTGCTTCCCGATGTCCGGGAGCCCGGCATGCCACACATCGTAAGGCGCATAGCCGTCCGGGGCGGCAAACCGGAGACGCTCTACCGCGGCGGCGAGTTTGTCGGCCTATCCCCCGACGGCGCCTTCCTGCTCCGGCGCGCCGCCGGCGAATCGGCCGGCGCCGGCGAGTTCGAGGTGACGCGAGTCGACGGCACGCCGCTGTTCCGTCTCAACCTCCAACCGGGCTTTGGCGTGCCGCGCTGGGCGGCCACTTCCCGCGCGCTCATCCAGGTCCGTGCGGCCGGCGCCGGCCACGGCATCTGGGAGCTACCCGTCTGTACCGACTGTTGATTGGGTGATCGTGTAAGGGCCGTCAGCGGTTGGCCACGTCCGTCTCCGGCCGACCCTGCAGCTGTCCCGGCGGCGGAAAGGCGAGCACCCGGTCGGTATCCACCTGGGAGCGGTGCCACCAGGCCCACATCCGCGGTCCGCACATCACCATCGTGTACGGATACGACGAATGCTCTAACCAGCTGACGATGTCCGGCCGCGAAAGGTAGCAGTTGTCGGCTTCGCGGCCGCGATCCTGCGGATAGGTTGGCGGATGGCTGTGCAGCGTGCCGACGATCCCTGGATACTGGCCGCAGCCACCTTCCGGATGAACGCCCGTCCCCGTACTTCGCGAGTAGGCGATGTGAGGCACGCGGAAGTCGCGCAAGCTGAACCCATCGGCGCCATCGGCGCGTCCCTCGATGCAGACGATGAACTCGCTGTCCCCGAACTTCTCGAACAGAAGCGCCAGGTTGTCAGCTAGTTGTGGCATCATGCTGACACGAACCGTGGGCTTGCCCGAGTCGACCGGCGCGCGTCCCGTCGAGCCGGGGACATCGCGGGCTACCGCGAAGCGAACCGCACCCGAGCCCTCCGGCTCTGACCGTTGCTGGGCCGGGGTGGCCAGCGCGGCGCGCGGCGCGATCGACACGCTCGCACACGACAGGATGAGCGACAGCGCCACCCACCGGCACCGGCGAAGCCGCACGTGTGTCGCGCCGGAAGTTCCTGCTGGGCTCGCTGTTCCTCTCATCGAATCAGCCTTCCTCGCAGTTATGCGAGGTCTCGAAGGTCTGAACCTTCTAATGGCCGGACTTCGTTGGGGGTTCTGCGGAGACTACGCGGGGTCTCAGTCCGAGGTCACTCCGCTATCAACTCCGGGCAGTGGGCGTGCCAGGGACCCGGTCCCTGACGGCCGAGGCCGGGCGCACAGCCGCTATTCGATTATTGCAGTTGGAGTTACGAGGTTTGGACACCGCGGTCCGGCCGGCTTGATTCGGCCGGCACCGCGCCGCGAAAACGAGGCAAAAAGCGGGGCGACCGGTCAAACTGCCCGGCGCCAGCATGTCGCCTGTACCACAGATACGCCCCGGCGACGGGGACTAGAGCGGCCAGAAGACCGGTAGGACGAGCAGGACGGTAACGACGACCAGCGCCGTGAGTGGCACACCCAGGCGCGCGTAGTCGGTGAAGCGATAGCCGCCCGGCCCGTAGACCATCAGGTTGGTCTGATAGGCGATCGGGGTCAGGAACGAGGCCGAGGCCGTGATCGCGAGGGCAATGGCGAACGAGCGATGATCGAGGCCCAACCCCGTCGCCGCCGAGACGGCGATGGGGAACATGAGCACGGCGGCCGCGTTGTTGGTGATGAAGGCCTTGAGCACGACGGTCGCCAAGACCACGCCCGCCAGCACGCCGGTCGGCCCCAAAACGCCGAGCGCCTCGATCAGACCTCCGGCCAGACGATCGGCGAGGCCGGTCACCCCCATCGCCGCGCCGAGCCCAAAGGCGCCGGCGATCACCAGAATCACATCGAGATCCACGGCCTGCCGGGCCTCACCGGGAGTCAAGACTCCGAGTAGCACGAGCGCGATCGCGCCCATCAGCGACAGGTGGAGGATGGGTAAGAGCCCCAGGCTGGCTCCAACGATGATCACCAGGGCGATGAGCCCGACCAGGTAGGCGGCCCTGACCGTTCGCGGTGGGGCGCCGCCCAGCGGAGCGACGAGCAGAAAGTCGGTGCGGTCGCGCCAGAGCTCTCGAAAGTCGGGGACGGCAAGCATCAGCAGCGTGTCGCCGACGCGAAGGCGGACGTCACCCAGTTTCGCCTGAACTCGGTGTCCGGCCCGATGGATGGCGACGACGGCGGCCTGGTAGCGCGAGCGGAACTCCACGTCACGTAGTGTCTTGCCGACGAGCGGCGAGGTTCCGCCCACCACGGCCTCGAAGAACGTATGCCGCGCCGTGTCCAGAGCGTGGACGTGCTGTTGCTCGACCGAGGTCAGTCCACGCATGTTCTGCAGGTCGACGATGAGGTCAGCTTTACCGACGAAGGTCAAACGATCGTTACCATAAAGCATCGTGTCGGGCGCGACCGGCGCGATCGACTGCCCATCCCGTTCGATCTGCACGAGATAAACGCCCTGCAGGTGACGGAGGCCGCCGGCCTCCACCGCCTTGCCGTCGAAGGGGCCGCCGCGTTCGACGATCATGTTGACGACGAACTCGCGCACGTCTTCCTGCAGCTCGCGCCGGGCCGGGCGCCGGTCCGGGAGCAGCAGGGGAGCCAGAAAGACGAGAATCAGACAGCCGCCGACCGCGACCGGCAGACCCAGTCTTGTGATCTCGAACATGGCCAGCGGCGCCTGCCCCTCGGCCTCGAGCAGCCCCGAGATCACGAGGTTGGTCGAGGTTCCGATCACGGTGACCATGCCGCCGAGTATGGCGGCGAAGGAGAGCGGCATGAGGTAGCGCGAAGGTGACTGGCCGCGCCGATCCGCCCAATCGCTCACCTGCGGGACCAGCATGGCGACGATGGGCGTGTTGTTGAGAAAGGCGGAGGCCGCGGCGGTCGGCGCCACCAGCCGTGTGAGTGACCAGCGCCGGCGATTCCCGGTCCCCAGAGTGGCGGTGACGAGTGGCTGCAGCGCGCCCGTCTTGTCCACTGCGCGCGCCAGCACGTAGAGGGCGGCCACGGTGATCGGCGCCGGGTTGCTGAAGCCGGAGAAGGCCTGCGCCGGGTTGACCACGCCGGCGATGAGCAGAACGATCACGGCGCTCAGGATGATGGCCGAAGCCGGCAACAGCTCCCGCGTCAGCGCAACGATCGTGACCAGCAGGACGGCGAGAGTGAACCAGGCTTCCCAGCTCATGATTGGAATCGCGCGGATCGAGCTCAGCTAGAACCCGAGCCCCTCAACTCGAGTTCGCCTGCGCTCCGACGTAGCCCTGCTTTTCCAGATAGAGGATCACGCGCTGGGCCGCCTCCTCCGGCGTCATGTCGCTGGCATCGATTACGAGGTCGGCGTCGGGTGGCTCTTCGTACGGGTCGGAGATCCCGGTGAACTCTTTGATGATCCCGGCCCGGGCCTTGGCGTACAGACCTTTGCGGTCCCGGTCCTCGCACACCTCCAGCGGCGTCGCCACATGGACCAGCACGAAACCTCCCAGCGGGCCGATCATCTCGCGCACCTCTTTGCGCACGCTGTCGTAGGGCGCGATCGGCGCGCAGATCGCGATCCCGCCGTTCTTCGTGATCTCCGAGGCAACGTAACCGATGCGCCGGATGTTGATGTCGCGGTGCTCCTTCGAGAAACCCAGCTCGGACGACAGGTGCTTCCGCACGATGTCACCGTCCAGCAGGGTCACCGGCCGGCCGCCAACCTCTAAGAACTTCACCAACAGCACGTTGGCGATCGTCGATTTGCCGGAGCCGGAGAGTCCGGTGAAGAAGACCGTGAAGCCCTGGCGATGACGGGGCGGATGCGTCCGACGCAGCTCGTTAGCGACCGCTGAAAAAGTGAACCACTCAGGCACCTCGCGTCCGTCGGCCAGCCGCTCGCGCAGCTCGGTGCCGGAGATACTCAGCGTGCGAACGCCCTCGGGCACCTCGTCCACCGGCATATAGCGATCCTGATCTTCGACGTAGACCATCATCTTGAACGGGACCATCTCGACCCCAAGCTCGCCTTGATGCTCCTTCAAAAGCTCCTGAGCGTCGTACGGCCCGTAGAACGGCACCCCGCTGCTGTCGGACCCGGGCCCCGCGTGGTCCCGTCCCACGATCAGGTGTGTGCAGCCGTGATTCTTGCGCACGATGGCGTGCAGTACGGCTTCTCGCGGTCCACCCATCCGCATCGCCAGGTTCAACAGGGCGAGCTTGGCGGTACCGTGCGGATAGCGCGGCAACAGCGCTTCATAACAGCGCACGCGCGTGTAGTGGTCCACGTCACCGGGCTTTGTCAGACCGACGACGGGATGGATGAGCAGGCTCGCCTCGACCTCCTTGGCCGCGCGCAGCGTCAGCTCCTGGTGGGCGCGGTGCATCGGGTTGCGCGTCTGGAAGGCCACCACCCGGCGCCAACCCAACCGGGCGAATTCGCTCCGCAGCTCGGCAGGCGTCAGCCGCAGGGTGCGGAAGTCATAGTGGACGGGCGGCTGCAAACCTTCGATCGTTCCCCCCACGTAGTACTCGTGGCTTCCCTCCAGCGTGTGGGCGACGCCCGGGTGCTCCGGGTTCGCCGTCCCGAACACCTGTTCCGCTTCCGCCCGCCGCTCGGGTTTCCACACATCCTCGACCTGAAGCGCCGCCAGCATCACGCCCTCAGGGTCGCGCAACGCCAGCTTGGCGCCGGCTTCCAGCGTCTTGGCCAGGCTCTCCGGTACATCTAGGGTGATGGGTATGGGCCACAGCGCGCCGTCGGCCAGCCGCATCGACTGGCACACGGACTCGTAGTCGCTCCGGGTCATGAAGCCTCGCAACGGCGAGAAGCCGCCGTTCATCAGCAGCTCCAGGTCGCAAAGCTGACGCGGCGTCAGGTCCCACGACGCCCAGTCCCGCGAGGCGTCCGCCAACTCCAGAGCGCGCTCGCCCTGGACGATCAGGTCTACCAGCGTGTCCCCGTGCGGGGCGATCAGATGGTCGCTCAATTCTCTTTCACTCGTTTTCTTGCTTTCGTGACCCGCCGCCGGGCCCAGTCACCTGCCGAACCGGGCCTCTGGGCGGCGATCGGGGCCGGCGGTGCGGTTAGGCCCCGGTCAGCTCGTCCATGCGGTCGGAGGCACCGATCCGGATAATCTCCTGGCGCGCCCGCCCATACGCCTCCGCTGCCCCCGCCAGGATCCCTTTTACCTTGGGGAAAGGCTGGTTGTAGCGTAGCGGCCCGCCGAAGAGGTCGGTGGCGAGGCCGCCGGCCTCGGCGACGATGAGAGAGCCCGCGCAGACGTCCCATTCATGTTTCGGGCCACGGGAAAAGGTGACGGCGGCCTCACCGGCCGCGACCAGCGCCAGCTTGTACTGGATGCTCCCCACCGGCTCCACGTCCCAGTCCTTTTGGAATGGCTCGAACTCACCCCTGCGGATCTCGGAGCGCGAGGCCAGCAGGCGCTTGCCCTCGCGAACCCGTACGGCCTGACCGTTGCGGAACGCGCCCAACCCCCGGGCCGCCGCGAAGGTGTCGCCCGTCGCCGGGTTGTGCACCACGCCGAGCAGCGGACTTCCCTGATCGACGAGGGCGACCGCCACGCTGTATTCGGCCAGGCCCTTCATGAACTCCTTGGTCCCGTCCAAAGGGTCGACCACCCACAGCCGGTCCTCGCTCAACCGCTCTTTGCTGTCCGACGTCTCTTCGGACAGCCAGCCCACCGGCTCCAGCCCGCGAAGCTCGCGCTTCAGCAGTGAATCGGCCTCCTGGTCGGCCCGCGTGACCGGGCTCAGGTCGTCTTTCTGGACGCTTTCGAAGCCCTCGACCCGGATCCTCTGGATCAGGCTGCCGGCCTGGACGGCGATTCGGCTACTCGCCTCCAGCAAGCTTCGGAGGTTTTTGATGGTCGCTCGGTTCACGGAAAAGGCGTGTCCTGTTCAAGGGGTAAAAGGGAGCCTCGAGTAGGCGGGAGGGCACAAACTGGGGGCCCAAAGACGGGCCAACCGTATCGACACCGCCACAGGATGTCAAGGTGACCGCGGCCAGCTTACGGCATCACGGTTCCGCCGGCGGCAGCGCCTTTACGATCTCGGCCAGAACCCGCTGCTGCCCTGAGAACAGGTGCTCGGTCACCTCTTGCCACCTTCGGTTGGTGTCGGCGATCAGCTCGACGAGATCACGCAGCGGAGCCACGAGATCGCCGCCGGCACCCGGCCCCAACGCTTGAATCCGGTTCAGCAGCTCCTGGCTTTCCGCTTCGAAGTCGGTCACCGCGACCCCGAACAGCTTGAGCAGTTTCCGAGCATCGTCCGCGCGCTTCTCCTTCATGGCGCCTCCTCAGACTTCGATGGTTCGTGGGCATCTCCTCGTCGAGTCCCGGAGCGACGCGCACCCGGGCTGGCAGGCCCGACCGAAATGGGCGCAGTACTTTCGAAGCGCCCCGACGAAGCCCCATCTTCCGGGCGACCCTCCTGTTGAACGAATACCTTGGAGGAACCCGGATGAACAGCCTCGTCGTCATTATCGTTCTCGCCGCCGTCGCCGGCCTCGTGATCCTACTCTACAACCGGCTCGCCGCGCTGCGCGTCCGTGCCGACGCTGCCTGGGCCGACATCGATGCGCAGCTCAAGCGCCGTTACGACCTGATCCCCAACCTGGTGGAGACGGTCAAGGGCTACATGGGCCACGAGCGGGGGGTGCTGGAGCGCGTCACCGAGCTGCGCTCCCAGGCGATCGCCGCTCAGGGGCCGGCCGAACAGGCGAAAGCGGAGAATCTGCTGACCCAGGCGTTGCGCTCGGTGTTCGCCGTGGCGGAGAACTACCCCCAGCTTCGGGCCGCGGAGAACTTCTCCCAGCTTCAGGGGACGCTCTCGGAGATCGAGAACAACATTCAGTCGGCGCGCCGCTACTACAACGCGGTGGTACGCGACTACAACACGCGCGTGCATGTGGTGCCGTCCAGCCTGGTCGCATCGATGTTCAACTTCAAGGATCGCGAGTACTTCGAGCTGGAGTCCCCAGAGGAGCGGGAGCCTGTGCGGGTGGACTTCAGCGACCGAAACTGAACGATGAAGATCGGGCGACAGGGAGCGCACCGCCGCCGGGCGGCCTGCTTCGCGGTCGGCGTCGCGCTCGCGAGTGCGTCGCTCGGCGCTTCGGCCACCGGCGCGGCGGCGCCGCGACCGACCCTCGCGACCATCGGTGCCGCACCGGCCGCGGCGCTGGACAGGCCGGCCCAGGGGCGGCGGCTGACCATCACGCTGTTCGACGCGTCCTATCGGGTCGGCCGCGACGGGGGCGTGGAGGTAGAGGAACGCATCACGGTCCGCTTCGAGGGCTCCTGGAACGGGATCTATCGCTGGATACCGGTGAAGTACCGGCTGGACGATGGCCGTCGCCACCGTATTTCGTTCGATCTGCGGTCGGTGACCGACGTTAACGGGAACGCGCTGCGTTACGAGGAGGACCGGCAGGGCGCCCTGGTCAAGATCACGACCTGGGTCCCGGGCGCACGGGACGCCGAGCGCACGATCGTCTATCGGTATCGGGTGGGTAACGCGCTTCGCCATTTCGAGGATGAGAACGGACTGGGCTGGGCGCACGATGAGCTGTACTGGAACGTCACCGGGGACGAGTGGGAGATGCCGATTCTCCGCGCCCGGGCGACGGTGGAGCTTCCGGCCGCCGCCACCGGCATCCGGGCCGCGGCGTACACCGGCGGCTACGGATCGCGGGGCAGCGATTATCGGGAGCAGCTGAGGGGCTCGACGGTCACCTTTGAGACCACGCGGCGCCTCAATTTACGGGAGGGGTTCACCATCGTGGTGGGATGGGATCCCGGCGTCGTCGCGCGGCCGCCGCTGACGGCGCGGTTGGGCCGGCTGTTTCTCGATTACCTGTTCCTGCCGATCCCGATCGCCGCCTTCGCCATCATGTTCTCGCTCTGGCGCAAGAAGGGCCGCGATCCCGAGCTGGGCCGCTCGGTCATGCCGCAGTACGAGCCGCCGGACGAGATGAGTCCCGCCGAGGTTGGTACCCTGATGGACTTCAGCGTCGACCCGCGCGACCTCTCCGCCACCATCCTCGACCTGGCCATCCGCGGCTACCTGCGGATCGAAGAGGTTCCGGGCCGGCGACGAAATCGGCCGAAGGATCACATCATCCATCTGCTGAAAGACCCGGCGGCCGCAGGCGGCCTGAAGGAGTTCGAGCTGGAGAC
>CAYGCC010000326.1:0-3026 GCA_964348165.1 uncultured Gemmatimonadota bacterium | reverse complement strand
GACGAATCGCGCTCCGAGGTGGTGCTGGTCAACGCGCCCTCCGGTGACTACGTGTTCTGCGTCATCACCGACGACCAGCAGGATCAGAGCTGGGGCGCGGACAACGAAGGGTTCGCGCTGATCCGGCGCGTCTCGGCGATGCTGTGGGAGCACTTCGAGCCTGGCCACCCGTGGCGGCCCACGCAGGGCGCCGAGCGCTACACGCCCTGAGCTTCAGCGGTTCTTGAAAAGCAGGTGAACGTTTCCCGCGATGGATCGCGTCCCGCAGCGGCGTGCGCCGGCGGCGCGAGTACGAGTAATGGAGAGCGAATGGCTGATCGGCTGCATGGAGTCTTGTGGTTGGCAGGCAACACGAGCTTTGTCCGGCGCGCACCTCCGTTGTCCGTTCTGCTTTTACTGCTGTCGGTCTCATTGACGGGCCACACGGTTTCGCTCGCCATCGCCGCTCAGGCAGAGAGCAAGGTCCCGGGCTGGCCGGTCGGAGTCGGGGCGGAGCTGTTCTATGTCGGTGACGTCTTCGCGCCGGCGGTCGGCGGGTTGTCACGTAAAGCGGTCTACCTCGACAACCTCGACCTGATGCTGGACCTCGACCTGGAGGTCCTGCTGGGCGCCAGGAAAACGACGTTGCGGCTGCACGTGCAGTCGAACCGCGGCAGCTCGGTTAGCGAACGCGTCGGCGATTTTCAGGGGCTGAGCAACATCGAGGCACCGTCCGAGTGGCGGCTGTACGAGGCCTGGATCGAGCACAACCTGCTGCCGGGTCGCCTGTCGGTGCTGGCGGGAGTCTACGATCTGAACGCCGAGTTCGATGTCATCCGCGTCGCCGGCGATTTCCTCAACAGCTCGTTCGGCTTCGGCCCCGACTTCAGCGCGACCGGGCTCAACGGCCCCTCAACCTTCCCGCTCACGACTTTGGGCGTCCGCCTCAAGGCGCGACCTTATCCGTCGTTCTTCACCGCTCTGGCCGTTTTGGACGGCTCACCTGGGGACCCCTTTGACCCCGACCGCTCGCGCTTCGCCCTGGGCAACGGCGAGGGGGCGCTTGTAGCTTGGGAGATCGGTTACAACCAGGGCGCTCGCGGTGTGGCGGTGGAGGACGACGGGATGCCCCCACGTGCACGGGAGGGCATCAGAAGGATCGGCCGCGGCCGCGAGGTGCAGCGGGCGCGGATGAAGCTCGCGCTGGGCGGCTGGACCTATACGCGCGATTTCGAGGCGTGGGAGCTGGAGGAGTCGGCGCAGAAGAGCTGGGGGTTCTATGTGCTCGGTGAGCGACGGCTGTACGAGGAGTCGGGGGGCGCCGGGAGTCTCTGGGCGTTCTTCCGGGCGGGTACGGCTGACGCCGAGGTTAACCGCCTCAGTGCCTATCTGGGGGGTGGCTTCGTCTACACCGGTCTGATCCCGGGAAGAGATGAGGACTCGGCGGGAGTGGGTCTTGCCCACGCCCAGAACGGATCGCCTTTTCTTAACGCTCAGCCGGCAGAAGGGGGACGGTTCGAGCGGGCCGAGACGGTGCTGGAGGCAATCTACTTGCTTCAGCTGGGTGAGTTCATTCAACTGCAGCCGAACCTCCAGTGGATCGCGAATCCCGGGATGGACCCCGCAATCGACAACGCTCTGGTCGTAGGCCTTCGGGCCAGAGCGGCGCTCACCCTGCCTTAGAGAGGCGAACGCGTCGTTGCAACCTGCGCCAACCAGAGACTGGGAACCTCGATTGAAAAACTTTTGGGCGGGAAACCGTATCGGGCATCGTCCCACCCACGGGTGCGGTAAGTGGCGGAGCTGTCGCCAGATGAGGGAGCTATGAGGTGCGTGTTGTCTCGCGGGTCGTGCTTGTCACGGAGTCGAACGTTAGATCGTCACGGCCGCCGAGTAAGTTTTCTGCTCAGCCTTTTGGCGATTGCGATCGGGAATGGCAGCGGTTGCCCTTCCGCTCAGGCGCAAGCACCGCCCAAGGTCCCGGGCTGGCCGGCCGGAGTTCGGGCCGAGCTGTTCTATGTTGGTGACGTGTTCGCGCCAACCACCGGCGGCTTGTCGCGAAAAGCGGTGTACCTCGACAACCTCGACCTGATGGTCGACCTGGACCTGGAGGTCTTGCTGAACGCACGGAAGACCTCGGTGAGGCTCCACGTGCAATCGAACCGCGGTAGCTCGGTTAGCGAACGCGTCGGCGACTTTCAGGGACTGAGCAACATCGAGGCACCGTCTGAGTGGCGGCTGTACGAGGCCTGGATCGAGCTCAACTTGCTGCCGGGTCGCCTGTCGGTGCTGGCGGGAGTCTACGATCTGAACGCGGAATTCGATGTCATTCGCGTCGCCGGCGACTTCCTCAATAGCTCGTTTGGCTTCGGCCCCGACTTCAGCGCGACCGGGCTCAACGGCCCCTCGACCTTCCCGCTCACGACCCTCGGGGTGCGACTCACGTTGCGACCCCATCCCAGAATCTTCGGTCGGCTGGCAGTGATGGACGGCTCGCCCGGCGACCCGGGCGACCCGGACCGCTCGCGCTTCGCCCTGGGCAACGGCGAGGGAGTGCTGATCGCCTGGGAACTGGGGTACAACCAGGCGGCTCCCGGCGTGACAATCGTCAAAGATGAGCCGCCGTCACGTGTACAGGAGGGCGGCCGGCGGATCGGCCGCAGTCGTAACGTGCAGCGCGCGCGAATGAAGCTGGCGCTGGGCGGCTGGGCCTATACGCGAGATTTCGACGCGTGGGAAGTGGGCGAGTCGGCGCAGAAGAGCTGGGGTGTGTACGCTCTCGCCGAGCGACTGCTGTACGTGGAGCCGGGCGATGCAGGCAGCCTCTCGGCTTTCGTCCGGGCGGGGACGGCCGACGCCGACGTCAACCGTCTCAGCGCCTATCTGGGAGGAGGGCTGGTTTATGCCGGCCTCATCCCTGGTCGAGCCGACGACGTGCTGGGATTCGCCGTGGCCCACGCCCGCAACGGATCGCCCTTCCTGCGGGCGCTGGAGACGGTCGGCGAGCCATTCGAACGGGCCGAGACGGTGGTGGAGGGCATCTACCT
>CAYGCC010000325.1:0-5699 GCA_964348165.1 uncultured Gemmatimonadota bacterium | reverse complement strand
CAGGATGACCAGCTCATCCTCTGTCGGGAGATGCATGCCGAGACGCTCCGCCGCCCGGACGACCCGGGCCCGGCTGCGTAGATGCTCGATATCCTGCTCAAGCTCGGCGCGTATCACGTCGGCCGTCTCTTGCCGATCACCGATGCGCGCCAGACTCTCGACCACACCCCGGCCGCTGGCGCCGCGATGAACCGCCACGTACATCCCAGCCAGCAGTAACGCCGCGGCGAAGGCGGTCAGCAGGCCGCGCGGCTTCATTCGCCTCGCTCCCATGCCCGCAGCCGCGCGCTGCGGGCGCGCGGGTTCACGGCCACCTCGCCCGGGTCCGGGCGCAGGGGACCACGGGTCAGCTCGCGACCCAGCCGCCGACCTCGACAACGACAGACGGGCAGTTCAGGCGGGCAGACGCAATCACGGCTCCAATCACGGAATTCGCGTTTGACTTGCCGATCCTCCAGCGAGTGGTAGGCGAGAACCACGAACCGCCCTCCAGGGGCGAGCAGATCGCGCAAACGGGGCAAGCCTCGCTCTACAGATTCCAGCTCCCGGTTGACAGCGATCCGCAACGCCTGGAAGACCCGCGCGAGATCCGCAGGCGCCAGCGGCCGGCCCCAGACGCTCGTGAGGGCATCCCTCAGGTCGTCGCTGGTGCGCAGAGGCGCGACCCGGCGCCGCCGCACGATCTCGCTCGCCAATCGGCGCGCGCGCCGTTCTTCGCCGTAGGCTCGAAAGATCGTGGTCAGCTCGTCCGCGGATAAAGTCGCCAGCAGATCGGCCGCGGTCGGCTCTTCCCCCTGCCCCGCCATGCGCATGTCCAGCGGCACACCGGGCCGGAACGAAAACCCCCGCTCACTCGAATCGATCTGGTGGGAGGACACCCCCAGGTCTAGAAGCACTCCAGCCAATGCGCCCTCCCCCAGATCGAACAACTCCCCAGCGTCGGCATAGTCGCCGTGCTCGAAGGCCACACGCTCTGAGTAAGTCGCTAGTCGAGCGCGGGCCCGTTCCAATGCTTGGGAATCCTTATCGACCGCCAGAACCCGTGCCTCGGCCCCGGCGCGCAGAATCGCCTCCGCGTGGCCGCCGTCTCCGACCGTGCCGTCTAGAAAGACGCCTCCGCGGTCCGGAGCGAGCAGACGGACCACCTCAGGCGCCATGACCGGTTCGTGGGTGCCGTCGTTGCTCGACAAGTGATCCGGCTGGCTAGCTCGCCGCCGCCACGACGCGCGAGCGTTGGCAGATGAAGTTGGGACGGCAGACAGCCGGCGTTGCCCTACCCCTAGACCCCACACAGCCCTCCCCCTGCCTACTGGCCACCGCCCCAACTGACTGACTCGGCGAGTGACGGCCGATGCCCTCGCGACCCGGGCTCCACCCTTCCCCCTCAATCCGCCCATCACGTCTCGACCGTCACCGCCGATTTCAAGTTCGCGACATCAAATAGAGAAGATCTTTCGCAGATGCCGATCCGATTCCGCAGACGCTTCGCGAATGGCGCTCTCGAACCTCTCGGGATTCCAGATCTCGATCCGCTTCACCATCCCCACGATCAGCGCTTCGCCGTCCAACTCCGCCGCCTGCTGAAATCGCTCGGGTATCAAGATCCGACCTTGCTTATCCGGCAGCGCCTCCATGGCGTCCGCCGTTAACGCCAACACGGAGGGGTGCGCGTCCGGTGTTCTCTCGACCAGCTCCAACATCTGCAGCTCCTTCGCCGTCCAGGCCGACTCCGGATACAGATACAGCGCTGGTTGCTTACAATTGACCAGGATGAAGCCGTCGTCGCCGACTCTGCGCCGAAAGGAGGCAGGCAGCGCCAGGCGGCCCTTATCGTCCAGCTGATGGAGATACTTCCCCAGGAAGCCGGTCAAGTAACCTCCCCCGGCAGGGTGACTTGAACCCGGTGGCGGGGAAACCGGGCGATGCGTATGGGGGACGGATTGCCGTGTCCCCCATTTCTCCCCACTCCGCCCCCAAAGTACCCCCCTCGCCCCAACACGTCAAGGACTTCTCCCACATCACACCTCGTGACCCCTCCGGCCGCCCCCTCCCCCCCAAAAACAAGAGCCCGGGCCACTGAGGCCCGGGCTCGCCTTCCGCCCTGACTGGCGTCGTGCGCTCAGCCGCGCGAGAGCTGCTTGATGCGCGCCTCGACGTTGAGTAACCAGCGCTCCGAGGCATCCTTCAGCTGCGGCACCTCCTTGCGCACGCTGCCCGCGCGGTTGAAGTGCTGCATCGCCGCCTGGAAGTTGGCCTGCGCCCGCTGCAGCTGCTGAATGCTGGCGTTCTCCGGGGTCGCCAGGCCTTCACCGAGCTGGTAGTAGCTGTAGCCCCACCAGAACTCGACTTCCGGCTTCTGGTTCGCCGGCGCGAACTGGAGCGCCCGTTCGAAGTAACTCACGGCGCCGGACAGGTTGCCGCTGTTACGCAGCTGAATCGCCTGGCTGAAGAACAGCTTGAAGACATCCTCCGGCGAGGATCCCCCGGACTCGATGGCGCGATTGAAGTCCGCCAGGCCGCCGCTTTCATCGCCCGCCTGAAGCTTGAACTGCCCGCGCTTCAAATAGCCGTTGGGGTAGGTCGGCTCGAGCTGCAGCACCTTGTCCATGGCCGCACTCGCATCGGCGTTACGTTCCGCGCGGCCCAGGGCGTCGGCGTAAAGAGACCACAGCCTGGGGCTATCGGCGAAAGACTCCAGCGCTTTCTCGGCGAAGCTCACCGCCTCTTGCGTCCGGCCGGCTCGGTTGTAGGCCGCCAGCGCGTTCTCGATGATCGACTGGTCGGTGTCCTCGCCCTTGAGCTCCAGGACTTTTTCGTAGGCCCCGAGGGCGGTGCTCACGTAAGTCGAATCCTCGGACGAGTAACGGAGCGAGTAGTCGCCCAGCGACTGGAGCAGATCCACATCCTCCTCGACGTAGTTCAGGCCGTCCTGGATGATCTCGATCGCCTCGCGCATCAACTCCACCTGCGCCAGGTCATACGCGACCTTCAGACGTACCGGAACGTTGCCGGGGTCGAGCTCCAGATACTGCCGGTACACCTCGCTCGACTCCTGCCCCAGACCCATCTGCGAGAGGAGGTAGGCTTTGTTTTGAAGCGCCTCGCGGTGGCCCGGCTGGCTATCCAACACCCGGTCAAAATAAGTGACGGCTGAGTCGGCCCAGCCATCCGTACCCGTCTGCCCCTCGAACAGCTGGCGAAAGGCCAGGCCTTTGTTGAAGAGCGCCGGGATGCTGCCGGAGTTGATTTCCAGCGCCTCGTTGCAGTTACGAAGGGCGTTCTCCGGCTGCTGGCTTCCCACGTAGTCGGCGCAGAAGGTCACGGCCCGCCCGAACTTCACCTGCTTATCGAAGGCAGCGATGGCCGCCCCGGCGACCCGTTCCACCGAGGCGTCGCTCTTGTCGCCGATGTTCACCGCCGGCACCGCTACCTCATCGCCCGTCTTGACGCTGATGAACACGCCATCGACCGAGAACTGCGAGGCCGACCCCTTCAAGGTACCGAAGTAGACGACCTGGGCACCCATCAGGTTGGCCAGCTGGCGGGCTCGGATCGGGTTCAGTTCTTCCGGCTTCACCTCGTACTGCTTGAGGGCGCGCTTGAATTCCTTTTCCGGAATGGGCACATGCGTGCTGAAATCCTCGAGGCGTTCGCTGATCGCCTTCGCCACCTTCTCGCCGAACTTCTTGTCCAGCGCGCTCGACTCCATTGGCACCACCAACACGCGAAAGCGCCCGCCCGGCTCTTGCTGAGCGGCGGCCCGCGCGTCGGGAGCCGTGGCTACCGTCAGGACAGATACCACGGCCAGGCTGGCGATGAGCCTGAAACCCCCGTCCTTGATAACGATCCCACACTTCATGGATTGTCTCCCACGCTTGAGTTACCTAAAGCGGGCGCCGCCCGCGCCAAATCGCTCCGATCGCATCCGCCCGCACCCCGGGGCGTGCGGCTCACGTCCTTAGCTCCCCCGCCAATGGGCGCGCCTGGACTCGAACCAGGGGCCTCTGCCTTGTAAGGGCAGCGCTCTCGCCAGCTGAGCTACGCGCCCCGTCTTCCCAGACGCCTTCTTCACGCAAAGGTCGGGCCGTCGCCGCCGTTTCCCTCAGAGGATGAGACCCAGCGGTATCAGCACCACATAAGCCCCAACCAGAAGGATTGGGGCGACAACCGTCGACAGCATGGGCGAGGCGCTCGCCAGCGCCCCGTAGCCCGCCGCCAGGGTCACGGCCGCGCCTGCGAGCAAGGCCCAATTCAGTAAAGTAAACTGCAACGCTCGTGGCTCACCCGCCACGCTCTCGCCTGCCGCTGCGCCTTCCACCTTGTACGCCCAATCTGGCTTGCGGGCCGCGGTAGAACCGCGTTCAGTTGTCTTCCGGGGATGTCTCCTTGACATGAACGCTACAACCTATCCGCGAAACGACTGCCAGTCAATCTGGCGGAGGATTGCGACCCTGCTCACCGAAATCCTCCCCGGCCGCTGTCCCGTCCACCATTGTCGCTTCCGCTTCCCGGACCGCGGCCTCGAGAGCCGCAAGCTTTTGCCGATTTCTTCGCTTCTTCCAATACCCCAGGATCAGCAGAAGGATCGTCATCAGCGTCCAGTATACAGCCGTCTGTGTGAGCACCAGCAACCAACCGAAGCGTCGGCCCACGTCGCGGCGCCACAGCCGCTCGAACTGGCTCTGCGTTAGGCCATAGGTGCGACGCAGCGCCAGATCCAGATCGCCGGTCTCCCTCCAGCGGTCGAGCAGCAGCGCGAACCCACCGGACCCGCCCGTCCGCCGGAGGAAATCCACGGCGGTGTACGACAAGAGGTAGGCATGATTCGCGGTGAGACGTGAGCCGCGGAAGTCCAGCCCGAGCTTGTCCAGCGAGGGGAGCTGACCGAACAAGATCGCGAAGCGCAGGGTCCACGCCTCTCCGGCTCCCCAGCTTCCCGAGGCGAGTTGCGCATAGCCCTCGTGAAACCAACGGGGCACGCCGGAGCCGAGATGGCGGCTCAGCGCCACGTGCGCCAGCTCATGCCGTAGGATGGTTCGCAGGGGACGGCCTGCCGCCCGGCCGCCAAAAGTCGGCAACACGATGGTGTCGCCTTCAGGGAAGGCGATGCCGGCGCTCCAGTCAGGCGCGCCAGGCGCCAGCGAATCGAACGCCGCCGGGCTCGGAGCCAGAATAACGGCGATTTCGCCGCGCAGCAGCACGTCGTCGGGTAACCCGGGCATGAGCAACAGGCCTCCGTCCGCCTCGGCGAGCGCGGTCGCGAGGCCCGCCTGAGCAGGCCAGTAGACGAACTTCAGCGAACCGAGGCGGCGCTCCTGCTGGACGGAGTCGGGCGCGCCGCCCAAGCTCAAGAGGACGGCGAGAAGCAGGACGTGGGGGAGGGTCGGCTGCGTAATCTTTTGGCTCGCTTCGACGTCTGTCCGCCGCTCAGCCCGAATCGGCCTTTTTCCCTCGGCTCTTGCGGGAGCGACGTTTCGAGCCGCCAGCCACACCCTTCTCTGGGGTCGAAGCTTTCCCCAGCGCCGGCGTGAGCAACTCGCCAAGGGCGATGCGCTCGTCAGAGGTCAAGAGCTCGTCCAGGTTGAGAAGAATGATAAGGCGTTCGCCGGTTTGTCCGATACCGTCGAGGTAGCGGCCCGCCAGCCCTTTGAAGAAGTCCGGCGCCGGGCTGACCGCCTCCGAGGGTAAGCGCAACACGC
>CAYGCC010000324.1:0-1872 GCA_964348165.1 uncultured Gemmatimonadota bacterium | reverse complement strand
TCCACGAACGGGAGGGAAAAATCGAAGACTCCTACCGGCGACTCACCCGTCACCAGCCGAGGACGAGCGTGTCACCCATCAGGTGAGAATAGAATGTCACCTATCATCTGGAATGGACGCGGGATGTTTGCACCCAACAGCTCCGTCGCTCGACGGATAACAACCCGGAGCGGGCGGCCTTCGATCGGGGAAACAACCTGGGATCCTGATCTGAGGGTAGCAACGCGGCACCAAGATCCGGCGGAAACGTTCCAGCGTGCCCCAATACTTCCTAGTCATCCTAGTCCAGCGTCCGTCTAACTTGTTCTTCAACTGCCACCCTAGGACCCCCACCGCCAAAGACACTGCGCGGGCTCGCCGCCTAATGCTGACCGCTCAAGGCCTGAGGGCGAAGCGAACCTGATCAATTATACGGACGCTTGCCTGGTGTAGCCACCAACTACCTCCGTGCTAACACTGCGAGCAGTTGCAGCTTCGCGGTCTGCCCTCCTTCTCGCAGGCGCAGCGTCAAAACGGCAGGACCTTCCCCATGCCACCCCTTCCATCAGGCAGCCCTCTCCGTTCCGGTCTCGCACTCCACCCGACTCTCGTCACACAGCTTCCATCCGCCTCAGCTCACCGGACGGTCGTGCATCAGGAGATGACGCGAACGGCCCGGCCGGCGTCCTGCCGGCTGGGCCGTCCGCCCCTTGGCGCGTCGATCTCAAGAGCGCGCCGACGCTAGCGCGTTATGCTCCCACGCTAGCGCGTCTCGCCCGTGGCGGTGACCGCCGCCTCGTCCTTGGTCGTGTACTTCTCGAACCAGCTCCGCAGGTAAAGCTGCGAGCGCATGAAGTTGGACGGGCGTGAGCTGGTGCCGTGCCACTCGTCGTTGAAGCGCAACATCACGGTCGGCACCTTCTGCACCTTCAGCGCCATGTAGAACTCTTCGGTCTGCGAGATCGGCGTACGCAGGTCGTTGACGCCGGTCATCAACAGCGTCGGCGTCTTCACGTTCTCGGCGTACATCAACGGCGAGCGGCGCAGGTGCTCGTCGGGGTCCTCCCAGGGGAAGTGATCGAAGTTGCGATACCAGCTGGCGCCGTCGGTCGTGCCGACGAACGACAGCCAGTCGATCACCGGATAGTTCGACGACGCGGCCGCGAAGCGATCGGTGTGGCCGACGATCCAGGCGGTGAGCACGCCGCCGCCGCTGCCGCCGTACACGAACAGGTTGCGCTCGTCGATGTAGCCGCGGGCGATCACCTCGTCCACGCCTCTCATCAGGTCGTCGAAGTCCTTATCCGGGTAGGCGCGCTTGATGGCGTTGCCGAAGGCCGAGCCGTAGCCGCTGCTGCCCCGCGGGTTGGTATAGAGCACGACGTAATCAACGGCCGCATGCTCCTGGCGGCTGAAGCTGAAGCCGACGTTGTACATGGCGTGCGGGCCGCCGTGGATCTGCAGGATCAACGGGTACTTCTTCGTGGGATCGAAGTCGGGCGGCTTGATGATCCAGCCCTGGATGCGCAGGTCGTCGGTCGAGGTGTACCAGATCTCCTCGACCTCGCCCAGCTTCACCCCCATCAGCACGTCGTCGTTGACGAAGGTGAGCTGGTTGAGGCGGTCGGGGCGACGAATGTTGAAGGTCACGACGTCGCCAGGCTCGTGGAAGCTCGAGAGCACGCCCACCGCGCGTCCGCTCCGATCGATATCCTCCACACCCAGCATGTGCACGCCCTTCGTGACCTGGCGAATCTCGCCGTTCAGTGAGGCGGCGTACAGGTTGCGCATCCCCTCACTGTCAATGTTGAAGTAGACGGTGCGGCCGTCGTTCGACCAGATGAGGCCGCGGGGCGTGCGGTCGAGGTCAGGTGTCAGCACGCGCGAGTTGCT
>CAYGCC010000323.1:0-3292 GCA_964348165.1 uncultured Gemmatimonadota bacterium | reverse complement strand
CGCTACGACCTGCTCACCCGGATGCTCCGACAGGTCGGGCTCGACGCCTACTGGCCTATCGTCTACCTCTGCCTCGGCGCTGGGTTGCTCATCTTCTTCCTGGGCACGCTGGCCTGGCTGTCCGCGCGGGCCCGCAAGATGGCGGTCGCCGATTTCTGGGTGTACCGGATCTCGCGGCACCCCCAATACCTCGGCTGGATCATCTGGAGCTACGGGGTTTACCTGCTGCTGCTGCGCGGGCTGTACCCCAAGCGCTCGTGGGGCATCGATGCGAGCCTGCCGTGGCTGCTCTCCACACTGGTGATCATCGGGGTGGCCATGATGGAGGAGCTGCACATGCGGCGCCGCCACGGCGAAGCATACGACAGGTATCGCCGGAGCGCCCCGTTCCTTTTGCCGCTTCCCAGGATCGTAGAAAAGTTCTTCGTGCTCCCGTTTAGAGCTTTGTTCAAGAAAGAGACGCCGGATCGGAAGGGTGAGGTGGCGGTCGTACTCTCGCTTTACGGCGTGGTCCTGATCGGCGCCTCTGCCTTCTTCTACGGGCGCGGTCTCGAGCGCACCGCAGAGCTGATCACGCCCGCCGAACGACAAGAAGCCCGGATGGAAGCGATCGCCACACAGCTGGTAGATGAGCCGAATCGGAGGGCGAAGTACTTCATCGCCGGGCGGCTGGCGGCCTTCGGCGATCCGGCCGTCGACTACTTCATCCCTTTACTGGAGAACGCACAGGTCGAGGTACGGATTCTTGCCGCCGACTTCCTGAGTAGGTTGCCCTCGGAAAGAGCCGTCCCAGCCCTCATCGCCGCCCTCGGGGACAGCGTGGCCAACGTTCGAGTGAATGCACTGAGTGCGCTCGGGGCGATCGGCTCCGCCGAATGCGTTGAGACGGTGCTGGGCCTGTTGGAGGATCCGGAGCCATGGGTCCGGAGGGCGGCCATGCGCTCGCTGGCCGAGCTGGGTGTGGAAGAGATCGTCGAGCTGGCAGAGGGGCCGTTGCAGGATCCTGACAAGTGGACCCGCCTGTCGACGATCGAATCGCTGGGCATCCTCGGTTCGGAGAGGGCGGTCCCGCTGATCGCGGCATACCTGGACGATGAGGACATGTGGGTCAGACGGTCCGCGGTGGTCGCCTTGCTGAAGATCGGTTCACCGCGAGCGCGGGAGGGCTTGACGCGGGCGCTCAACGATGAGGACTGGGAGGTACGGCTCTACGCAAACGAAGCGTTGCAACGACTGGGACCCGAATCGAGCAAAAACCGTTAGTCACTGCTCACAACTCCCCACCTGTCGGGCAACGCTGGCGATCGGACAGGCGAGTCGGGCTCATTTGCGGCGCTTCTGGACATCCGTCGCGCGACCGCTATGCTGCACGCTGAATCTGACTCGCTGCCCGGCAGATCGACCCGACGCGCCGACTCCTGAGTGTGATCGTCGATCTGTCTTACACAGCTTAGGGGGTGTCGTGATGAAAGCCGCGAAGTTCCGAACTCTGGCGAGCCTTCTGGCTCTAGGCCTTTCCCTTTCCTGCGGCGACGCGAGCGATGGCGAACTGAGCGGGTCGTGGGTGGCTCGCGACTCGGTCGGAGCCCACGTCGGCGTGGTGTTCGGCTCCGGCGGCACCGCTTTGTGGATCAGCGAGCGGGTGCCGGGCGTGCACGATACGGCCTCCGTCCGCTTCCGGATCGATACGACCGCCAGCCCAGCCCAGCTCGACTTCACCGGCTTCATTGACGGCCGTTGGGCCGGCATGACCCTCTACGGCATCTACGAGCGCGCCGGTCGCGACACGCTGCGGTTCGACTACCAGGCCGCGATCCCCGGGCAAGGCGCCGCGCGGCCCGACTCCTTCACCATGCAAACTATGGTCTTCACCCGCACCCGCTAGGCGCGAACGAAGTCAGAGCCTCGTATCGATTGCCGCCGCATCGTCTCCCGCGTGTCATTGCACACGACCGGCCGGGAGCGCATGTTCTATCAGCTACGAGTGTCTTTGAACCAGGCCCCCCAATCCACGCCGCTGGGTTTCGGAGAAGAGCGCGGCACTGCGAACGCGCTCCTGAACGACGCTACTCGAAAGGTGAAGCAGTGTGAGAAGCTTGATGTCGGGAAACGAGGCCATCGCCCGGGGCGCCTGGGAGGCCGGCGTCGGGTTCGCCGCCGGCTATCCGGGAACGCCCAGCACCGAGGTGCTGGAGCGGCTGGCCAACTACGAAGAGGTCGACGCGCACTGGTCCACCAACGAGAAGGTGGCGTTCGACGAGGGGGTCGGCGCCGCGCTCGGCGGCGTACGCACGCTTGTCACGATGAAACATGTGGGGCTGAACGTGGCCGCCGACCCGTTCATGGTTTTCCCTTACGCCGGCACCAACGCCGGCTTCGTGGTGCTGGTCGCCGACGACCCGGGGATGTACTCGTCCCAGAACGAGCAGGACAGCCGCTACCTCGCCAAGGTCGCGAAGGTGCCGGTGCTCGAGCCCGGCGACGCCGCCGAAGCCCGAGACATGATCAAGACCGCCTTCGAGCTGAGCGAGCGCTTCAGCACACCCGTCATGTTCCGCACGACGACCCGCCTCGCCCACACTCGCGGCCTCGTCGAGTCCGGCGTGCGGGTCGAGGCGCCGCGCAAGCCGTTCTCGCGCCAGGCCAGCCAGTACGCCATTCCGGTCTACGCCCGTTTCCGCCGCCCGGAACTGGAAGAGAAGCTCGACCGGTTGCGTCAGTTCGCCGAGGATTTCGAGGGCAACGTCATCGAGGAAGGCGACCCGCAGATCGGCGTGGTCAGCCACGGCATACCGTACCAGTACGTCAGAGAGGTCGCGCCCGAGGCCACGGTGTTCAGGCTGGGGATGGTCTATCCGCTGCCCGAAAATCGACTGCGACAGTTCTGCGCGCGCTTCGACACGGTCTTCGTGGTCGAAGAGAGCGAGGGGTTCATCCAGGGCGAGATGGCCGGCCTCGGTATCACGGGCGTGATCGGCAAGGAGCGCTTCACCAACATCGGCGAGGTGAGCGCCGACCTGGTCGGCGCCGGGTTGAAAGGGACGCCGACGCCGACCGATTTCAGCCAGGACGTCGCCATCCTGCCGCGGCCACCGGTCCTCTGCGCCGGCTGCCCGCACCGCGGCGTGTTCAGTCGCCTAAAGGAACTCGGCGTTCTGGTGACCGGCGACATCGGCTGCTACACCCTGGGCTGTCTGCCGCCCTTCGACGCCATGCACACCACCTTCTGCATGGGGGCCAGCATCGGCAACGCGACGGGGTTCAATCGGGCCGGCGAGGAGCAGGTGGTGGC
>CAYGCC010000322.1:0-2453 GCA_964348165.1 uncultured Gemmatimonadota bacterium | reverse complement strand
TCCATCTCGGCCAGCGCCTCGGAGGCGATCTCGTCCGGCAGGATGCGGACGACGGCGGCGCGCTCCTCCTCGTCGAGCGCCTCGATCAGATCGGCAAGGTCGCTGGCGTGGAAGGCGGCCAGGTAGCTTTTCAGCCGCTCGGGCTCGGCCTCGGCGAGCAGCTGGCGCACGCGCTCGATGTTTGCCGCGTGGGTCAGCTCGTCGCTCACGTTACCGCACTTTGAGGGTTCGAGTGAAGTCCGGGGGCGCGGCGACACCGCGTACCGCCTCGGGCGTCACCGCGCCGCCAGAGATGATCAGCTTGAAGCCTTCCTCCACCGTCATCTTCAGCGGCATCACCTTCGAGCGCGGCAAGAACAGCAGATACCCCGACGTCGGGTTGGGGGTGGTGGGCAGAAAGACCGCCACCGAGTCCTCCTCGGCCAGCTCGCTGATCTCCACCGCCGCCGGGCCGGTCAGAAACGCCACCGCGTAGCAGCCGTCCCGGGGGAACTCGATCAGCACACACGACTTGAAGAATCGCTTCTGTTCGCCGACCAGCTGCTCGATGATCTGGCTGGCGGCGCTGTAGATGCTCCGGGTGAGCGGGAAGCGTGAGAGCCAGTTGCGGCCCATGCTGATGAACTGCCGCCCCAGGGCCTGCTGGGCGATCCAGCCGACGATGACGAGCAGGAGGATCAGCGCCATGAGGCCAAGGCCGGGGATGCGCAGGCCGATGGCTGAGAAGATACGGCCCAGGATGGCGTCGAGGCGGTTGAAGATCCAGTAGAGGACGAAGACCGTCACGCCGACCGGCGCGATGACCGCGATGCCGGTCAGCAGATAGCGGCGGAAGAGCACCCAGAGGCTGGTTTCCTGTTTCATCGACCGTTCACCCGGCAATACACTATCCCGCCGGGCCGCTTCCGTCTACGGCCCCGCCTTCCTGGGATGGCGCGCCGCCTTCGGATGACGGAGGGTAGGCGCTTGTTCTGGCAGGCGGGGCCTGGTCAAAGAAGCTGCGCGAGCAGCTCTTCCTGGCGGCGGAACATGTCGCTGTCCTGCCGCTCCGGCCCCTCGGGATGGTCCCAACCGAGAAGGTGGAGCACGCCATGAACGACGAGGCGCAGCCGCTCCTCGCGCGGCGCCAGGCCCAGCTCGGCCGCCGAGGCGCGGGCGAGGTCGGGGCAGATATAGATGTCGCCCAACGGTTCGTCGGGTTGGGCGAGGTTGAAGGCGATGACGTCGGTGGGGCCCGGGTGGCCCAGGTGGGTGCGGTTGAGCGTCGCGATCGCCGCCGCATCGACGAAGGTGACCGAGATCTCGCCCTGCCCTACCCCCTCCGCCGCGGCCGTCGTCCGTACGGCGTCGATCACCTCGTCGTGTGTGACTTCAGCGGCCAGCTCGACCTGGTTGACGTAGACTCGCAGCTCGGAGCTCGTCACGACGTCCCGCGCGCGACCGGCTCCTTCGCTTCCTGCGGTTCGTGGTTTTGCACGGGGTAGTCGAGGCGGTTGTGGTACATGCCCGAGAGCACCTTGACGAACTGTCCTTTGATCAGGCCGATCTCCTTGAGCGTGAGCGGCGCTTCGTCCAGCTGTTTCTCGGACATCTTGAAGTCGACGATGCGGTTGACAAGCTCTGCGATCCCCCGCTCGGACGCGTCTTCCAGCACCCGCGCCGCCGACTCGACCGAGTCGGCCATCAGCAGGATGGCGGTCTCTTTCGACTGCGGCTTCGGACCCGGGTAACGGAAATCGTTGGGATCGAGCTCGGCCTCGGGTTCGAGCTGCTGCGCCTTTTCCCAAAAGAAGCCGATGCGCTGGGTCCCATGATGCTCGCGGATGAATGCTTTGACGACCTCGGGGATGCGCGCCTCTTCAGCCAACGCCAGCCCGTCCTTCACGTGCTCGCGCACGATGCCGGCGCTGGTCGCCGGCTTCAGCTTGTCGTGCGGGTTGCGGCCGCGCGGCTGATTCTCCACGAAGTACTGGGGCTTCCGCACCTTGCCGATATCGTGGTAGTAGGTGCCGACTCGCACCAGCAGGCTGTTGGCCCCGACCTCGCGAGCCGCCGCCTCCGCCAGGTTGGCCACGTTGATCGAGTGGGCGTAGGTGCCGGGCGCCTCCAGCGACAGACGGCGCAGCAGGGGCCGGTTGAGGTCGGCCAGCTCCAGCAGCGTCTGCTCGGTCGTCAGCCGGGTGAACGATTCGGCCAGCGGCAAAACGCCCGCCGCCAGCACCGCGCAGCTGATCCCGTTGATCGACCCCCAGAAGGAGGCGGCCAGTACCCAGTCGAGGCCCAGCCGATTGATGAGCGCCAGGCTGACGGCCGAGAGCACATAAGCCCCGGCGATGATCCCGGCCGAGACTAACGTGTGCGCGCGCCGCTGCACGACCCGGCCGCTGAGCGCCGCCGCTGCGCCACCCATCATCATCGGGAAGAGCACGGTCATCGCGATCAACGGCGGTCGC
>CAYGCC010000321.1:0-3090 GCA_964348165.1 uncultured Gemmatimonadota bacterium | reverse complement strand
TCGGGGTTCGCCTTCCACATCGAGCCCATCGCCCCGACGTAAGCGATATCGGGATTCGACGGGTGCAGCGCGATCCGGTGGATGCGCTCGGTGGCGTCCAGACCCAGGTGCTCCCAGGTGCGGCCGCCGTCCATAGACTTGTAGACGCCGTTCCCTCCGCCCGACACGCTGTTGCGCGGATTCCCCTCGCCCGTGCCCACCCAGACGATGTCGGGGCTCGCCTGGAACACGTCCACCGTGCCGATCGCGTGGACCGGCTGGTCGTCGAACAGCGGCTCCCAGGTCAGGCCGCCGTTCACCGACTTCCAGACGCCGCCGGTGGCCGCGCCCAGGTAGACGATGTTGGGGTTCGAGACGAGTGCCTCCACATCGGCGATGCGTCCGCTCATGCCGGCCGGTCCGATGGAACGGGCTTCCATCCCGGCCAGCATCTCGGAGTCGATCTGGGCGTGGAGGGGTGCGACATGCCCGGCGATCAGCAGCCAGGCCGCGCCCGATATGATAAGGTCGCGGAACATGGGCCTTTCTCCCGCGTTGATGAGGCGTGCAGGATAAGTAATTGTCCTCAATCTACGAGATGGCAAATGGGCCGGCGAGCGATCTTCGACCAGCCGCTCCCCTGGACCGCGATGTTCACCCTGCACAAGAGGTCGAACCGTAGCCAGGGGTCTGGACGTCTAACGGTTGCCTGAAATACCTTCAATCGCTCTCAGGACATGACCTTGCGAAAGGAACCCCAACCATGCCCGGCTTCCCGAAGGCTGTCAGCGTTGCCATCACCGTCGCCGCGCTGGCACCGCTAGGTCACGTCGGACACGCTGCGCCGGCCCATCCGTTGGCTTCTGGTGACACCCTGATCGTCTCCACCCAAGGCGGCGCTTCCAAAATCTGGAAGCCCATCGAGCAGCTGCGCGCCCGCTACGTCGCCCAGGGGATCACGCCCGACACGCATGTCATCCTCTATTGCAACACGGGCACCGAGGCAAGCCACGTCTTCTTCGCTCTGCGCAACCTGCTCGGCTATCCCAACGTCGACGTGTACTTCCCCTCCTGGACCGAGTGGTCTGGGCGTGAGGAGCTGCCGATCGAGACCGGCGACCCGACTTGACGGAAACGGAAGAGGCGTCCTCGCAGCCCGGCGCCGGGCGCCCCCGCCCAGCGTCGCGTTTTGCAAGATCAGGCAGATCGCAAAACTGTTTTGCTTCCGGCAAAAGGTTCCGGGCCAGTCGGCGTGAGAGAAGCGTGACTTCGAGCACAGCTTTGCCCGGCCAATCGCGCTAGCTGCGTCGTGCATCGAGGTTTACCGAAATCGGTCAGATTGACTGTGCAAGTCGGCACGCCGATTGCCCTTCTGGCCCTACCCACGCCGCCCCAACTCGAGCCGGAGGTGACTCAGTGATGTTCGCAGGAAAGCGAAAAAAGCTTGTCTTCCTTAGCACGGCCGTTCTGGCTCTGGCGGTCTGGGCCTGCGCAGACAACGATTTGCTCGGGCCCGGCGTCGGCGATCCGATCCAGCTATCGCGTGAGATCTCGCTGGGCGATCTGCAGGTTGCGCTGTCGACGGCGACGGCCCGCCTTGAGATCCAGCTGTTCGAGGACGGAATGGTCGCGCGCCGCGTGATGGTTCGCCACGCCGAGGCGCTGGGGGACGAGGAGTGGATCGAGAGTCGCGTGACGGCGATCCAGCCGTTCGAGAACGAAGGGACGCTGTCGCTGCGCCTCGGGGGACTGACCGTCGGCTTCGACCGCGAAACGCATTTCCGTGGACCCGGCGGTGACGACCTGAGCTTCGGCGCTTTCGTCGAGCGCGTTCAAGGTTGGTTGGCGGACGGCTTCCAACCGGTGGTCGTGGCCCGGCGCGCGCCGGCGGACCTGCCGCAGGACCCAACGGACGGAAGCTTCTTCGCCGCGGCGCTGCGCGTCTTCGAGGAGGGTGAGGGCCCGGCGCTCGACCTCAACGTCGATCTGGACAACCTGGAGCTGAACGGCGCTCAGCAGAATGGTGAGCCCGACGCCTGGCTGAATGTCATGGGCCTGCGCATCGAGCTTCGCATCAGCGACGGCGTGACCGAGCTGGTGACCGAGGATGCCGAAGTCTCCGATGAGGTGGAGTTCGAAGGCTTCGTGCGTTCTGTCGATCTTCAGGGCGGCACCTTCACGTTCAGCGACGGCACCGTGGTCCGTCTCGTCGAGACGACGGTCATCGCGGACGGCGCCGATTTTCTCGCCTCACTCGAGGCGGTGAAGGCGGCGCTGGAAGACGGCCTGCAAGTCGTGGCCTGGGGGGCCGGTGTGTTGGAGAGCGAGGAGCCGCGGGAGATCGCAGCTCGCGAGCTGCACTTCGCTCTTCACGGCGGTGGCGGCGGACAGGACATCGTCGAGTTTGAGGGTCACGTCGTCTCGGTGGACCTCGAGGCGCAGAGCTTCACACTTACCAACGGCACGATCGTCAAGATCACTGCCGAAACCCAGCTCATCTACGATGGCGCCGGCCAGACGCTGGGCAGCCTGCAAGAAGCGAAGGACGCGCTGGACGCGGGCGCCGATGTCATCGCTTACGGCGCCGGGAAGGTCGAGTCGGCGGAACCTCTGGTCCTGATCGCCCTCGAGATGCGGTTCGCCATCACGGGCGGCGGCGCCCACACCGAGAGCTTCAAGGGTGAGGTCTGGAGCGTCGACCTGACCGGCGACGGCTCGTTTACCTTGACCAACGATATCGTCGTCCTGATGACCGCGGACACTCAGATTAAGCAAGCGGCTGAGGGCCAACCGCTCATGTCGCTGGCCGAGGTGAAAGCCGCTCTGGACGGCGGCCATGGCGTCGTCGCATGGGGCAGCGGGAACGTTGAGGACGTGTACCCGCTGACGATCGCCGCCCTCGAGGTCTATTTCGTTCAACAGTAGGCGGAAGCCGGCACCAGGTTCCGACCGCCGTTTCCCATCAACCCGGGGAGGTGGAGACGCGTTCTCCGCCTCCCCTTACCTGTAGCCCGCCGCCTGCAGATTGAACAGTTCCGCGTACAGCCCGTCGCTGGCGAGCAACTGCGCGTGCGTGCCTTGCTCGACCACCTGCCCCTGGGTTAGAACGAC
>CAYGCC010000320.1:0-4696 GCA_964348165.1 uncultured Gemmatimonadota bacterium | reverse complement strand
GTTGGCCTCTGCCGAGGCGATGCTCGAGTCTGGGCGCATCCGGCTGCGGCCCATCTTGATGACCGCTACGGCGACGATCTTCGGCGCCCTGCCCATCGCGCTGGGTCTGGGCGCGGGCTCGGCCAGTCGGCGGCCGCTGGGCTACGCCATCGTCGGCGGTCTGCTGTTTTCGACGGTGCTTACGCTTTATCTCGTACCCGTCGTCTATGTGATGTTGGATGCGTTGCGCGCGCGGGTCGGCAAGCGCGCGCCGACGCTCGCGCCCGCGGAAGCTACACAATGATGCTCGCTCTGCTCGGCCTGCTTCAAATCGCGGCCGTCCAACCCGGCGTCGACGCGTCGTACGCGGCCACGCCCGCGGCCATGCCGCCGAGCTGGCAGGTGGCGGCGCCCGACTCGATTCCACAGGTCACGCTGGAGCAGGCGCTGCGCGCCGCCGCCCGCCTGGACCCGAACTATGTCGCGGTGTTGGGCGAGGTCGACAATGCGGAGTGGAACCGCCGAGCGGCCTGGTCGGTGTTTGTCTTGCCCTCGGTCTCGGTCCAAACGTCGTTGACCAAGTTCTCGAACCAGGGGTTCAACATCGGGACCGGAAGTCTGGCCACGCAGATCGTTCAGGGGACCATCGACGCCCGCTACGACCTGTTCCGGGGCGGCGCCAAACTGTTCGAGCTAGGCCGCGCCCGGGCGGAGGTGGAAAGCGCTCGGGCCAGCGAATTGCAGGCGCGCTTCAACACGGCGCTGCTCACCGAATCCGATTACTACGACGTCCTCGCCGAGAAGGAGCTGACGCGAGTCGCCGCTGAACGCGTGCGCCGCGCCGAAGAGCAGCTCGCCGTGGCCCGAGCGCGGGTGGTTTCCGGCGCGGCCGTGCGCAGCGACTCGCTGCAGTTGCTGCTCGAGCTCACCCGGGCGCGGGTGGACCTGTTGCGTCAGCAGGCGAGCCTGGCGGTGGCGCAAGTGCAACTGGGCCGCCGTGTGGGAGTCGCGGGCCCGGTCGATGCCGTCCCATTGGACACGGCTCTGGCCCCCGAGCTGCCGATCAGCCAGGACAGCGCCGTGGCAGAGGCGGCGGCACACGGGCCGAGTTATCGGGTGGCCCTGGCTCGGGAGGGGGCGGCGAACGCCGCGTTCAAGGCAGAGCGGGGCAGCTTCTTTCCACAGGTGACTCTCTTCGGGCAGTACCAGGGCTTCGATGAGGCGTTTCTGCCCGACGCCTTCACCCGGACCGTCTGGGGCTTCCAGGTGAACCTTCCAATTTGGAACGGCGGACAGCGAGAAATCGCGCTCACGCGGGCCCGCACCAATCGCGACGCGGCCCGGGCAGCGATGCGCGACGCGGCACTCGCCGTGCAACGCGACGCGATCGAGGCCTACCAGAATTACATCACGGCGCGGGCGAGCACCGAGCTGGCGCAGCAGGGCGTCATCGTGGCGCGGGAAAACCTCGAGGTTCAGAACAACCGCTATCGGGCCGGGGCGACGACGATCCTCGATCTGCTGGCGGCGCAAGTGGCGATGTCGGAGGCCGAAGCGGGCCTCGTTCAAGCGCGCTACGCCACGCGCCTCGCTCTGGCCGGGCTGGAGGCGATTATCGGACGACGACTGTTCACGGATAGAGGGTGATAAAGGGTGAAAAAGCAGCTCGCAGCATTACTGATCAGCTCCGCGGTCGCGGCCTGCGCCGAAGCTGAACCGAATAACAGCCCGGGTGCTGGGGGCGGCGGCCCCCTGGGTGTTCCAGTCGAGGTCGCCGTGGCGCGCACCGACACGGTCGTCGACGCGATCCTGGCAACCGGTCAGATCGAAGCGATCAATTCAATCGAGCTGCGGCCCGAGGTGGATGGCCGGCTGGTCGACATCCTGGTGCGCGAGGGCGCGGTGGTCGCGAAAGGTACGCCGCTGTTCAAGGTCGATGATGCCGAGCTGAAAGCGCAGGTGGCCAGGCTTGAGGCCGAGCGCGATCTGGCCGAGCAGGCTCTGCGCCGCACTCGCGAGCTGCTCGAGCAGAACGCCTCGTCGGAGGCTGACCTGGAGCAGGCCGAGGCGAGCGCCCGTAGCAGCCGGGCACAGCTGGAGCTGCAGCAGCTGCGCCTCGAGCGGACCGTCGTGCGAGCGCCCTTCGCGGGGGTCGTGGGCGAGCGCTTCGCGAGCGTCGGCGACTACGTGAACAATTCTACGCCCCTCGTTACTCTTCAGACGGTAGATCCTCAGCGGGCCGTCTTTCAGGTTCCCGAGCGCTACGCGCAGCGACTCTCGGTGGGGCAGCCGGTGAGCTTCCGCGTGGCGGCCTTGCCCGACACTGACTTCAGCGGTGTAGTGGACTTCGTCGACCCTGTCGTCCAGCTGCCGGCCCGGACCATCACCGTCAAAGCCCAGGTTCCCAACCGCGACCGAACCTTGAAAGCGGGCATGTTCATCGAGGCGCGCCTGGCCACCGACGTGCGTCCCAACGCCGTGGTCGTCCCCGAGGACGCCATCCTGCCGCTGCAGGGCGCGACCTTCGTCTGGTTGATCGAAGACGAAAAGGCGGCACGTCGCCAGGTTGAGCTCGGGGTGCGTATGCCGGGGTTCGTTGAGATCACCAGTGGCCTGAGTGCCGGCGTGCAGGTCGTCGTCGGCGGTTTGGAGCGGTTGTCGGACGGGGTCCCGGTGATGGCGACGGAGGTCGAGCGCTGAGCGCAGGTCGCGGCGGCCCCAACCTCACCTCGTCGCAGGAAAAAGAGAAAAGTAGCCGACGGTTCCGAAGCCTAGACGCGGGTCCAGCGACGTTGGTCGTCGTCGGCTGCTCTCCTCACGCGTCGCCGGGCGGGGGCTTTTCGCCGAAATCAGGCCCCTCTTCTCTGCACTCTCAGGCATGGGGCGCAGGTGTTCGGACCCAACGACGCCAGGTCGATCACGCAACAGCTCCAGCTTAGATCAGCGCCCGGCCCGCAGAAAATGGTTTGTCGGTGAACTGCTGATAAAGTTCGTGCGACCAGCCGCTCGATGCGGGCGCGACCGTCAGCGTTGAACAGGCCCTCCGGCGCAACGGTCGCCGAAGGGCCTGCGGGACTCGAGCTTCACGCTCCTGACCCGGGCTATCCGCGGGCGGCGGCGTAACGCTCAGCCACGGCGTCCCAATTGATGGTGTTCCACCAGGCCTGGATATAGTCAGGCCGCCGGTTCTGATACTTCAGATAGTACGCGTGCTCCCAGACGTCGATTCCGAGTATCGGAGTCCGCCCCTCAAGCAAGGGGCTGTCTTGATTCGGCGTGCTTTCGACCAACAGCTTGCCCTTCTTGTCCAGCGACAGCCAGCCCCAGCCGCTTCCGAACCGGGTGGCCGCGGCATTGCTCAACTGCTCCTTGAACTTGGCGAAGCCGCCGAAGGCGTCCTTGATCGCTTTGGCCACGTCGCCGCTCGGTTCGCCACCCCCCTTAGGGCTCATGATCGACCAAAAGAGGGTGTGGTTGGCGTGGCCTCCGCCGTTGTTGCGAACCGCCGTGCGGATATCCTCAGGCACCTTGTTCAAATCGCCTAGCAACTGCTCGACATCCCAGTCGGCCAGTTTCGACTGCTTTTCCAAAGCGGCGTTCAGTTTGGCCACGTAGCCCGCATGGTGCTTTCCGTGGTGGATGCGCATCGTCTGCTCGTCGATGTGCGGCTCGAGCGCCTTGTAGTCGTATGGCAATGGGGGAAGTTCGTGTGCCATAATATCCTCCTCCGAAAGTTGGGGCTGAGATTTCTGGGCTGAGCCTGTATTTAATGGGTAATTGTACATGAGCCTCGGCCACAAACAAGCGCCCCTGCCCACGGTGTGGCCGCCGGCGCGTCGCCGAGGCACGTGCCGATCCCTCAGCAGTTGTGGTGGGGCGCAGATTCGGCTTATGTTCGGGGCGTTGGGCGCTGGACAGATCGACGGTGTTCGTCAACAAGACACAAATCAGAACCGGGCGAGGTCAGCATGTTTCTCGGGCTCAGAACCGTGGTCTATTACGTCGAGGATCTGGAGCGGGCCAAGGCATGGTACATCGAGGTGCTCGGATTCAGCCCCTATTTCGACACGCCCTACTACGTGGGCTTCAATGTCGGCGGGTTCGAGCTGGGACTGCACCCCGCAGAGGAAGGTGTTGAAGCGGGCCGGGGAGGCACGGTGCTCTACTGGGGGGTCGATGACGTCGAAGCCGCGATGGCCAAGCTGCTGAGGCTCGGGGCTACGCTGCACGGCGAGGTTCAGGATGTGGGTGAGGGGATCCGCGTCGGGTCGGTGCAAGACCCGTTCGGAAACCTGCTGGGCGTGATCGAGAACCCCCACTTCACCCTTCCGGCGAACTGACGAAGAGGCCTCGCCGAAGCACGGCCTCCGGTTGCGACCCGAGCCACCGCCGAGGCGCTGGATCGGCGCGCCGTGGCCTCAGGGCGTCCAGGTCCAAAAGCCGGGTCCGATCCGCAAGTTGTGCAGCCACTCAGCCGGCCAGAAGGCGCGCAGCAACACCGCCAGCCAGCCGTGAGAGACGGCGAGGGTTATGAGGTTGGGGTGACGCTCGAACAAGCGGCACCACGCGTAGCCGCCTACCAGGGTCACCAGGACCAGCGCCATGTTCGGATAGTGAAGGGACGCGAAGAGCATGGCGGCGAGCGCTGCCGCGGCCGACGGCCGGCGGTTGGCGTCTCGGAGGTGCCGGTAGGATTAAGATTGCATGGCGTATTGCT
>CAYGCC010000319.1:0-17138 GCA_964348165.1 uncultured Gemmatimonadota bacterium | reverse complement strand
CCAACACCGATCCGCTCGACTGCCCGTCGCACCACCGTGGTCTTTCCGCAGCCGGGGCGGCCGGTAAGTAGGATGCGCGGCCGTGGGTCAGGCCGATCCACCGGCTCGTCGGTATCTGGGCCGGGTCGCCGCAGGGCGGCGGGTCGGGTCATGACCGGCTCCCCCCAGGCGGGCCTGGGGTGGTCCAAGGCAAGCAGCTGACTGGGCGAGAGCGCGAAAAAAGCGAACGCCCCGGGCCCACGGGGCGTTCGCTCGAGACGAGAATGTGCGTTAAGGCGAGGAGTTCCTTCCAGCGAGGACCTTTGCTTCCGGTAGGGGCCGGAAAGAAAACGCCTGAAAGAAAGAACGGAGCCCCTGAGTCGCCCTCCCCCGCCGTTTTCCCTGTCCGGCTAAGACGCTCGAGACTCCGCTCTTCGGCCTTACGCAGGTTGCAAGCTGCGTTCCCCGTCGGGGCCATTCCCTTAACTATATGTTGTGTATGCACTTAGGGGAAGTGGAGGGGCGTCGGGTAGGGTGAAGAGCTGGAAAGTTTTTGCAGAAGCTGAACAAAGATGTGCCAAACATGTGTATACCGTGGCGTTGACGTCATTTAACGGCCTTGAGCGGCGGCCGGGGCTGCGAGCAAGGCCCTCGGCGGTCAGGCGGTGCCTGGGCTCACCCCGGCGTCAGCCCCCGAGACGTTTGGCGCGAAGCCCGCGGGGCGCCCTCAACCTTAGGCGCAATAGCTAGCGCCCCGGGCCGGACTGGGTGGAACTGGCCACCCCGTCCGATAATACTAAGTTATAACGACTCACCATGGCGGAGTGGGTGTAACAGGGCGCCGGTTGTGCACTCGGTTGCCGTTCGGATGGGGCTGTCCCAAGTCGGCGCAAAACCAGAGGGATGATCGTGAACAAGAAGCTGACGTTAGCCGCGGGTGTGGTTGTCGTGCTGGCAATCTTCGGCTACTTCGCTTTCGGCGGTCTGGGTCGGAGTCTGGTCTACTTCTGGACGCCGACGGAGCTGTTGGCGGAAGGGGACGCGGCGTACGGCACGTCGGTGCGTCTGGGCGGCATGGTCGAGCCCGGGAGCGTGCGGTGGAACGCGGACACGCGGGAGCTGCGCTTCCGGCTGGCCGACGAAGGTGGCATCATCGAGGTCTACAACGCCGGGATTCCGCCCCAGATGTTTCTGGAGGCGTCCGGCCGGCGGGAGCCGATCGGCGCCGTGGTTGAGGGCACCCTGACGCGCGAGGGCGTGTTTCGGGCCACCAATCTCATGGTCAAGCACTCGGAGGAGTACCGGGCGCCGCAGCACGAAGAGGATCGCCAGGAGTACTACCGGGAGCTTTTCCGGGAGCAAGGAGCAAAGCGCGGCACATGACGAGCACACTGGGATATCTATCGATCGCCGGGGCCCTCCTTCTGTCACTCGCAGGAGCGGTCTCGGCTTTTGCTGCAGTCAAGACAGGCCGGGAAGGGCAAGCGAGGTTGGGGCGCCAAGCGGCGTACAGCGTCTTCGGGCTGGCGACGTTGGCCATCGCGACGATGGTCTACGCTCTGGTGGCCCACGACTTCAGCGTGAGCTACGTGGCGCAGGTTGGCAGCCGGTCCACTCCGCTGTTCTACACGGTGATCTCGCTCTGGTCGTCGCTGGACGGATCGATCCTGTTCTGGGGCTGGATCGTGGCCGGCTACACGGCGGCGGTGGTTTACATCTACCGCGACAAGTATCGCGAGCTCATGCCGGCCGTTGCGGGGACCCTGCTGGTCGTCAACGCTTTCTTCTGGTTGCTGCTGGCCTGGCCGGCGAATCCGTTCGTCCCGGTATTCCCGGTGCCGCCCGACGGTCCGGGCCCCAACCCGCTGTTGCAGAACCACCCCTTTATGGGACTTCACCCCCCGCTGCTCTACCTGGGCTACGTGGGGATGGCGGTTCCGTTTGCTTTCGGCATCGCCGCCCTGATCGCGGGCCAGTTGGGTGGGGATTGGATCCGGGCGGTGCGCCGCTGGATCATGGCGCCCTGGATCTTCCTCACAGTGGGCATCGTGGCCGGCGCCTGGTGGTCCTATGAGGTGCTAGGCTGGGGCGGCTACTGGGCGTGGGATCCGGTGGATAACGCGAGCTTTCTGCCCTGGCTCACGGCGACGGCCTTCTTGCACTCGATCATGGTGCAGGAGCGCCGACAGACGCTGAAGACCTGGAACATCCTTCTCGTCATCGCCACCTTCCTGCTGACTTTGTTCGGCACGTTCCTCACCCGCTCGGGCATCCTCGCCAGCGTCCATGCTTTTACCGAGGGGCTGATCGGTCCCTTCTTCCTCGGCTTCATCACGCTGGTCCTGCTGGTCTCGCTGGCGCTGGTGGCGTGGCGCAGTGACGAGCTGAAGAGCGAACCGACGCTGGATGCGCTGGCCTCACGCGAAACGGCGTTCCTGCTCAACAACCTGCTGTTTGTCGCCTTCACGTTTACGGTGCTGCTGGGGACGATGTATCCGCTGATCGCCGAGGCGTTCCGCGGAGTCAAGGTGAGCGTGGGCGCCCCCTACTTCAACCAGATGAGCGTGCCCATCGCCCTGGCGCTCGTCTTCCTCACGGGGGTTGGACCGGCGCTTCCGTGGCGGCGGGGCTCGCCGGAGCTGTTGCGGCGGAAGTTCGTCTGGCCGACAGGGGTGGCGCTGCTGGCCGGCGTCGTCTTCTGGCTGATCGGCCTGCGGCATTTCATGACGTGGGCCACCCTGCTGCTGTCGGTCTTCGCGGTGGGTCTACTGGTCGGCGAGTTCTGGCGGCCGGCGCGGGCGCGTCAGCAAGCGCACGGCGAGGGTATTGGCACGGCGTTTCTGGGCGCGGTGTTGAAGAACCGCCGGCGTTACGGCGGCTACATCGTGCACTTCGGCATCGTGGTGATCGCTGTGGGGATCGCCCTCTCATCCACCTATCGGCAGGAGACGGAGGTCACGCTGCGGCCCGGCGAGGCGACGATCTACGCGGGCTACGCAATTCGTCTCGACTCGCTTTACGCCGGGCGCGAGCCGCACCGCGACTTCGTGGAGGCGGCGTTCGCCATCGGTGGGAGTAATGGGGCGAGCGAGATGATGCGGCCGCGGCTGAACTACTATCCCCGTTCGGATCAACCGATCGGAACCCCGAGCGTCAGGACGCGGCCGACCGAAGACCTGTACCTGAGTCTGATGGCCTATTCGCCGGACGGATCCAATGCGACGGTGAGCGTCATCGTGAACCCGATGGTGGTCTGGATTTGGATCGGTGGCGGCATCGTGGCGCTGGGCGCGCTGTTCGCGATCTCGACCGTCGGCTTCGGCGCCGAGCGGGCCCGGCGCGACGCCCCCGCGTTCGAGACGCCCGGAGAACGCATTGAGGCCGGTGTGGGAGGCACGGATTAATGAGTTGGAAGAAATTGCTGCTACCGGCGGCGGCGCTGCCGATCATCGCACTGCTCGGCTACGGGTTGACGCGAGACCCAAACGTCGTGGAGTCGCCGCTACCTGGTCGCGAAGCGTTCGACTTCGCAGCGCCGACCTTGGCGGGTGACACGCTCCGCCTCAACGACCTGCGCGGTAAGGTGGTCGTACTCAACTTTTGGGCGTCCTGGTGCGTGGCCTGCATCGATGAGCACGCGGTCTTCGTCGATGCCGAGCGTCGATACGCCGAGCGGCCTTTCCAGATGCTTGGGATCGTCTACCAGGATAGCCCGGAGAACGCGAGGCGCTGGATGAGGCGAATGGGCGGAAGCTGGCCCAGCCTTGTGGACCCGAGCTCGCGCATCGCTATCGACTACGGCGTGTACGGCGTCCCCGAGACGTACTTCATCGGGAGGGACGGCCGCATCGCCTACAAGCATATCGGACCGGTCAACCGTCCGTTGCTGACGCAATGGGTCGAGCGACTGCTCGCCGAATCGGCGGAGGTGGAGTTCACCACCGGAGACGCCTCTGACGCCAGCCCACCCGTCGGCCAGAGCCCCGGCTACATCCGCGGCGGCAAGGGGGCGGCGGCGAAGAAGGCGCCGAGCGGAGGCGGGTCATGATCTACCTTCGCCAAGTCGCTGCCTTGCTGATCCTCGCCGCCGTCGGCGGGGCCTGGGTCTCGTCCGCCACGGCGCAACCCGCGAGTCGGGTGCAGACAGGTCAGACGGCGGCGGACGATCCCCAGCTGGAAGCCCAGGTGCGCGAACTGGCGGCCAAGCTGCGTTGCCCCACCTGCCGCGCGCTGTCGGTCCAGGACTCGCCCTCCGGTATGGCGCAAGAGATGCGTGACCTCATTCGCGAGCAGCTGCGGGCCGGCAAGACGCCGGAAGAAGTCACCGCCTACTTCGTCGAGCGCTACGGCGAATGGATTCTACTCAAGCCCACTGCTGAGGGTTTCAACTGGACGGTCTGGTTGTTGCCCGTCTTGATGATCGCGGGAGGTCTGGTCTTCGTCTTCCTGACGGCGCGCCGCTGGGTCGTTCAGGGGCAGGCCCGCGCCGCGGCGCTTGCGGAGGGGGACGACATCGAGCCCGCGGGGCGACCTGCTGCGACCGCCTCAGGCCTGGCGTCGGCCCGGCACAGAAGAGAGGAAAGCGAGAGCTAGTCGATGGGGATGACTGAGTTTCTCCTCGTCGTCGCCGTGGGCGGCGGCATCATCGCGGTGCTGTTCGCCACCTTCAGAGGTGCGGCCGGCGAGGCCGAGTCCGAGGCACGCCGGCCCGCCGCTGACGCGGGTTCCGCCAGCAGCGAAGTCGTCGGGCTGTGGGAACGCGAGCGGGCGTTGGCACGATCGTTGGAAGAGATCGAGGGGGACCTGGAGGCGGGCAACCTGTCGCGCGACGATTACGGCGCGCTGAAAGCCCGCTACGAGGGCGAGCTGTCCGCTGTGAGGGGGCGTTTGAGCGCCTCGGCCGGGGCACCGCGTCCGGAGACCGCGCCGCGTGCGGTCGTCGCCGGCGGCCGCTCGCGGCTCGCGTCGGCCATCGGCTGGGGCGGTGGACTGCTGGCTTTCGTTGCCCTGGCAGCTCTAGTCATGTCGCAAGCGGTGCGTCCCCGCGGCGAGGACGGGGCGATCACCGGTTCGCTCCCCGGTCAGGACGCGAGTGGTCCGGCGACCGCGCCGCTCGGCGCGGTCGATCAAGGCCAACTGGCAGCGCTCATGGAGGCGGTAGAGGCGGACCCCAACGACGTTGAGGCGCTGGTGGAGCTTGGACACCTTCTCCTGCAGCTGCAGCGCTACTCGGAGTTAGCGCAGGTCACCGAGCAAGCGCTCCAACTCGATCCGAATAACCCGGAGGCGCTGACGCACCTGGGGATGCTGCTCTTCACGACTCAGCATCCAGCAGGTGTGATCGAGACCTTCGACCGCGCGCTCGAGGCCGATCCTAACTTCCCCGAGGCCCTGCAGTTCAAAGGGATGGTGTCCTACATTCGAGGCGACTACGCCACCGCGGTTTCCGCCTGGGAGCGCTACGTGAGCGTCGTCCCGCCTGAAGACGTTTCTCCTCGCATCAAGGCCATGCTCGCCGCGGCTCAGCAGAGCCAGCCGGCAAGGGTCCCCGAGCCGCAACCTTAGCGTCTCGTGTTGAGATCTGCCCGAGTGATCAGGGCGCTGGCGTTGGCTATCGGTCTGGCGCTTCTACCCGCTACGGCGTGGGCGCAGCGCTTTGGCGGGCAGTTCGGTGGGGCGGGCGGCTTCTGGCTCGTGTACGTTGATCTGGATGTGGACGATGATCGCAGTCTCGGCCGCAACCTTGACGGCGTGATCGGACTTGGCGGCCGGGGCTTCCTGCAGACGGGACGGGTGCGTCTGGGCGGGGGCGCGTTCGGCGGCGGCTTCGTCGAAGCGGGATTGAACTCCGCGGGGAACGAGGTGGAGGGTGGGTTATCCGCGACAGGCTTCACCTTCGAGTACCTGGCCGTTCAACAGAACATCGAGGTCGTGGTCGGCGGGCTCGTCGGCGGCGGTTCGCTGACGGTAGAGGAGCGGCTCGGAAGTGCGGGCGGTGTGGAGAGCTTGAACCGTCAGCGTGACAGCATCTTTCTGGGCTATCCCTGGGTACGGGTGGCTTATAACCTGGCCCCCTTCGCCAACGCGGGTCTCCAGATCGGCTATCTCATCGGCTCACGGGACATCGGCGGCTTCGCTATCGGCCTGGACGTCCTGGTCGGCCTGATCCCCTGATAGGTTTCCCCCAACAACTCGGCTGCAGTAGAACGCGGGGCGCCTAGCTGGGGCGTTCGCTCCCGCCGATGGAACCTTACGGTCGCTCCGACGGTTAAACATTTGACGGGGCAGACATGCCTTCGGGCACCGCGTAAGGTTAACTCACTTCCCTTTTCTCCCGGGCCTTGCGCGGACGTCCTGCCCCGTCAACTCCAGCTCCTCGGTTCAGTAAGCTTCCCAACATCGTAGCAGGCTCATCCGCCCGGGACGCCGTCTATGGGTCCTCAGCCGGCCTTTGCTTTATATTGGGGTGTTAAGGGTCGTCGGTTCTCGAGGCTCCCCGCCGTTTTTCGGGCCCGGCTCACTTGCGGGCGAGCCGAAGTTCCTACGATCTCCGCTGGCACGGCGAGACCGTGGGAGGCGCCGCACGGGAGGAGGGGAGAGAATGGAGAGCGCCGTACGCCGCATCTTCATGTTCTTGCTGGGTGTGACGCTAGGCTACTGTACCGGCTTCAATGACGCTCAGCACAACGACCGCATGGTGTTCATACGGGTGGTCCAGCGGGTTCAGAACTTCGCGGAGCGCACCGTGGGTGACCGCGAGAAGGAGTTGGAGAAGGCGCTGGAGGACGCGGAGCGCTGACCTGAGCGAGCCCGCCTCGACCGGCCGGCGCGCGGCTTTTAGATCGCCTCCAGCAAGGCCACGTGGCCCAATCCACCAGCGGCGCAGATGCTGATCAGCGCCCGCCCACCGGTCTCCTGAAGCTGCTTGACGGTCTGCGATAGAATGCGGGCGCCCGTTGCGCCGAACGGGTGCCCGAGCGCGACGCTGCCACCATTCGGGTTGATCCGGTCCACCGGTACCTCTCCCAGCTCTGCCTCGACGCCCGCACGCTCTCGTAGCCAGGAGCGGCTGTTCAACGCGGCGATAGTACACAGCACCTGCGCTGCGAACGCTTCGTGTATCTCCCACAGGTCGATGTCCCGATAGCCCAGCCCCTGGCGGGCGAGGTTTCGGGGGATCGCCAGGGCCGGCGCCATCAGCAAGCCGTCGCGGTCGATGTCGACGGCCGCGACCTCCCAGTCGATCAGCCGAGCTCGATAGAGCGGCTCTTCGAGACCTTTCAGGCCGGCGGCAGTCGCCACCCAGCAGGCGGCGGCGCCGTCCGTGAGCGGGGAAGAGTTGCCCGCTGTCAACGTCCCTTTGCCGCTCTTGCGGTCGAAGGCCGGGGGCAGCTTGGCCAGTTTTTCCAGCGACGTGTCGGGCCGGGGAATCGTGTCGCGCTTGACCCCAGGGAACGCTTCGGATCCGATGACCAGGTCGTTGTAGAACCCGCGTTTCCACGCCGCCACAGAATTCTGGTGGCTTGCCAGGGCATGTCGGTCCTGGCTTTCCCGGTCAATGTTCCACTGCTTGGCCATGATCTCGGCGTGATCGCCCATCGTCAGGCCCGTCGTGCGCTCCTTGACAGAGGGGAGGGAGAGCCCAAGGTCGCTGAGCCGTAGCTGACCGACGGCCCGCAGGGCGGCGGCCGGCCCACCCCCGGCGGCCAGTCGCCGCAGCATCTGACTCATGCCGCGAGTCAGCCCGATCTGCGTGTGGCTCATCGACTCGGAGCCGCCACAGAGCGCGAGCTCGAGGCGACCCGCTTTCATCTGAGCCGCGGCATGCGTCGCGGCCGCCAGGCTCGTGGCGCACTGCTGCACCACGGACAGCGCCGGCACGCTGGGGTTGAGCCCGGCATCAAACCAGACCTCGCGGGCGATGTTGCTCACGGCGAGTGAGGGGATCACGGTGCCCCAGATGACGCAGTCGGGGCCGGACCGGCTTGCCTTCAGCGAGCGCACCGCCGCCTGTACCACGGGCACCGACAGCCCCACAGCGTCCAGTCGCGCCAGCGGCCCGTCGATCTTGGCGAAAGGAGTTCGAGGGCCTGAGCAGACGAAGATCTCTATGTCGTTATCATGTCGCTCGACGCTCATCCTGCCTCCGACGAATTAACGGTGGCCTCGCGCCCTCAGTTTCCCGGCGACGCGGGCCCGCAGCTAGGCCTCGGATGCGGTCGCGGCAACCGCCTCAGCTCCCAGAGAACTCCAGCACGGCGGCCAGAACCGCCTGGGCGACGCATTTCATGAACAGGTAGTCTAGTGTATCGGCGCTGTCCGACGGTTGGTGGTAGTGTGGGTTCCGCAGAAACGCTGTATCGGTGATCATGAGGGCCGGGTAACGGCGATCCCAAAAGGAGGCGTTGTCGCTGAGACGGGTGAGCGGAAGCAGCCAGCCGCGCAGGCGCGTGCCATAGGTCACGACGGTGAGCTGGGGGACGTGCCGTTGCGCCGCGCCGTCGAAGGCGCGCAGCAGCGAGCGCGAGCGGCCATCGCCCACCGCGGCCAGGAAAGTGCCGGTGGCGGGTACACGTTTGAACACCAGAGGCGGAACCTGCTGAGCACCGTCGCGGCTGTCCGTGTATCCCACCATCTCGAGCACCAGCGCGCCAGCGTAGCGGCGGCGCTCGCGTCGGGCGCGCTCGGCGAAGCGGGAGCTGCCTACCCGATAGGTGCCGACCACGTCTTGCGGCTCTTCCAAGTTGAATCCGACGAACTGCACGGTGCAGCGCGGCTCGAGCTGGGCGGTGTGGCGGGCCACTTCGAGAAGAACCGACACGCCGCTGGCGTTGTCGTCCGCTCCCGGCGTGTCGGCGACCGAGTCGAAGTGCGCGCCCACCAGGAGCCAGGGACGCTCCGGCTCGCGGCCGGGCAGCGTGGCCACGACGTTGTTGTAGCGCTCTCTTCGGTGGCGGAACGATTGGCGCTCGGTCTGCAGGCCTAAACCGCTCAGCTCATCGGCGACCAGCGACTCCGCCGCGGCCAGCGCCGCGGGGGCCGCCCTCGGGTGGCGGGGACCCTCGAGCTGCCGGACCGTTTCTTCCAGCCGGCGCTCGTCAACTTGGGCGAGGAGATCGGCGTACGGCATCGGCGTTGGGAGCCCCGCGCAGAGCAGAGCGCTCAGCCGCCTTCGACGAACGCGCGGTCGATGATCACCGGCTCGACCGGGACCGCCTCGTGGGGGCCCCGCTGCTGCGTGCGGACCCTGGCGATCGCATCCACCACCTCCATCCCCTCCACGACCCGACCGAACACAGCGTACCCCCAACCGCGCGGTGTCTCGGCGGTGAAGTCGAGGTTCGGGTTGTCAACCAGGTTGATGAAGAACTGCGTGCTGGCGCTGTGGGGTTCGGGTCTCCGGGCCATGGCGACGGAGCCGCGCACGTTCTTGAGGCCGTTGTTCGCCTCGTTGCGGATGTCCGGGCGCGGGCTCTGACGCTCCGCCAGCTCGGGGGTGAAGCCGCCGGCCTGGATCATGAAGCCCGGCATCACCCGGTGGAAAGTCAGCCGATCGTAGAAACCATTCTCTACGTGGTATAGTACGTTTTCCACGGTTTGGGGCGCCCGCTCCCGGTCGAGCTCCAGCACGATCCGGCCTTTGTTCGTCTCCAGCACGACCCGGGGCGTCGGGCTCGCGATGTCGGGGGGGAGGGGGGGTGGCTGCCCCGCTGCTGAGTCGGCGGCCTCTTCTTCAGCACCACCGCCGCAGCCCATGACCAGGAAGACCATCAGGGAGAGCGCTGCTAATCTCCAGTAGATCACGTCTTGTCCCTCCTTCCACGGTTCGCCGGAGAGGTCGTCCGCTGGCAACCCCTGGGTTGGCGAACGAGGCCGGTTGTGCCGGGCTCCTTGCCCGCCTAATGTCAGGCTCTTTGCGAACGCGTGTCTAACATGATGAATCCCGAGATTCCGCGCCATTACCGGCCCCGTCAGCCGATGCGGGCGCCGTCCGTGTCGAGATGAACGGAGCGGAGTTCTCGCCATCGGCCCTGTCGCTGTTGCCGCCGGTCCTCGCCATCGGCCTCGCGATCTGGACCCGGCAGGTTTACGTGGCGCTGGCCACCGGCATCTGGCTTGGCTGGACGATCCTCAGCGGGGGCAACCCCCTCGACGGCCTGGCTGGCGCGATCGAGGGGACCGTGCAGGTGCTCGGCCAGCCGGGCAACGCGCGCGTGCTGATGTTCAGCCTGCTCATCGGCTCTTTGGTCGTTTATGTGGAAGCCTCGGGCGGGGTGGAAGGGTTCGTGCGCTGGCTGGAGCGCCGTCGGCTGGTTGGCAGCGAACGCGGAGCTGGGGTGCTCGCCTGGCTGATCGGCATCGCGATCTTCATCGAGTCCAACATCACCCTGCTGGTCACCGGGGCTGTTTGCCGCCCGTTGTTCGATCGCTACAAGGCGGCGCGCGAAAAGCTGGCTTACCTGGCCGACTCGACCTCGGCGCCCATCTGCATCCTCATCCCGTTCAACGCCTGGGGCGCCCTCGTCCTGGGGATCCTCGGGGGGCTGCAGGTCACTGATCCGCTTCAGGTGTTCTTGCGTTCGATCCCAATCAACATGTACGCCCTTGCCGCCGTGACGCTGGCGGGCATCACGGCGTGGACGAAACTGAGCTTGGGGCCGATGAAGAGCGCGGAAGCGCGGGCCGCTCAGGGTATCGTCCTGAGCCGCCAGGGGGAACTCACCGTGGACGAGGCCATGTTCAAGGTGCGACTCTCGCGCCAGGTGCCGCCGCGGGCGTTCAATATGTTGATCCCGATCCTCACGATGGTCGTGATGATGCCCGTCGGGCTTTACATCACGGGCGACGGTGTGCTGGGACAAGGCTCGGGCTCGACCAGCGCGCTGTGGGCGGTGATCGCGGGCAACCTAGCGGCCTGGGCGTTGATGCTGGCCCAGCGTTTCGCCTCGCTGGACGAGCTGGTCAGGCTGGGGATCAAGGGGATCGAGGCTCTGCTCGGCCTCGTGCTCATTCTGCTGCTGGCGATTACGCTGGGCGATGTCTGCGTCAAGCTGGGCACGGGACCGTATGTCGCGGAAGCCGTCCGGGGCATCGCCGAGCCGATGCTGCTGGTGCCGGCCACATTTGTGGCCGCGGCGCTGATCGCCTTCGCGACGGGTACCAGCTGGGGCACCTTCGCGATCATGATCCCGATCTCGGTCCCGGCGGCGCAGGCGTTGGGCCTGCCGCTCGCCCCTTTCCTTGCTGCCTCGCTGTCGGGCGGTATCTTCGGCGACCACGCCAGCCCGATCAGCGATACCACGATCGTCGCCTCGCTGGCCTCGGCCACCGATGTTATCGATCACGTGCGGACGCAGCTGCCGTACGCGTTGACGGCGGCGGCGGTGGCGACAGTGGCGTTCGCCATGGTGGGTGCGCTGATCTAGCGGCTACGGTTCGGCCACCTCGAAGGTCGGGGCGGCCGAGAGGCTCTGCCAATCGAGTGCACTTTGGCTCTAGTCAGCGCCCTTTCCCGGGTCAGCCAGAGGCGATAGGTTCGGCGCGGAAGTCGCGGCGGCGGTCTCGGCCGTCGCCGATTGGAGGAGCGAATGGCGAGCCCCCAGTCAGTCTATCTGAACGGCGAGTTCGTGCCGCACGGCGAGGCCAAGGTCTCGGTGGAGGACCGCGGCTTCAATTTCGCCGACGGCATCTATGAGGTCGTGCGGATTGTCGGCGGCCGCGGCTTCCGGATCGAGGCGCACCTCGACCGCTTCGAGAGTGGGGCTCGCGCGTTGGAGATCGAGCTGGCGATGTCCCGAGACGCCGTCCGCGAAGCGATCTTGGAGACGGCGCGGGCCAATCGGGTCGAGGAAGGGACGGTGTACGTGCAGCTCACGCGGGGCGTAGCTCCGCGGAGCCACGCGTTTCCTGATGGCGTGCGCCCCACACTGGTCATGCTGGCGCGTCACTTTCTCGGCCCGGCGCCCTCCGATCAGGAAAACGGCGTCTCGGCGATCACGGCACCGGATCTGCGCTGGGGCTACTGCGAGGTCAAGACGATCGGTCTGTTGCCGAACGTGATCGCCCAGCAACACGCGAAGTCTGAAGGTTGCTACGAGGCGCTTCTGGTTCGGGACGGCGTGGTTACCGAGGCCACCCACAGCAGCGCCTTCTGCGTTCGCAAGGGCGTGGTCCATACCCATCCTATCGATAACATCCTTCCCGGGATCACCCGGAGGTTCCTTATCGATGCGTTGCGCGGTGACGGGGTAGAAGTCGTTGAGGTGCCGACCACCGTCGAAGATTTCCGCTCGGCGGAGGAGGTGTTTATCACGGGCACGACCACCGAGGTCATGGCTGTGATCTGCATCGACAACGTGACCGTTGGCTTGGGGATGCCGGGTGAGCTCACACGCCTCGCTATGGAGCTTTACCGGCGCGACTTGGAGGCGGCGCGGGCGGGCGGGGCGGGGTGATCCGGGAACCCACCGCTCTCTTTATCTACCTGGCTTCGCTTCTGGGCTTGATCTTCTGGTTGAGCGGCCGGCCACGCCTGCGACCTCTCTTTCGCGTTACGCCGGCCATCATCTACGCCTACTTCCTGCCGACCTTGTCCACCAGCGTTGGGATCACGCCGATGGCGTCGCCGACCTACGACTGGATGGTCCGCTACCTGCTTCCGTTCAGCCTGATGCTGCTGATGGTGACCGTCGACGTGAGAGCCATTCTGCGGCTGGGCGGGATGGCGCTCTTGATGATGCTGGTCGGTTCCTCTGGGATCATCATCGGCGGACCGATCGCTCTGGCCGTGTTCGGGGGCTGGTTGCCACCCGACACCTGGAAGGGGCTGGCCGCGCTCTCGGGAAGCTGGATCGGCGGCACCGCCAACATGGTCGCCATCAAGGAGAGCGTGGGGACGCCGGACAGCTTGATGGGCCCGATCATCGTGGTCGACACCGTAGTCGGCTACGGCTGGATGGGTGTGCTGCTCTTCCTGAGCGCCTGGCAGGGGCGGTTCGACCATTACGTGGGTGCCGACACCCGCGCCATCGAGGCGGTGAACCGGCGGCTGGCCCAACAGGACAGCGCGCGGCGGCCTCTGGAAATCCGCGACCTGGCGATGATCGTCGCCGTGGGGTTGGGCGGTGCCTACGCTTGCATTTGGGCCGGAGACCGTCTACCGCCACTGGGCGATCCGACGATCATCAGCCACACGACGTGGGCGGTGCTGCTGGTGACGACACTCGGCCTGGCGCTGTCGTTCACGCCGGTAGCCAGGATCGAGAGCGCCGGTGCCTCGCGGGTCGGTTACGTGGCGCTCTATCTACTGCTCACTGCCATCGGCGCACAGGCTGACCTTCGAACCGTTCTCGAGATCCCGCTCTATCTCGGTGTGGGTGCGTTCTGGATCGCGATCCACGTGGCCTTTCTGTTTGGCGCGGCCTTGCTGGTGCGGGCCCCGCTCTTCTTCGTCGCCACCGGCAGCATGGCCAACGTCGGGGGCGCCGTATCGGCCCCCGTGGTCGCTTCGGTCTACCACCCCGCGCTGGCACCCGTGGGGCTGCTCATGGGCATCTCCGGTTACATCATCGGCATCTACGGGGGTCTGGTCTGCGCCTGGCTGCTCTCGCTGGTCGGCGGGGGCGGGGGCGGCGGCTAGCTCCGCCAGCCGATGCGGGGGCCGGCGATTGACGTTCCCCGTTGCCTGATTAGTCTAAAGCGCCGGCCCACGCCGGCCCGGAAGCGGCGCCCGTTCGCCGGGGCGCGAAGGCGCAGCGGAAATCGGCAGCAAAACAGGGGAAACGATGGGACGCACCGAAGAGCTGATTCGTGACGTCGAGCGCTGGAGCGCGCACAACTACCACCCGCTGCCCGTGGTGATCGAGCGTGGCGAGGGGTGCTGGGTGTGGGATGTGGAGGGAAACCGCTACCTGGACATGTTGAGCGCCTATTCCGCGGTGAATCAGGGTCATCGCCACCCGAAGATCGTCTCGGCACTCAAAGCCCAGGCCGACCGCCTCACCCTGACTTCACGCGCGTTTCACAACGACCTGATGGGCGCTTTTCTGTGCCAGGTATGCGAGTTGCTCGGCTACCCGAAGGCGCTGCCGATGAACACGGGCGCCGAGGCGGTGGAAACCGCCATCAAGGCGGTTCGCAAGTGGGGCTACACGGTCAAGGGCGTCGCGACGGATGCGGCGGAGATCATCGTCTGCCATGACAACTTCCATGGCCGCACCACGACGATCGTCGGTTTCTCCAGCGAGGAGCAGTATCGCCACGGCTTCGGTCCCTTCACGCCGGGCTTCAAAATCATCCCCTACGGTGACCTGGACGCGCTGCGGGCGGCGATGAACGAGAATACCGTCGGCTTCCTGGTCGAGCCGCTACAGGGCGAGGGCGGTGTGATCGTGCCGCCTGAGGGCTATCTGCGCGGCGCCGCCGAGCTGTGCCGCCAGGCCGACGTGATGTTCATGGCGGACGAGATTCAGACGGGGCTGGGTCGTACGGGCAAGCTTCTGGCGTGCGAGTGGGAGGGTGTGCGGCCGGATGTAGTGATGCTGGGTAAGGCGCTGGGCGGCGGCGTCTACCCCGTCTCGGTCGTCCTGGCCGACGAGAAGGTGATGAACGTCTTCCACCCCGGCGATCACGGATCGACCTTCGGTGGGAACCCTCTCGCCGCTGCAGTGGGCCGGGCGGCGCTGGACGTCATCGTAGAGGAGCGGCTGGCGGAGCGCGCCGCCGAGCTGGGCAGCTGGTTCATGGACGAGCTTCGCGCCATCGACTCACCTCACGTGGCCGAGGTCCGCGGAAAGGGCTTGATGATCGGCGTGGTGATCAAGGATTCGTCTGGAACGGCGCGCCCGTTCTGTGAGGCGCTGCAGGAGCGAGGAATCCTGGCGAAGGAGACGCACCAGCAGGTCGTGCGCTTCGCCCCACCACTCATGATCACCCGGGAGATTCTCGAGGAGGCCCTCGAGTCGATCAGGGACGTGCTTCAGGCGCCGGTCGGCCAGAGGTCTTGATGCGACAGCTGGCCGGCGACCGTTCGCACGTCGTCGCGCCAGCTGAGTCGCGCCTCGGGAAAGATCAGCGTGCGCCCGTCACGTAGATCTTCGACCAGGAGCCAGCACGAGCTGGCCCGCCCGCTCCAGAAAGCTCGCTGACCGAAAAGGTGCCCGTGTGGGCAGCGCTGCCGACCGAAAAAGTCGCAGCGGGCGTGAGCCCCACAGACGGGGCAGGGGATTTCGATCGGGTAGGGCCGCCGGACCGGCCAGAAATCCGAGTCCCGCCAGCGCAGCTCGGTCTGCGAGTCGGGAAAGACCGATGAGCCGAAGGTCGGCGGTCGGTGCGTCAGCGCGTCCATGTCCCCATAATAACCCCGGTGACTCTGGCTTCGGAAGGTGGTAGTCGCCAAAATCGATGAGTGCGCGGCGGCCGCCGCGCCGCGCCCACGTTCTGCCAGACGATCGGGTGCCGATGCTCAGACCGGGGCTTCTCTACTTCGCTTACGGCTGCAACATGGACCCCGAGTTCCTGGTCGAGATCTTGGGGACACCGCTCGCTCGCGGTTGGCCGGCCCGGGCCGACGGCTGGCGGCTCGCCTTCAACCTGGCCGATCAGGCGGCGGGGTTCGGGATCGTCGCCAACTTGGTCGAGGCGGACGGCTGCTGCGTCCACGGCGTGGTCTACCGGCTGCCGCATGACGCCCTTTCCGCCCTCGACGCCTTCGAGGGTGTGCCCGAGCACTACCGGCGATCCACCATCTGGGTGGAGCCGCTCGGACGCCAGGCACGCCAGGCGGCGCTGGTGTATCTGGGGCAGCCCCGCTACGCCGTTGCCGAGGGTGAACCCCGACCCGGCTATCTGGAGTTGCTGTTGCGAGGCGCGGAGACGCAGGGGCTGCCGGCCGATTACGTGAGCTGGCTTCGCGCCGCCGCGGCGGGAGGAGTTGGGGACTGCTATGGGGCCGCGACTGATGCGCAGCCATGACTGGGGCGAACACCCAAGGGACAGGTAGACGTCGTTCGACACTGTGGTGGCGCTCGCCGCTCTTGTGGCGTCGGGCTTGCGACGATGGCTGTCCCAGCGATCCCGGCGGCGCGGGATAGTCGGCGCTGGCCTGGCAGACCTCCGCGTACGTGCTTCCGCGTGACGGCGATGCTTCCAGCGCCAAAAAGGTGACGGTCGAGCACGACGACGGGACCGTGGCTTTGTATTCTGGGCAGGGTCACAAGGGAGGAGATCACCGTATGGCTGCCTATGTGATCGTTGACATTCAGGTGACGGACCCCGTGCGCTACGAGGAGTACAAACAGCTCGCCGCGCCCACCGTAGCGGCCTTCGGCGGTAAGTACGTGGTGCGAGGCGGTGCGGCCGACACATTGGAAGGCGATTGGGTGCCGGGCCGTGTCGTGGTCCTCGAGTTCCCCACAGCGGCAAGAGCGCGGGAATGGTGGGCGTCCGAAGAGTACAGACGGGCGAAGCAACTTCGTCACGCCTCGGCCGAGACCGAGATGATACTCGTCGAGGGTGTCTAGTCTTGGGGTCGACCGGCGTAAAGCGGGCCTTCTGAGTTTGAATTGAGCTTCCGCGATCAGTCGCTTGAGTCGACCTCGGCCAACAGCGCGCGACTCTCGGACAACACCAGTTCCCAGGCCCGAGTCACATGTCGCTCGGTCGTCCTGACGTTACCAATCGCCAGGCGCAGCGTGTAGCGCCCGCCAAGGCTGGTGTGTGAGAGGTAGACCTCACCACTACGGTTCAGACGCTCGAGCAGAGCCTGGTTGAACGAGTTGAGGGCGTCGTCGAGACTCACTTCGTCGCCGCTGGCGAACCTCCTGGTCAGCTCCAGCGGTCTCGCGCGAAAACAGACGACGCTCAACGGCGTGGGGGCCAGGCGCTCGAAGTCGGGGTGCTCTTCCACCCAGCCGGCGAAACGCTGCGCCAAACGGATGTGCTGGCGCAATCGTTCGGCGATGCCCTCGGACCCGAAGCTTCGCAGCACCATCCACAGCTTCAGGGCGCGAAAGCGGCGCCCCAGCGACACACCCCAATCCATGTAGTTGCGAATCTCGCCGTCGACGCCCGTCTGGAGATACTCCGGCGCCAGGCTGAAGGCGCCGGTCAACGCCTCGGGCCGTCGGGTGTAAAGGACGCTGCAGTCGATCGGTGTGAAC
>CAYGCC010000318.1:0-19882 GCA_964348165.1 uncultured Gemmatimonadota bacterium | reverse complement strand
TGCTGATCGAGAACGCTCGATCGGACGCGAAACTGCTGAGGGTCTTTAAGGAGTTCGACTATCGGAACGAGATCGGCCCGGGCGTCTATGACATCCATTCCCCGCGTGTGCCGCCGGTCGAGGAGATGGCCGGACAGCTGCAGGCCTCGCTCGGCGTACTCGAGGGAGGCCAGATCTGGGTCAATCCCGATTGCGGCCTCAAGACCCGCACCTACGACGAGTGCGTGCCGGCCCTGCGCAACATGGTCGAGGCGGCGCGCCGGGTGCGGGCGGGGTTAACGAGCTGACTGAAATCCGACGAAGGAAGCGCCGCGCCCCGGCCACGGGCCGTGGCAAGCGGCCGTTTCGGCGACCCCCGCCGATGACCAAGAACAGGAGGAGAGGACGATGAGGGGAGCACGCTTGGTGATTGGCTCGCTCATGCTGGCTTTCACTCCCGCCGCTTCGTTCGCCCAAGCTGGCGTCACCCCCTTGCTGACCGGACCGGAGCCGCTCCCCGGCGCCCAGCGGGAGTACGGCGGCTACGTCACCATTGAGGACGACCTGGACCTGTTCGGGGTTTACCGTCAAGGGCTGGGCAACGACCTCGACTTTGGCTTGCGCGCCGGATACACCGACGTTGCCGGTGGCGGCCTTCACGTCGGTGGTGATCTTCGCCTCGGCCTCGCCCGGCCCACCGAGGATCTTCCGCTGGGGTTCGCGCTGGCCGGCGGCCTTCAGGTCAGCCTGGCCGAGGGCGGCTCCCTGATCGCGGTGCCGTTCGGCGTCAGTATCGGCGCCGAGGTGGGCCCACCGGAACGCCCGGTTTGGCTTTACGGGTTACCCCGCCTGGAGGTTGACCGGGTCGACCCCGACGTGGGAGCCTCCGACACTGAGCTCGAGTTCGCCGTCGAGCTGGGCACGCGAATCGGGCTCACGCGCCGTCTCATGCTCGACGCCGATCTCACGGTCTCTTCTCACGACAACGACAACGTGTCGCTGGCTCTGGGGCTGAGCTTCCGCTGAACCCAGGGACCCCAACCGCTGAAACGAGAGGGCCGCGCGGAAGCGCGGCCCTCTCGTTTAACTTTAGCGAGCGCTCGACAGACTCAGAAAGCCTCACGCATCGCTGTGCGGACCACGTTGCCGACGTTGGGCGTCCCCGGCGGGAGAAGATTCGGGTCGCGGAAGTCCGTGTCGAACGCCCAGTCGCGCATCGGGGGCACGTAGTACGTCATGTTCCAGGTTCCCGTCGTCTTCGCGCTCGTGAACGGGCTGATCAGCGCCCCCAGGTAGCGGAAACGCACTCCACCGCCCCAGCGCTCGAGGAAACGCGGGAAGTTCTCGATACCGCCGCCGTAGAAGTCCTCGTAGCCGCCCGAACAACCCGCGTCCTCATGGTCACAGGGCGTGGGCCAGTGGCCGGCGAGGATCGCGGCGTTCACGGTGGTCTGGGCGGCGTTCTGGTAAGTCCAATTCCAGTTCGTGTAGTTGTTGCAGGGCTTTCCAGCGGTCACCTGGCCCTGGCAATTGCCGAAGACCCCCGTCGGCGGCCGGTTCTGGTCGTCCAACCAGGCCGTCGACAGTATCGTGATCCCGTCGCCGGCCAGCGCGGCGGGTAGCTTGCCGCCCGGCACGCTGTTGTAGTTCGCCTGAACGTAGAGTGGGAACTCGGTGGCGATCGTCATTCGATTGGGAAGGCTGACTCCGTTTCTCAACCTTACCGCCGGGTCGACGGTGGCGTCGAGAATCAGGTCTTTCGCCGCCATCGGATACACGTCGATGTCGGCGGGAAGCACGAAGTTCACGAAGACGACCTCCATGGTCCGTGCGGGGTCGCCACCCACCCAATTCGTCAACTCGACGATATCGATGGTGAGTACGTCTTTCAGCTCCAGTTCGCGCCCGTCGTGAAACGCCGACCACTTCCACGGGAAGATCTTGCAGACGTCCGCCGGGCTGGGAACCGGAGCGCTGCCCCGGTCCAAGGTGATCGTGGGCTGCCATTGGTCGGCACCCACGCCGCACAGCGCCGTCACGTCCACCAGTGTCGTCAGATCGACGGTGATATAGGTGTCGGCCGTCCAGGCAAACTTGACCTCCTTCTCTGCCGGCTGATCGCTGGCCTCGCGCGGGCGAATGAGCTCGATCGGCGGTACCCCCGGGGGAAGCGGCAGCTTCAGCGAATCCACCCCGAAAGCGTCGGTCTGCAGCCGGCAGTCGAAATCCGCGCAGCTGGCGTTCTTGAAGGCCTGCGGATCCGCGATCGAGCGGCTGTCGAAGCTCAGCTTGACCTCATTGGCCGCAGCGTCGTTGATGAAGACGCCGTTCTCCTTCTTGTGGTAGTCCTTGCGATCCCAGAAGACCTTGTTCGGCGTGGTGATCATGTCGCGATACCACGCATTGGGGGAGCTGAGATAGATGTTGCCGTTGGAGTGCACCCGACCCATGAACTCCATCGGCGGACCGTTCGTGGCCTCCAGGTCCTTCTCGAAGAACACGCCGAACTGGAAGATCGGGATGGCCCGGGCCTTGGCTCTGAGGACAATTCCGGCTGTCGTGCCGTTGGCATCCTCGGCCCGGGAGTAGATGTCGACGATTTGGGTCAAAGCGTAGAGCCCGGTGTAGGGACCATCGGTGATGTTCTCCACCACTGCAGAGCCCTGTCGCTCTACGGAAAAGCTGTCGTAGTCGAACCCGTTGATCGTCGGCGTGGTGATGCCGGACAGCTCCGCATCGGAGAGATAGCCGTCCAGCAGCGCGAGCCTGAGCTGCGCCAGCGCCGCCTCTCCTCCCGCCTCGGCGGCGTAGAAGACCCGCGCCTCGTGGTATTCCAGACCCGCCGTGCGGACCGACGTCATCGCCGCTCTGACCGCAGCTGCCACCAGCACACCCATCATCGCCAGAACGAGCAGCGTGGCGGCGAGTGCGAGCCCGTGCCGATTGGTGACATGACCGTACGGCACGTTCTCTCTCGTCTCAACGATTGGCTGCGATCTCATGCGATCTCGCCTCCTCTCACCAAGAACAGCGGCGCGGCAGCGTTCGCGCCCTCGCCAGCGCCGATCGTATCACCCCACCTACAGTCTCAACTTCTCGTACCTCAGATTGCGTGGCGAGATATTGAACTCATAACTCTTGCGAAGCAGCTTGCCCTGATTCACCCGCGGGTCGATGCGGTCGGCCTTGAGATCCACCCGGATCCGCACAGCCATGATGTCATCGAAGTCGTTCGTCGCATCCGAGTCCGCCACATCCGCCCCTTCCAGCTCATCGCCATCGGCGAACACGAGCTTCACGTCGAACCGCTCAACCTCGTAGGCCAGCACATCTCCATCCGGCGAGCCGTTCAGATTCAGCCGCTCCGCCCGGTGCAACTGGCCTTGCCCGTCTAGGTAGTAGAGGATCGGGGTAAGCTTCTGCACGTAGGTGGCAAAGCGATCGAGTAGCAGACCACCGGACAGCCCGGCTGGCTGCCCGAGTATCGTCGGCGCATCGGTGAAGCGGAGCTGAAAGCTCGTGTCGCTCGTCACCGTCAGATCCTCGATGATCACCAGCCGCCGCTCGCTCACCACCTCCAGGCGCGCCAAATCTCCGACTCCCAGTTCCAGCGGCTTCAACCCGTCCTTCTTCAGGTCGAGACACCGCGACCCGCAGGTCCCTCCCGGCGCCAGGGGGTTCCCTCCGCCCGAGGGCGGAATCAAGGGGTGCGGCGGTGCGGGCTCCGGCAAATAAGGCACATACACAACCACCAGCGTGTCACCCCAGTTTCCCACCCAGGTATTCACCGTGCCAAACGTCGTCGTGCTCTCGATTCCGACGCCCGCCTTGTGAAGATCGTGGCGCAGCGCGACGCTGATGTAGCGCCCGTTGCGGCTCAAGCTGTGACGGAGATCGCTACCCGTCAGAGTGCGCAGCTCGGTCAGCAAATAGCCGATCGCCGCACTCAGAACGACCACCCCCAGGGTGAGGGCGACCATCAGCTCCACGAACGTGAAACCGCGGCGCGCCGACTCGTTCAGACGCCAACCGCATCGCCCTAGAGTCAGCGACGTCTTCACCACGATTTATACCCTCGGTAGATGAGCGTCACCAGGCTGATGGTGCGCGTCCGACCCAGCCCCGCCGGGTATTCCACATCCACTGTCGTCCGGGCTACGTCCGGCGAACTCGGATCATCGCTCACGGTCAGCGTGCGGATGAACACGCCGAGGGAATCCGCTTCGCCAATTTCGTTGACCGCCGTCGGACTCTCTGACGCCAACGACGAGGCCGGCCGCTGCTTCACTTCTTCCATGTAGGCGACCCCAATCGCCGACGCTGTCGACCGCGCCGATGCGTCCGTCTGCAGCGATACCAGGAACGCGCTCGAGCTGGAAAGCGCGACCACGCCCACAGCCAGAAGGACCATGGCCACCAGTACGGAAACCATGCCAAAGCCGCGCTCGTCGCACACTCGCTGCACAGCTCTCACCTCGTCCATTGGCCGCCTCGAAACCGCCAGGTACGAAACGCGCTCGCTCCCGAGATCGAAACTGCCGCTACCGCGGTCGGGTCGTCCTCGTGCGTGATGAACACCGTACCACCCGCACCCGCCGGTGTAACCAAACCTCGCGCATCGAAGTCCACCCGATCGTTCGTCAGCGATACGGGATCGGCGATCGAGACGTCTCTCGGCCCCGTCGTGGCCGCTCCGGCTCCAAACGTCACCCGCCTCGGCAACGGTACGCCTGGAATGCCGCCCTCCGATCCTCGCGCCAGTAGCCCGCTCGCCTGCGCCTCCTTCGTGGTCTCCCCAATCGTCCCCTGGCGGTCCGCTGTGATGTCCATGAACGCGGCATAGAAGTCCTTCGACCGATCGATATGGACCCGCACCTGCCGCTTCGCCGCGATCGCCCGCATGCGCACCTGTTCGAGATCCCGCATCAGCGCCCGTGCGGCGAGGTCGACCTGTTGCTCCGGGCTCGACTTCACCGCGCGTGGCAGCGCCACCGTGGCCACCACCGCAAACATCAGCATGACCACGACCAGTTCAATGACCGTTATGCCTCGCTCGCCCATAGCTGTCTGCTCGCCCCCTCCGCGATTCTCGTTGCGCCGCCCCTCCGCACGCCCAGGCCGCCCAACGCCCTGCCCCGGAAAACACAGGCAAAACCTGTCACTTCTTGCAGACAAGAAGTATCACCGGCCCCGGTCACCTCACGTGACTCGGGACCGAAAATCGGTCACCTTGACCGCGACCGATGTGATGCCGCCACAAGACGGCTGCCCGGGAAGTCTACCCCGAGACGCCCTAGAATAAAGAAAAAGCCGGGAAAGGCTAAGGCAGGGGAAGAGATAAATTACAAAATGCCGGACCCAAAACAAACGGTCAATCCCGGCAGCCACAAGCGTATTGGCCAATGCAACCACCGTTGCGATGTGCAAGATCCGGGCCCCAGGCGACCGCTACCGTCAGGCCGTTTCGAATCTTTATCCCCGCCGCATCGCGCGCACGGTGCGCCCGGGCCCCGGCCTTGCAATACCCTCCCCTATGATGGCACCCGCCTCTCAGGCGGGCGGGCCAATCGACGGCCCCGCCCCGCCCGACCTCCCTACCCGACGCCGGACAGGAGACCCAGGCGATGCCGTTCATCGAGTACGGACAGCGGCTCTATCCGCTGCGGAATGGGGAGAACACTTTGGGTTCCGACGCCCGAGCGGACATCCGTATACCGGATCTGGAGTCCGATTGTCGGTTGGGCATCAACGTCGAGATGCAGGGCGCCTTCGCTTATGCCGTGAGCGACGGTGAGCGGATCCAGATTAACGGCAGACCGTTGAGTGCTCAACCGATCCCGCTCTTCCATGGCGACAAGCTGTCACTGCCGGGATCGACCTTCGTGTTCCTCGACGACGTCGGCGATTCCAAGAGCGCCGCGCCGCAGACGTCAGAAGCGCCAGCCGCGGAGCCGGGCCCCGAGCCGGTTCAGGCAGCGCCGCCGCCGACCGAGCGCCAGATGATCGCTGTGCTGCGCCGGGGTGATACGGGCGAGGTCCACGTGGTCGACCGCGTCCACTTCGCGATTGGACGCGAAAAGCGCTCCGACTTAATCATCCCTGATCACGCCGTGTCACGCCTGCAAGCGGAGATCACATCGAGCGGCGGCCATCACATGCTGCACGATCACGGCCGCTCTCCGACCCAGGTGAACGGGCAGCCAATCAGCCAGCCCCATCGGCTGCAGCCCGGAGACGTGATTCAGATCGGGAAGTACGCTTTTACCTTCTCGCGACGCCCCGCTGCCGCCGAGGAGCTCGCGGGCTCGAACTCGGTGACCCCGATCCGCAGCGCCGTTCCCGATGCGCCCACCTTGATGCCAAACCGTGAGAAGAAACAGGGTGGGAGCCGTGCGCTGACCTGGATCTTGCTGGCGGTGCTCGCGGTGCTCCTGGCGGTGATCGTCTTGGGCTAGGGCTATTCCTTCTTCTGGCCGGCGATCTCCTCGACGGCCGCGCGTGTGCTGTCCGCCGCTGCCTTCGCCCCGGCTTTCAGGCCTTCCCCGGCGCGACGACCGCGATCGATCGCCTCCTGCCCCGCCCGCTTGAGCTCTTCCATTTCGTCGATCGCCTGCTCGTACGCTTCGCGCAGCTCCACGGCCTGCCGATCACGCGCGTAATAGCCGACTCCGATTCCCACAGCAAAGATGATCAACCGCGGCAGAAGCCAGCGCCAAAGCCTTCCACGTTTTTCCGCCATCAACTTCTCCTCCCTCTAAACTAGATCGCCTCCGAGTCCACTGGGCCGGCCTCGTCCATGTCCACTGGCTCCTTGTGAAAGACCCGTAGCCAGCCCGCTTGCGACGACCCGCAGGTCGATGATGCGGGTCGTCTGGGTCATCGGTCGAAAGCTACTCTCCCTCTAATGTCGAGGGTAGTTGCACCACAGGTTGCGCCCTTGCCAGGAAGCTCGGGCTGAGACTAGGATCGCTTCGCATGGAGCGCCAAGACCTCGCCATTCGTCTCGATAACATTAGCAAGAGCTACGGCCGCAAGCTGGCCGTCGACGGGCTCGATCTCCAGATACGGCTCCGGACCCTCACAGGTTTGCTGGGGCCGAACGGGGCCGGCAAGACCACGACGATTCGAATCATCCTCGACATCATCGGCGCCGATGAGGGAGACGTGCAAGTTCTCGGCGGCCCCCTGACCTCGACGGTTCGGAACCTCATCGGCTACCTGCCCGAGGAGCGCGGGCTCTATCCGAAGATGAAGGTTCTCGAACTGCTCGTGTTTCTCGGGGAACTCAAGGGAACGACGAGACGCACCGCTTCACAACGTGCCACGGCCTGGCTCGAGCGTCTCGAGCTCGCCGCCTGGGCCGACAAGAAAGTCGAGGAACTTTCCCGCGGTATGCAGCAGAAGGTTCAGTTCATCGGAACCGTGCTGCACGAGCCTGAACTCCTGATCCTCGACGAACCGTTTGCCGGGCTCGACCCGCTGAACGTCGACATCTTGAAGGAGATCGTGCTCGAGCAGCGGTCCCGCGGCGCAACAGTTCTATTCTCGACCCACAACATGGATCAAGCCGAACGGCTGTGTGAACGTGTCGTGATGATCAAGGACGCGCGCAAAGTTTTGGACGGCACCCTGGCCGAAATAAAGCGCGAGGCGTGGCTTGCCGGCCGCCGACAGATACTCCTGGCCATCGAAGGCGGTGACGGGGTACTCAGCGATCGCTCCCTCGTCGAAAGCATTGAGGATCGCGGCACACACGTGGCGGTCTCGCTTCGCAGCGGCGTCAAGCCGCAGCAGCTCCTCGAAGCCGCGCTACGGGCCGGGGCGATCGTGAACCGCTTCGAAGTGAGCGAGCCGTCGCTTCACGAGATCTTCGTTGCGAGGGCTCGTGGCTAGGCCGAAAGTCTTCGCGGTGACTCGGCGCGAGTATCTCGCGCGCGTGCGCAGCCGCTGGTTCATCTTGACGACGGTCCTCGCTCCTGTGTTGCTCTTGGGAGCCATGGCCATCCCGGTCGTTCTCGCGCTGCAACAGGTGGAGCGCCCGGTCGTACTCGGCGTGCTGGACGAAAACGGCGCCGTCCTGGATGAGCTGTTGAAGACGGAGGCGTTCACCGAGGGCCGCCTGCGGTACCGTCCCGCTCCCGAGGGAGACAGCGAGTTCGTGCTTGCCGCCCTGCGAGAGCAGACTCTGGCCGAAGAAATCGCCGGCTATCTCTACATCCCCGGCGACGTGCTGGAGGGCGGCCCGGTCGCCTACTGGGGCCGCGATGTGGGCCGCACCCTGGTCAAAGCCAGCCTCGAGCCTGCCCTAACCTCTGCCGTGCGCCTTCTCCAGGCGCGCGCGCTGGGGCTGGAGCCCGAGCAGGCCGACCGACTCACCCGGCCCCTAAAGCTGGAGACCTACCGGGTGACCGAGCAAGGCGTCTCGCGGGAGCAGGGGCAGACCGAGCTCACCGCACACATCCTCGGTCTGGCCATCTACACGGTAGTCCTGCTATACGGAGCGATGATGCTGCGGGCCGCCGTCTCGGAGAAGGCGAGCAAGACGGTCGAAATCATCCTCTCGAGCCTACGTCCTTGGGAGCTGATGCTGGGGAAGATTCTCGGCGTGGGCGCGGTCGGCCTGACGCAGGTCGGCGTCTGGCTGGCCCTACTCGGCATCATCACGATATACGCGGCGAGCGCTCAGGTCTTGGCCGATGTCGAGTTCCTCAGACAGCTCCCAGTCGGGCTCGACACGCTCTTCCTGTTCATCGGCCTGTTCCTCACCGGCTACTTCCTCTACGGCGGCATGTACGCCTCGGCAGGCGCCATCGCCAGCAGCGAGCAGGAGGCGTCTCAGCTTCAGCTTCCCGTCACGCTGGTCGCGATCGTACCGATCCTAATCATCCCCATTGTGCTCGAAGCTCCCGGCAGCACGGCGGGCACGGTGCTCTCCTGGTTCCCGTTCTTCACGCCGGTGCTCTTCATCTCGCGCTACGTGCTGGGTGCGGTGGCCGGTTGGGAGATCCCAATGGTCTTCGCGCTGCAGGTCTTGGCGATCCTGTTCGTGGCCTGGATCGGCGGACGAATCTATCGGGTGGGACTGCTGATGACCGGTAAGCGACCGACGCTCCCCGAGTTGATCCGCTGGATCCGCCACGGGTGAACCTCGATAACCGCCGGGCACCGACCTCGTTCGAGGCCTTCCTCCCGTTCCTGGTGATGGCGGTGCTTCTCGGTCTCGGCTACGGCGTGTACCGTCTCCGAATCGAGATCCTGCTAGTTGCCGCCTCAACAGTGGCGGCGTTGGTGGCAGTGCGACTGGGCTACTCTTGGGCCGAGCTGCAGGCCGGCATCATCGAAGGGATCGCCAAAGCGCTTCCGGCGGTGCTGATCCTGGTGAGCGTGGGCGCGCTGATCAGCAGCTGGATCGCCGCCGGCACCATCCCTCTGCTGGTCCGGCTGGGGCTCTACACCATCTCGCCGCGCTTTTTCTTGGTCACCGCCTGCGTGCTCTGCTCGTTCGTCTCGCTCTTCACCGGCACCTCCTGGGGCACCGTCGGCACCATGGGCATCGCCCTCATGGGCGTTGCCGGCGGCCTGGGCGTCGCACCCGCGGCCGCGGCCGGTGCCGTCGTCGCCGGGGCCTACTTCGGTGACAAGCTCTCGCCCTTTTCCGACACCACGAATCTGGCGCCCGTCGCGGCCAGCTCGAACCTCTTCGATCATATCCGCCATATGCTGTGGACCACGGTCCCGGCCTGGACGCTCGGCCTTGCCGTCTACCTGATCGCCGGGCTGCAGAGCCGGGCGGCGAGCTCGCCCGAACGAGTGGCAGCGATCCTCGAGACGCTCGACTCGGCTTTCGTGATGAGCTTCTGGGTGCTGCTCCCGCTTCCGGTGGTACTCTACTTCGCCCTGCGCCAACGCCCCACGGTGCCCGGCATCCTGCTGGCCTCTGGCCTCGCGGGCGCGCTCGCCGTGATCATTCAGGGCGAGCCCCTCACGAGCGTCGTCGAGTCGATGGTGACCGGCTACGTGGCCGAGACCGGCGATGCGGCGGTGGACGGGCTGCTGAGCCGCGGGGGCATGGGTCCGATGATGGAGGTGACGCTCATCGTCTTCGCGGCGTTCTCGTTCGCCGGGATCGCCGGACGGGCCGGCATGCTCGACGTCGCCCTCGGCTACCTGCTGCGCGCGGCGCGAACCACGGGCCAGCTGATCGCTGCCACCGTCGGCTCCACGATCTTCACCGCCCTGATCACCGGGTCCAGCTACCTCACGATCCTTCTGCCGGGAGAGTTGTTCGCGCCCGCCTATCGCTCGCGCGGCCTGGCGGCGAAGAACCTCTCACGCACGCTCGAGGATAGCGGCACCGTGGTGGTGCCGCTGATCCCCTGGTCGGCGGCCGGCGTGTTCATGGCGGCGACGCTGGAAGTGCCGACGCTCAGTTACTTGCCCTGGGCGGTCCTCAACTACACCGGCTTCCTCGTGGCCATCGTCTATGGCTTTAGCGGCTTCGCGATCGCGCGCCGAATTCGGGAGGACGAAACCCTGCCCGGTAGCTGAGCGCGGGCGCAAACGACCTCACCGCGACGGGCATCAGACGTGCTCGGGCTCGACCGCCGGCACACGAACGCGCTCCCGGCGACTGACGATCACCAGCACCCCTCCGATGATCACCGCCGCCGCCAACAAGGTCCGGGGTGTGAGCGGTTCGTCGGCGAGCCACCAGCCGAGGAAGACCGCGACAACAGGATTGACGTAGGCGTGCGTAACGACTCGCGCCGCCGACACGACTTTCAAGAGCCAAAGGTAGGTGCTGAAGGCGACGATCGATCCGAAGACCGCCAGGTAGAGCAGGGCGAGCACGGAGCGCAGCGTCACTTGAGCGGGGGCGAAGCGGCCCCACTCGCCGATGATCGTGCCGGCCAGCAGCAGTATCGCCCCACCTGCCAGCATCTCCATTCCCGTCGCCAGGACCGGCGACGTCGGAAGCTCGGCGTCGCGCGAGTAGAGCGACCCGAACGCCCAGGTGATGGTGCCGAAGAGGATGACGCCGGCGCCGATCGGGTCGATGCGGCCCGCGCCGGCCAGCTGCTCGGGCCCAACCAGCAGCGCCATCCCGCTGAGGCCGAGCAGCAACCCGCCCGCCACTCGCAGATCGGGACGCTCACCGCCGTAGCAGATCCAGTCGACCAGCACCATCCAGACCGGCCCTACGGCGACGATCAGGGCAGCCGCCCCCGACGGAACCCGCTGCTCGGCCCACGCCGTGCCACCCACGCCGAACAGCAGCATCAGCGCGCCCACTCGTGCCGCCGGCAACCAGTGCGCGCGTCTTGGGGCAGGCACCCCGGTGAGACGCGCCCAGGCGTACATAACGGTGCCAGCCAGGGCGAAGCGCAACGCGGTCATGAGGAGAGGCGGCAGGCTCTCGATCGCGAAGCGAATTCCGAGGTAGGTCGACCCCCAGATCAGGTAGATCGAGGCGAACCCCCCCAGCAAGGCCAGCCGCGAGGGCCTAGCGGGCCGCGATCGAACGGCCGCTCGCTTGCCGCGCGTCCCGCTCCGATCCAACCGCTCAGTCCGGCGCAGCCAGCGACCGCAACGGCCCGAGGCGGGCGTAGCGCGCCGCTACCACGGTGACCCATATTGCACGCGACATGTTTGGACTCCGCATCGCCATGAGCCTCGCGGCATTACAGACCCCGGTCCAGGAGGCGCAGGAGCAGGCCGGCCGGATCTCACGGTTCATCGAACGCGTGGGGGTCGCGATGACCAGCGGGGGCGTCCTCGAGAAGCTGATCATCCTGTTCTTGATCGGCCTCGCCCTCTACGGAGTCTCGCGACTTACGCGCCGCGCCATCGATGCACACATCGAAGACGTAAACCAGCGCCACCAGCTCCGCAAAGTCGTCACCTATGTCTTCTGGATCGCTCTCACCGTCACCGCGGTCACCTTGTTCGCGGAGCGGCTCGCCCTGGCCGACATCGGCACGGTTCTGGGACTTCTCGCCGCCGCCATCACCATCGCCCTCGCCGACGTCGTTCGCTCGTTGGCCGGCTGGATCTACGTGAGCTCACGCCGCGGCGTCGAGATCGGCAGCCGAGTCGAAGTCGAGGGCATCAAAGGCGACGTGATCGACATCGGCCTCCTCAAGACGACGATGCTCGAGGTCGGAGAGCCGCTCGTCCACGCCCTCCAGTCCACCGGCCGCATCGTCACGGTGCCCAACAGCCTCTTTCTCAGCGGCAAGGTGATCGCCTCGGCTTCCGTGAACCCCCTCGTCTGGCAGGAGATCCAGATCCTGGTCACCTTCGAGAGCGACTGGAAGCGCGCCCGAGAGATCATAAGCGAGATCGCTCAGGAGCAATACGAGAAGATCGTGCCCGAGTTGCGGGCGGGCTTCGAAAAGCTCGAACGACGATTCGCCTACCGGCTGGGCTCCACGGCGCCGATCGTTTACACCGAGATCGCCGAGTCCGGCGTGCTGTTGACGCTGCGTTATCTGACTCCGGCTCGGCGCCGCCGCTCGTCGGTTAACCAGATCTCCGAACGGATACTCGACGAGTTCGCCCAGGAACCCGCCGTTGACTTCGCCTACCCGACTTACCGCATCTACCGTCTCGGCGAGGAGGCTCGGACCGGTCAACCCGAGCCGGCGCCCGTCCACCGCCTGACCGGTCCCGGGAACGGCGGCTAGACCTACTGGACATGAGAACCGGCCGCCGATCTGTGAGACCGACGGCCGGCTGGGGATCTGGCTCAACCGGCGCGACGCCGCGTGGCGTCGCCGGGTCAAATCCCCCCGACAGAGGCTGGTAGCAAGCCTACACCACCGCGAGGCAGTCGCTCGCCCGTGCCGGTTGGCCAGATATTTCAACGGACACTGGACCACCTCCTTTCGCTAAGGGTTCGCGCCAAGGGCACCAATTCCAATCGACGCGTGTATGATTCCCCGCGTCATTGTTGCCAACCTAGGCCGTAACGCCCCTCGCAGCAAGGGTTTTTGGGGCCGGTTCTCCGGGTCGCCACCCGCACGTCGAGCCGAAAACCGAACCGGTTCAAGCGCCTTGACGGCGCCGCGAGCGCCCCGGTATTGTGACGCGCCGACTTAGCTCCAATCGACCACGATCGCTTCGTTCGCGGAGGGAATTATGGCGGAATCACGGGTCCCTGACGATCTGCTCTACACGAAAGAGCACGAATACATTCGGCGCGCCGGTGACGATGAGATCATCGTAGGCATTACCGACTACGCCCAGGGCGAGCTGAGCGACATCGTTTTCGTCGAGCTTCCGGACGTGGGCAGCTCGTTCGGCAAGATGGAGCCGTTCGGCACGATTGAGGCCGTCAAAGCGGTGTCCGAGCTTTACACTCCAGTGGCCGGCGAAGTGACGGCGGTGAACGAAGCGCTGCAGGAAGATCCCGCCGTCGTCAACCGCGATCCCTACGGCGACGGTTGGATGATCCGGTTGCGGGTCAGCGACCAGGCCGAACTGGACGGTCTGTTGGGCCCGGACGCTTACAAGAAGATCATCACCGAGGCGTGACGGCCGGGACTACCAAAGTACATACATTGGATTGACAGAGACGCCATGAGTTTCGTACCGCATTCGGAGGCCGACAGAGCAGAGATGCTCAAGGTCATTGGCATCAAGTCCGAGGACGAGCTTTTCGCCGACATACCGAAGAAGCTCCGCCTCGACGGACCCCTCGATCTGCCCGCCGCCCTGTCGGAGTGGGAGGCGGTGAGAGCGCTGCAGGAGCTGGCTGCCGACAGCCGCAACCTCATCTGCTTCGCGGGAGCGGGGTATTACGATCACCACGTCCCCGCCGTCGTCGATCACCTGATACGGCGGAGCGAGTTTTACACGGCTTACACACCCTATCAAGCCGAGGTAAGCCAGGGGACGCTCCAATCGATCTACGAATTCCAGAGCCTGGTCTCCGAGCTGATTGGGCTCGAAGTCGCCAACGCCTCGATGTACGACGGCGCCTCGGCGGTGGCCGAAGCAGCGCTGATGGCGCGCTCGATCCAGAAGAACCGAAACAAGATCGTCCTTTCGCTCACGACGCACCCGCACTACCGGCAGGTGCTCGACACCTACAATCTCGGGCTCGCCCTCCCGGTCGAGATCGCCCCGCGCGACGCTGCGGGCACGACGGATCTCGACGCGTTGAAGAAGCTGCTGGATGAGCGGACGGCGGCGGTGGTCGTTCAGAGCCCCAACTTCTACGGGCTGATCGAGAACCTGGAGGCGGCGGCGAGCCTTGCGCATGACGCCGGCGCGCTGTGCATCGCCGTGGTCGATCCCATATCGCTGGCGATCCTCAAGAGCCCCGGCGAGTGCGGCGCCGACATCGCCGTGGCCGAAGGCCAGCCGCTGGGCAACCCGCTGAGCCTCGGTGGCCCCGTCGTCGGCCTGTTTGCGGCGCGGCGCGATTACATCCGTCAGATGCCCGGCCGGATCGTCGGAGCCACCGAGGACGTGGATGGTCGCCGCGGCTTCGTGCTCGCGCTCCAAACGCGCGAGCAGCATATCCGGCGCGAAAAAGCGACCAGCAACATCTGCACGAACCAGGGGCTAAACGCTCTGGCCGCGACAATCTATCTCTCGACCATCGGACGCGAGGGGCTGAGGCGCGTGGCGGAGGCCAGCGCCCGCATCGCCCACTACGCCTTCGACAGAATCACCGGAATCGGCCTTGAGCCGTTGTTCCCGGATGCGCCGTTCTTTCGCGAGTTCGCCGTGAAAACGCCGGTCGCGGCCCGGGAGGTGATCGAGCGGGGTGCCGAGCACGGCGTTCTCGCGGGCGTGGCGCTGTCACGTTTCCCGCAGCTCGATGTCGATGATGGTCTATTGATCGCGTTCACCGAGAAGCGCTCGAAGCAGGACGTCGACCTGCTTCTGGAAGTCTTGAGGGAGGCCGCACATGCCTAAGCTGACCTTTCACGGCCACGCCTGCTTCACGCTCACGGCAAACGACGGAACGGTCCTGCTGATCGACCCGTTCCTGTCAGGCAGCCCCATCGCCGACGTGGGGCCGGGTGAGATCAAGAAGGTGGACTACTTGCTGCTGACGCACGGCCACGGCGATCACATCGGCGACGCCTGGGAGATCGCCAAGCGCACCGGCGCGCTGGTGATCTCGACCTTCGAGATCGTCTCCTTCGCCAACACGGTGAAGGGGATCGAAAACGTGCACCCGCTGCACATCGGCGGCGGATACCACTTCCCGGTCGGCTACATCAAGATGACGCCGGCCTTGCACGGCGGCGCCGTGGAAGGCGACGAGTCGGGCCAGTTCACGACGGTTCCCGGGGGCTTCCTGATCAACCTCGACGGGCGTCGGGTCTATCACGCCGGCGACACGGCATTGATCGCCGACATGCAGTTGCTGAAGGGCCAGGTCGACGTCGCCTGCCTACCCATCGGCGACAATTTCACCATGGGGCCCGACGACGCGGTGCGCGCGGTGGAGATGATCGAGCCCCAGACGGTCATCCCCATGCACTACAACACGTTCGACATGATCAAGCAGGACCCGAAAGCGTTCGCCGCTCATGTGGGCTCGCGGGCCAAGGTCGTGGTCCTCGAGCCCGGCCAGAGCCACGAGTTCTGATCCGGGCTTCCGTCTCGGCACCGAGAACGGCGAGGCCAAGCCTGGGAATGCGCGACGCAACCGACTGAGTGATAAAGAGCTGGAAGACAATGACGAGCGAGCAAAACCCACTACAGCGCCCCACGCCGCTGATCTTCGAGCGCTCTCGTCCGGGCCGTCTTGGCACGTCCGTGCCCGAGTCGGACGCCCCGGCCCGCCCGCTCTCGGAGATGCTACCGGCCTGGTCGCTGAGAAAATCGCCGCCCGCGCTGCCCGAGGTCCCCGAGTCCGACGTGGTGCGCCACTTCACCGCGATCTCTCTGAAGAACCACCATGTCGACAAGGCGTTCTATCCGCTCGGGTCGTGCACAATGAAATACAACCCGAAGGTCAACGAGCTGACCGCGCGTCTGCCCGGCCTCGCTGACCTGCACCCCTTTCAGCCGACCTCCGCCGTACAGGGCGCCTTCCGGCTGATGTGGGAGCTGGGCGCGATGCTCACGGAGATCGCCGGGATGGACGCGATCACCCTACAGCCCGCGGCGGGCGCGCAGGGTGAGCTGGTGGGGGCGTTGCTCTTCCGCGCCTACCACACGGCTCAGGGCGACCCGCGCAAGAAGATCATCATCCCGGACAGCGCCCACGGTACGAATCCGGCCACGGTCATCATGGCCGGCTACGAGGTGGTCACCCTCAAGTCGAACGCTGAAGGTCGAATGGATCCGGCGGCGTTAGAGGCGGCACTCGGCGACGACGTGGCCGGCGTGATGCTGACCAACCCCAACACGTTGGGGAAGTTCGAATCGGAGATTGAGACGATCGCCCGCATCGTCCACGACGCCGGCGGCCTCATGTACATGGATGGGGCCAACCTGAACGCCCTGATGGGGATCACGCGGCCCGGCGATCTCGGCTACGACATCGTGCACATCAACCTGCACAAGACGTTCTCGAGCCCCCATGGGGGCGGAGGACCCGGCGCCGGTCCGGTGGCGGTGAAGGCACATCTGGCCCCGTACCTGCCACTCCCGATCCTGCAGCAGGAGGCGGACGGCAGCTACTCGCTGGACTGGGATCGACCGACCAGCATCGGAAAGGTGCACGGGTTCTGGGGCAACTTCGGTGTGCTGGTTCGCGCTTACACCTATCTGCGCATGCTGGGCCGTGAGGGCATCCCAGAGACCGCCAGGACGGCGGTGCTGAACAACGCCTACATCTCGGCGCGGCTCGAGGATACCTACGAGCTTCCCTACGGCCGCGGCCTCCACGAGTCAGTCTTTTCCGGAGCCTTCCTGAAGAAGCACGGCCTGCGCACACTCGATCTGGCAAAACGACTTCTCGACTTCGGGATCCACGCCCCCACCGTGTACTTTCCGCTGATCGTCGCCGAGGCGATCATGACGGAGCCGACGGAGACGGAGACGAAACAGGAGCTGGATCGTTTTTGCGACGTGATGCTGCAAATCGCGGAAGAGGCGTCAACGGATCCCGACCTGGTGAAGAACGCGCCGTACACGACGCCGGTACGTCGGCTGGACGAGGCCCGGGCGAATCGTCAGCCAGACGTGCGCTACGTGGCGAAGTAGCATCGGCCGGGAACCCATTTCCGCTCAGAGCTGAGGCGGTCGAGCGGGCTGCGACCGGGTCGCGGCGACGCGGCCGCTCCTCACAGGTGTTGCGCCAACCGTGAATCAAACCAAAACCCCGGCGGCCCAGCCGATGCCGAGCCCGGCAGGACGGGGCGCTCAGCCCAGCTCGTCGAACCTCTGGAGGTTGGTGGAAAGCCCCGCCGCGCCGGGTGCCCGCAACATGGCCACCGACATGGTCCTCGCCGAATCGGTGCGCGGCGGTGGCCGGCCCGTTCTACGCTTCTACCGCTGGTGGCCGCCATGCGTCTCGCTCGGGCGCAACCAACCGGCCAAAGGCCAATACGATCTGGCCGAGGCGGAGCGGCGTGGCATCGAGTTCGTGCGTCGGCCCACGGGAGGGAGGGCCGTCTTCCATCACCGCGAGATCACCTACTCGGTGGCCATCGGCGATCGCCAGCTCGGCGGCCCGCGCCGCACCTTCGAGGCGATCCACAAGGCCTTGCTCGCCGGCCTTCGATTGCTGGGTGCCGCCACCGAGCTGGTGTCCGACTCCGGTCACGGGGTTCGGCCCTCCACCGAGCCCTGCTTCAACGAACTGGATGGCGGCGCCATCGTCGCCGGTCATCGCAAGCTGGTCGGTTCCGCCCAGCTGCGCGAGCGCGGCGTGCTGCTTCAGCACGGGTCGCTCCTGCTCACGGCCGATCAGTCGCCAACGGTCCAACTGCTGAAAGTGCAGCGCCCAGAGGCCCTCCACGAGACGCCGGCGGCCCTGGATGAGCTGCTACCGCATTTGCCGACCTGGAACGAGCTGGTGGATACTCTGATCAGCGGGTTCGAGCGGCTGCTTGGCATTCAGCTGGAAGAGTCCGAACTCACGACCGACGAGAAGTCCCGAGTCATCCACCACGCGCGCCGGTTTTCCGACCCCGAATGGACATGGCGACTTTGATGAATCGAGCTTCTAGATGGTGGTTGATCCTGCTCGGGCTCGCCACCCTCGCCTGTGGCGGCGAGCGCGTGGTGAGCGACGACGTGGACGCGGGCCCCAGCCCGGGTGGCACGGCGATCGTCGCCTTCAACGCTGAGATGCAGTCGTTCAATCCGCTGGTCAACACCGACCAGAACACCAACGAGGTGATCTATTACATGCTGTTCACCCCGCTGGTGCAGTACGACTCCGCCTTCGAGCCGCGGCCCTATCTGGCGGAGCGCTGGGAACTGGAGCCGAGCGCGGTCACCTTCGACCTGAACAGGGAGGTGCGCTGGCACGACGGCCGACCGGTGACGGCGTACGATGTGGAGTTCACCTTCGCCCGCGCCAAGGACCCCGCCACGGCGTCGGTCCTCTCTTCCGCTTACCTGGAGCACATCGCCTCCGCCGAGGTGATCGACTCGTTCACCATCCGCTTCAGCTTCAGCCGGCCTCACGCGCGGCCGCTGGATGGGTTCTGGTGGGCGCCGGCGCCCAGACACCTGCTGGCCGACGTACCCCCCGCGGATATGATGCGGGCCGAGTTCAATCGGGCGCCCGTGGGAAGCGGACCCTTCCGGTTCGTGCGCTGGGAGTCGGGACAAAGCATCACGCTGGAGCGCAACCCCGAGTTCCCAGCTTCGCTGGGCGGCCCGCCCTACCTGGACCGCGTCATCTTTCGCTTCGTGGGCGAACCGGCGACCCTGCTGTCGGAGACGCTGACCGGCCAGATCGATGTCAACGCCTCTCTGTTCCCGCATCAGGCCGAGCAGGTGAAGGGCACCGAAGGTCTGCGGCTTCACCACTTCCCGTTCCGCGAGTACTACTACATCGGTTGGAACGTCCGAAAGCCGATCCTCAGCGATCCGCGTGTCCGGCGCGCCCTGACGATGGCCATCGATCGACAGCAGTTGATCGACGCTCTGCTGTTCGGTTACGGCCAGCTGGCGACCGGCACCATCGCGCCCTGGCATCCGATGTACACACCCATCGACCCACTCCCTTACGGTCAGGCGCTCGCCGCTACGGCTCTCGACGAAGCCGGTTGGCGGGATCGCGATGACGACGGTGTGCGCGAGAACTCCGCCGGCACTCCACTGCGCTTCACCCTGATGACCAATCATGAAAACCCCGTGAGGGTGGATATCGCGCAGGTCGTTCAATCCCAACTCGCTCGTATCGGAGCGGATGTCGCGGTGAAGACACTGGAATGGCAAACGCTGCTGGCCCGCCATCGAGGCCGCGACTTCGAGGCCGTCGTGCAGAGTTGGGTCCTGGACAACTTCCGGGTCGACCCCGCCGCTCTATTTCATTCCTCTCAGGCCGACCGGCCCGGCAGCTACAATCGGAGCGGCCTCAAGGACGAGCGGGTGGACAGTCTCATCGATCAGGCGTCAGCCACCATGGATGACACGGAGGCGCGCCGGCTCTGGTCGGAATTCTCCATTGCCCTCCAGGAAGCCCAACCTTTTACTTTTCTCATGTGGCTGGACGAGCTGGCCGCTGTGTCGGATCGTATTCAGGGCGCGGAGATGGACGCGCGCGGGACGCTCGTCAACATCGCGGACTGGTGGATACCGCCGGCCCGGCGGAGGTTCTGAGCGCGAGGAGCGATGGAGCTCATGCGTGAAGCACGGCTGATCGGTGGCCTGATCGTTGGCCTGTTGGCGACCGGTTGCGGGGAGGGCGGCGGCGGCGCACCCGGTGAGGCCGGCGTCCGCGACGGCCAGCGTTTCGGGGGGATGGCGGTGGTGG
>CAYGCC010000317.1:0-7454 GCA_964348165.1 uncultured Gemmatimonadota bacterium | reverse complement strand
TTTGACGCCGTGCGGCCAGGGGATCCCCGAGTAGAGCCCCACCCATTTGACGAGAGATCGCCGGCGACGGCGGCGCGGCTCGGGCCCGTTCAGAACGCTCGCCGCCGCGTCGCCCAGATGGCAAAGCATCTCGCCCGGCGTCAGCGTGCCCCAGCGACGCCGACTGTCGGGGCGAAGCGCGCCGAGTCGATTCGCGAGCTGATCGAGTACCTCGGGTTGCGTTACGTATTTCATCGGCTGAAAGAGCGCAGGCTTCCTCACCTGCGGAGGAAGTCTCGGACAGAGGAATTGAAGCTGCCCACCTCGCACCAGGGAGCCTGGTGACCGCAGTCGTTACCGAATTCGAGGGTGGGGGCATCCAGAAGGCGGGCGAATTCCAGCGCCGGAGTCGGGGTCACTACGTGATCCACGAGGCCCACTACGACGAGGACCTCAGCCTGAACGCGAGACGCAGCCCGGTCCAGTGAGCCGTCGAACGGTGTGGAGACGTCGTGGTCGATCATCGCGTGGAGCTGAGCGCCGAGATCGTGGGCTCTGTCCTCGGTCAGCGATGCGGCCTCCAGAGAAGCGCGGGCCCCGGGAAGGCTATCGCGGGGCGAGACGCGCGAGCGGTAGTCGGGACCTCCCATCAAGAAGTACATCCCACGCCGCACCGCCGCCGGCGGCTGACATCGACAAGCCAGAAACCACTCCAGAATCCTGAGATCTGTCTCCCAGAGAACGATGTCGTAGACCGCCAGGCGCGGCGAGCCAACGATCGGGATGATCTTCTCCGCGAACCCCGGGTAACTGACGGCCCACTCGAAAGCCTGCATCCCTCCCATCGAGATGCCGACCACCGCTTCTAAATGGTTAATCCCCAGCCTCTCGCGGAGCAGCCGGTGTTGGTTACGGACCATGTCACGAATCGTGATTCGCGGGAAGGCCGCTCCACTTTGCGCGGCACTGTTTGACGGTGACGAAGAGACGCCATTTCCGAAAGCATCGACGACTACGACGAAGAACTCCGACGTGTCGATCATGCCGTCCGGTCCGAGAAGCCCCAGGATCTGCTCACTGGTTCCGCCGAACCAGGTGGGGAAGAGCACGACGTTGTCGCTGTCCGCGGCGATCGTGCCTACGGTTCGGTAGCCGAGACGGCACTCCTGAATCACCTCGCCGCTCTCGAGGCAGCACTCGCCGAGCTCGGCGACCTGGAGATCTTGCCCCGTCAGGTTGCCGGACACCAAGACGAGCAGGATGACGAACACGGTTAGCGGGCGGAGCATGGTCGGGCCTCCGAAGGTCGAGAACAGCTGTCGCTGCAATTTGTCCAAAGGCACGGTTTCCAAACGCTGCCAAGCAGGGCTGCTAACTCTAGACCGCATTCTCCGATATTCGTCGCCAAACTTGGCGAGCAACTCCCGCTCTTCAAGAGGGATCACCACCCAACGCACCAGGGCCAGCGCCAGAATCGCAAAGAGCAAAATGAACCAGCTGTCAGCCATCAATCCCAACCCGAGGAACAGTCCGACCGCGGTGGTATAGAGCGGGTGGCGAATCCAACGATAGGGGCCGTCGGTAACTAGCGTCTGCCCGGGCTTGGTGAGAAACGTCTCGCTGACATTGGTGCCCAGCGCACGCAACGTCCAAAACACGCCGGGTACCGCCAGGATCGCCAGAACCGTACCGGTCCAGCGAAGCCAGGTCGGAAGCGAAAGCGCGGACCAGCCAAGCCACTTAGGGTTCACGACGTAGGCGACGACGCTAAGCCACAACGGCAACCCGATCGCGGCTCGGGCGACCACAGCCAAGCTGCCCTCTTGCCACCGCTCGATGGCATTCCCGGCTAGCCGCGCGCGCCGACGAAAGAAGGCAGAGACACCGGAGGCAGCTACGAGTATTGTCAGGGCAAGCCATCGGGACATTCTTTCGGTACCAGATGGGGTGCGCCTGCTGCGAACGCTTGTCTGGGCGTCAGGCCATCGTGGGCTAGCTGTGACGTCTTCGTAACCTGCGGAAGGCCCAGCGCAAGGCGCGCACCCACCGCGACCACTCGGCACCTGCCGGCTCTTCGCCGCAGAACCGCTGCGCGCGGTCGAGCGAGTCTTCGATCAAGGCGTCGTGCAGAGGGCGGAAGATGAGCGGCCAGATTAGAAAACCGTGGCCCCGGGCCCTGATCTCGAGAAGGTGCCGCAGGCGGGTCCTTTCGGGGCCGTCCGCCAGAACCTCGTAGCCGTGAACGCCGTCGAACACCCGTGGCGCGGTGAAGCGAAACCGGATCGAGCGCCCGGGGGCGTAGCTCTCCACGAAGTAGCGAACGGGGCCGTGTCCTCCCGCCGCCCCCACAGATAGCGTGCGGTCGAATCGCATCGCGGGCCAGCGGTCGCGTGGCCAGAGGCGATCGTCGTCGGAGCCGAGGGAGTCGATAAGGGCAGCGACGGAACCGAGGGGTGCGTGTAACGTGCGCTCGTGTACGTTCTTAACCGTCGTCACCTGTGAACGTCCCCCGATTCCGATCGCTTCCTCAACGGCCTCACTTCTGTTCCGGCATCCCCTCGCCCACCACGCGCTTGACCAGTCGATTGGCCTGCAGCGTGGCATTCTCGTCGACGCCGTTGATCAGCGCCAGCGTGGCGGTGGGGACGGTGGACGGATACGCCTGGGCGAACTGTTCTAGCGTCATGCTGCGGCCGAGGCGCACCAGCTCGATCCGCTTCGGTTGTACGTCGAGCGCCGAACGATCCCGGAGCTGGTCGAAGCTGCTCAGCGTTTGCCGGAACACCGGGTCGTAAGAGCGCATGCGGTTGGCCAGCGTGTAGCCGAGCACCTGGAAGACGTGGCCGCGGTGCTCGATGAAGACCACCAGGCCGCGCAGCGACTCGCCCTGCTGCGTCTGCGCGCCGAAATACGCCCAGCTGGCGGCCAGGCCGTTCACCGGCGCGGTCGATGTAGACGACGTTTGAATGCCCTGCTGGGAGAGGAACTTCTGGGCCGCGTCGCCGGCCGTCGCGCCCTCGGCCAGCGACAGCTGGACAAGCGCGTCCTTGTCCGGGCTCAGCCCGGCCACCGCCTGCGCCATGTTCTGCGTCTGCCAGCCGTTGGGGAACTGGAGCTGGAATTGCAGGTCGGGGTGCAGGAAGAGCGCCTGGCGGAAAAAGCCGTTGCGCGGGTTGTCTCCGAAGACCAGGCCGTCGATGCGCTGCAGGTAGCGTTCCCGGGCGATGGTACCACCGGGCGAGCCGCCGCCGGCGGCGATCGCCGCGTTGATGCGCTCGCGCCGCTCGCCCGGGTCGGGGTGAGTGGAGAGCCAGCTGGGGAGCGAGCTGCCACCGGCCGCCTGGCTGACCCGGCCCAGCAAGACAAAGACGTCCACCATTTCGTTGGGGTCGTAGCCGCCGCGCTCCATGTAGCGGAGGCCGAGGTCGTCGGCCTGTCGCTCGTCGTCTCGGCCGAAGCGCAGGAACATGAGCCCCAAACCGAGGCCCAGAACGTCGCCGTAGGCCGCGATCTCGGGGACGAAGACCGAGCCGAGTCCCAGGCCGAGCTGTGCCACCTGGGCGCGGCTGATCTGTTCGGCCGAGTGCCGCCCGGTGACGTGGCCGATCTCGTGACCCAGTACCGCCGCCATCTCTGCCTCGGAGTTGAAGTGGCCGAGGATCCCGCGGGTCATGAAGATGAAGCCGCCGGGCAGCGCGAAGGCGTTAACGATGGGGTCGTCCACCACCTTGAAGCCCCAGGGGAGGCTGGGCTTTTCCGATCGCGCCGCCAGCGCCTGGCCGACATCGTTCACATATCGCTGCAGCTCGGGATCGTCGTAGAGCCCGATGGCTCCCTCCACCTGCTTCGCCCCGGCGCGACCCATGTTGATCTCGGAGCCCTCGCTGATGAGGATGAGCTGCCGCTCTCCGGTAGCCGGGTTGACCGGGCAGCCGACCAGGGTCGCGGTCAAGAGCAGGAAGGTCGGGTAAACGCAATACCGTTTGATCACGTTGTTCATCGAAACGTACCCTCTTCAAATCTTCAGGTGCTTCGTCGGTTTCAAGACTCGCAGTGATTCGATAGCGTCGCCGAACGGCTACGGCCGCAGCCGCACCTCGCGGCTGCCCTCATATGTCATTGGCATACGCATCTGCATGCTCAACACTTCCAGCTCGCCGCCGCCGCATGCGCTGGCGCTGGACGCGAGCATCACGCCACGCTCCGGGTCCCAGATGTAACGGGTGATCGATTCCCCGCTGAACTCGAAGACAATCTCGCCGGGAGCGCTGGCCGGTGTACCCCGACCCGTTACGGTGGAGATGCCCTGCGAGACGATCACGCGGGCGGCTCGGCCGTTCCAGGTGGTGTCGCCGGCAAAGCGGGCCTCGCCTTCATAAGTAGAACTGACTGTCATGCGCGCCTCGGAGGAGACCGCCCCCTGGTGGGGCCAGGGTGCCGAGGCGGCCACGCCCCCCGGCGGCAGCGGCGGCAGTATGTCGGCGAAGAGCGCGGCGGGGTCTGCGGCGGCCTTGATCGCGGCGGGGATCTCGGGCCCGCTCTCGACGGTGATCAGCCCCTGCTGGGAAAGGCTGCCTGTGAAGGTCTGGCCGGCGAGAGGCGAGCCGTCAAAGTGCTGTCGGTTGTACTCGTCGCCACCCCAGATGTCCAGGGCCTCATAGGTCACCGAGACCGCACGGCCGCCGGCGGCACTCCCCTCGAGCCGCAGGCTCAGCGTCGCCTTGGCGGAATCGATGCTCTGTTGCTCGCCCATCGGCGTCTCGACGCGAACGTGGCCGTGGTCGCTGATCTCGTAACGCAGCGTCTCAACCATCGGGCGAAACTCGTAGATCGGCCCGCCGGCGCCGGCACAGCCTAGCGAGAGGGCCGTGGCCAGCGAGAGCGTCGTGGCTCTATACATGTTCGTCTCCTCCCACACGGGGTAATTCGGACACCTTGAGGCGCATGGTAGAGCGGCTTAGCTTGCAGATCGGCGCAGCGCGCCGCCCCTTCCAACGCTGAAACAGCGGCTGGGCTTCTCCGCGTCATATTCACTAGAGCCCTACAAATATGGGGATCTCGACCGCCGGAGGGAACGTGGTCCGCTCGCAGCCGCACGAGGCCGGATAGCATGGACGCTGGCGAGAAGAAGTTCAAGGAAGGCATAGCATACGGGCTCTGGGCCGGCTGGCTGTTCGGCTTCGGTGGCCTCCACCGCCTGTATATGGGCAAGTACGGCACCGGCTTCGTCTGGCTGTTCACCTGGGGGCTGTTCGGCTTCGGGCAGATCTACGATTTGATCACCATGCGCCGCCAGGTGGACGAGGCGAACCTGCTGGAGGAGGCGCGCCTGAACCGCGCGCTGCGGCAGGCTCCGCCGGAACGGACCCCGCAGCAGATGCTCCTGAACGCGGCGATGCGGGAGGGCGGGAAGCTCACCGTGACCCAGGCGGCGATGGTCACCGGGTATTCGTTCGAGCAGGCCGAGCTGTTGCTGCGTGAGATGGTGGCCAGCGGTTACGTGGACGTCGGTAACGAGCCGGACAGCGGAGTCATCGTCTACTACTTTCCCGAGCTGCGCTCCGCGCGTCGGCGGATCGAGCCGTAGCGCCGCGGGCCGTCGAGCAGAGGGCGCGACCCATCGTCGGGCTGCAAAGATGAAGAGGCCGGCACGCGTGCCTGCGACCCGGCCTTCCTGTTGCCGAGCCTCGGTCCGCTGTCTACCTGCCCAGCAGCTTCTCCACCTCAAGGACGGCGCTCTGCTCGTCCATCAGGATGTGGCTGAGCGCGTGCCAGAAAGGGTGATAGTCCTTGACCATGGGCAGCAGCTCTTGGTACGCCGCCGCCGCCCGCTTCTCGGTCTTGAGACCCTCTTCCAGCATTCTTCGCCAGTCCTCGGTGTGAACGATCGGCTCGGTGTCCCGCTTCGTCACCGCCTCGCCGCCCAGATCGGCGATGATGCCGCGCACGACCTCGGCGTGGCCGAACGACTCGGTGGCCTCTTCCTTGAAGTGCTCCTCCAGCGGCACCGCCTCGATCCCCTTCACGTAGGCGGCGTAATGCGCGTACATCATCGAGGCGCGAAGTTCCCAACCCAACGCCTTGTTCAGCGCCTCGACCACCTTGTTCTTGTCCTTCAACTCGACGGGCATGTTTACCTCCAGCTATTCAAGCGCTCTTTCTTTTACTCACGGCGCCCCAGCACCGCGGTGATGTCCACCACGGCGCCGTCGCGACGGACTTTGATCAGAACCGTGTCGCCCGGCGCGTGCTCCCGCAGCGCGTAGGTGTAGTCATAGATGTTCAGGACCTCTTTGCCCCCGAACTCGATGACGACGTCTCCGGCCTGCAGGCCGCCCAGCTCGGCGGGGCTACCGGCGCGGACGCCCGACAGACGCAGACCGCCGCCCTCGACCTCGCCGAAGTCCGGGATCGTGCCGAGGTAAGGTCCGTAGCCTCCGCCGCCGGCCTGCGGCCGCTCCTGCTCCACCAGGTGCAGCTCGCCCGGCCGGGCGCCCAACTCGCGGATCAGATCGATCGCCAGCTCGGCCACCTGCGCCATGCCCGCTGCGTTGATCAGCTGCCAATCGTCTTCGGGTCGGTGGTACTCGGAGTGCGTGCCGGTAAAGAGGTGGAGGACGGGAATCTTGCGGGCGTAAAACGACGTTTGGTCGCTGGGCCCGTAACCGTCGCCGATGTAGGTCAGGCTCAACTCGCTCCGTGCATTCAACGTGTCCAGCAGCGCCGGAAACTCCTCGGCGGTCTCGCTGCCGAACACCTGGACTTTGCCGTCACGAAGCCGCCCCACCATGTCGAAGTTCACCATCGCCCGCACCCGCTCCAGCGGGAAGGGCGGATGGCTGACGAAGTACTCGGAACCGAGCAACCCCATCTCCTCGGCCGCGAAGGCGACGAAGACGAGGCTGCGGGCCGGCCGGCGCTCCGGGTGGTTGGCGAAGTACTGGGCCAACCCCAGCAGCACGGCGGTGCCGGATGCGTTGTCGTCGGCGCCGTTGTGCGGCGCCTCGACGTCGGGCGCCAGCGAGCCGGGCCCGCCCAGACCCAGGTGGTCGTAGTGAGCGCCGACCACGATGAGCTCTTCGGCCCGGGCGGGGTCGCGGCCGGGCACCCGGCCCGCGACGTTGTACGCCTTGACGCGGACCGGCTCGAGGTTGGCCTCGAGGTCGATCTGCAAGTCGTCCTCGTTCAGCCAGGCGCGAAGCTCGTCGTTCTCGATCACCTGGAGCGCGGGAATGCCCACCGGGTGCGGCGGGTCGCCCAGCCGCGGCACGTCGCTGCGCTTGACGGTGATCAGTACGGCGCTGACGTCCTGCTCCCGGGCCAGTGTCGCCTTGCGTCGCGGCGAGGTTTCAATGTCGCCGCTGTGCGGGTCGAAGTCATCGGGCGTGCCGCCGCGGACGATGGCGACGCGAGATGTCTGATCGCCGGTCTGGGCGCCGCCATAGGCGTCGGCGCTGAGCCCGTACTCGGCGCGG
>CAYGCC010000316.1:0-3847 GCA_964348165.1 uncultured Gemmatimonadota bacterium | reverse complement strand
TCAAGCTGCAGGGCTATCGCGAGTTCGACTTCACCGACCTGCGCGAGCTGCTCGTGCCGACGGCGAGCGGCGAGCAGGTGCGGCTGTCGGACGTGGCGCAGGTGGGACGGCGCGAGGTGTTGAACCGCATCGTCCGCGAGAACCAGCAGTACCAGCGGCTGGTAGGTTGGGAGTTCCGTGGGCCGCGGCGGCTGGGCGATCGGGTGCGCGACGTGGCGGTGGATGCGACGCGGCTGCCCGCCGGCTACTCGGTGGAAAAAGAGCGGAGCTACTTCTGGACCGAAGAGGAGCAACGGCAGATCTATACGGTGCTCATCTTCGCGGTGGTCCTTATATATATGGTGACGGCGGCGCTGTTCGAGTCGCTGCGGGCGCCGTTCGTGGTGCTGCTTACGCTTCCTCTGGCGCTGATCGGCGTCTTCCTGGTCTTCTTCTACACCGGCGCCTCGTTCACCCGCTCGGCCTACATCGGTGTGATCATGATGGCGGGGATCGTGGTGAATAACGCGATCTTGCTGGTCTATCACATCGGCGAGATACGACGCATGGGCGTGGCGGTGAAGGAGGCGATCATCCAGGGGACGCTGGAGCGCGTGCGCCCCATCCTCATGACCACGCTGACCACGGTGCTGGGGCTCTTGCCGCTCATCCTGTTCACCGAGACGATTGACGCGACGATCTGGAACGCGCTGGCGCTGGCGACGATCGGCGGCCTGATCGCCGCGACGGTGTTCGTGCTCACCTCTATCCCGGTCCTCTATTATCTTTTCGAGCGAAGAACGCGAGGCCGCGACGGGTTAACCGAGTAGTCGCGCGGCGGGAGTCGTTAGCCGGCGAGGTCGAGAGTGGCACCACGATGAAACGCTGGAAGATCTTCCTGTTGGCGGGCATCGCCGTCGTGGCATTGGCCGTCTTCTTTGGCCTATCCAGCTTGGCCCGGTCGGCGCGGCAACGCGGGGTGGAGCGGGTGCCGGTTCCTCGAGCCACGCTGGTCGCGGGAACGCTGGTGGACGCCGACCATGCCGACGCCTATGCGGTGTCGGTGCCGGCGGGGCTGTTCCGAGATGTCACCGCCTTAGCGCAGTACGCGTTCCAGAAGACCGAGCGGGCCGCCCAGACCGATGACGAGGTGATGTATGGCGGTGGCAGCTCGAACCTCACCTATCACGTTTCCTACCTGCTGACCAAGAGAGACGGGGTTCGAGCGACGGTGACGGTCTCCACGACGGTGCGCTACGAGAACTGGCGCGGCCGCGCTTACTTCACCGTCGTCAAACCATTCCACCGCGTGCTGACGCCGTACATGGTTGGCCGGATGGTAGAGCGGGCGACGGCCGAGGCGACCGTCACCCCAGCGCCGTCTTCATGATCTCGACGCCTGCCCGATAGGTGCGCCCGTCAGGGTCGTAAGACGGATCGTAGGCTGTGATCGCCAGAGCGGCGATAACGAACCGTGCGCTGGCCAGCCGGATGATCTCGGATACCTGCTCTACCGTGAGGCCACCGGGCGCCGCAAGCCGGTTGGCGTGCGCCACCTGGGGATCGAGCACATCGAGATCGATGTGCAGATAGACGCGCCGCGCGCGGTGGCCTAACGCTTCGAGGGGCGTGGCCAGCGCGGCCAGGGGGCCGTCCTCGATGATCGGGCGCGCCGGTATCCAGATGATGTTCGAAGCCTCGACGCGGCGCCGCTCCTCCGGGTCGAGATCGCGCACACCCACCAACAACACGTTGGCCTCCGGCACCGGAACGAAGCCCGGGATCGTCCGGGCGATCCCGGTCCAGCAGTGGCCCACGGCGATGGACAGGGCCATGCCGTCTAGGAAGCCGGTGGTCGAGGTCTCGGGCGTATTGAAGTCGCCGTGGGCGTCGAGCCAGAGGATGCCGATCGGCTCGGCGCCGAGCCCGGCGAGGGTACCGAGGCAGCTGACGCAGTTTCCCGCCAGCACCAGCGGGACACGTCCAGCGTTCACCGCCTCGCGCACCCGCTCGGCCAGAGCGCGGTTGAGCTCGAACGTGGTGCCGACCTCCAGCGTGAGCTCGCCGGCCGCCTCGACCGTACCCAGCGATACGTCGTGTCCGAGATCGGAAAGCTGCTGGGCAAGGCCGCGGTTGACGAAGTGCTCGGGCCCGCCTCCCATGCGGGCGCCGCGGTTGCCAGAGTCGTAGGGCACCTGGATGATCTGGAGGTTCACGGTGTGGGCCTCGCGGTGGACGCGTGCGGTGAAGTCGAGAGTACTCCGGCGCCGACCCAGACCCGACCACTCTGGGCGGCTTGCTAACGCGTGCCGCGCGCCGTCTTTATCGGCCCCCGCGGCGTGAGGATCAACCCACCCAGCGCGCCGGTGTACTCGCCTTTCTCCAGCGTCAGCGCGCCGTTCACCAACAGGTACTCGATGCCGCGCGAATAACAGTGCGGGTCGGCGTAGGTGGCGCACGACTGGATGGTCTGCGGATCGAAGACCACGATGTCCGCCGCCAGCCCCTGCTCGAGCAGACCGCGGTCTTTGATGCCGACGATCTGCTTCGCCAGCCCGGTGGATCGGTAGATCGCGTCGGGCAACGTGATCACGCCCTGCTCCATCACGTAGTGCCGGATGAGCCGGGTGAATGTCCCGTAGGATCGCGGGTGCGGCGTGCCGGCGCCGAAGTAGGGGACGGTGCCGTCGGTGCAGATCGCGGTGAACGGCCAGCGGAGGATTTCCTCCACGTCTTGCTCGGACATGTGGTAGCGGGTCACCTGCGCGTCCATCAGTTCGACGGCGATCGCCGCATCCACGACGTCCACCCCCATCGCCTTCGCCGCCTGCGCCAGGTTCAGCCCCACCATGCGCGGGTCGGGCGCCTTCTCGATCACGTGCAGCTCGGGCGCGCGTCGTTCCAGCGCCTCGCGTACGAAACCGCGGATCGAGCTGCGCTTGGCCGAATCTTCCAGCGCCTCACGCAGAGCGAGCTGTCGGTCACCCTCGATCATGTTGTCCACGCCCGAGTTGGCCAGGTCGACGAGCATCTCGCGGGGTAGAGAGGCGAGGAAGTCGGGATCGACCAGACGGCCGAGGAAACCGCCGCCGCGGATGATGGAGACCAGCTCACCTTCGCTCATCCCCTCCATCGCTTTCGCCAGCGCCATGCGCGCCGCCACGACCGACTGATCCGCGCCGGCGACGCGATAGACCACGTCGGGCAAAATGTTCACGTCGATCCCGTCCGACGAGGTCGCCCACGGGTAGGCGTCCACCCAGATCGGTACGCCGTCGGTGCGCGCCGCGGAGATCCGTTCCAGCGCCACCTTCGCCTTGCCGAAGTTGTCCTGACCTGCCGACTTGAAGTGTGTGGCCACCACGGTGACGCCGGTCTCGTCGCCGATGTGGATCGTCTCCTCGACGCTCGCCAGCAACCCGTCGCCCTGGTTGCGCAGGTGCGAGATATAGAAGCCGCCGTACGGTTTGATCTCGGCGGTGAGCGCGATCACCTCCTCGGTCGTGCTGAAGCGGCCCGGCGTGTAGCTCAGCCCGGTGGAGATGCCCCAGGCGCCGCCCTCCATCGCCGCGCGCACCCTCGCCTTCATCCGTTCCAGCTCTGTCGGCGTCGGCTCGCGATCAGCGTTCCCCATCACCTCCTGTCGCACCGTACCGTGTCCGGTGAGCAAGATGGCGTTGAGGGCGAGCCCGCGCGCCGACCAGTTGTCGATGGTCTGTTGGATCGAGCCGCCGATCGGCCAGGCCTGTCGCCCGTCCTGGCCCACGATCACGGTGGTGATCCCCTGGGTCAGGTTGTTGAGGGCGACGTTGAGCCCGGGTCGCGAGAGCGACCAGTCGGCGTGGGAGTGCATGTCGATGAAGCCCGG
>CAYGCC010000315.1:0-1551 GCA_964348165.1 uncultured Gemmatimonadota bacterium | reverse complement strand
CGTGGCCGTCGCTGCCGCTATCGCCGCATACGTGGCCTGGACAGCACCGCGGGCCGCTGCTACCGACGAGTTCGTGGTGATTGCGCCGGGCACTGACGATGCCGGGGCACTCAAATTGGCGAGGCGTTTGCTGTCGGCGGCTGAGGCGAAGCTGCCCGATTCGGACATCCCACCTCTCGCTCTGCGCGCCGGCTATGACGCTGTGACGGATTTGCGCAGCGCCGGCAGGCAGGCAGCGGCGCTTCTGGCTGGGGCAACTACGGCTCTGCGGCAGTCTCAGGCTGAGCTGGGCGGTCCGGCCATCAGACGCTACAATGGCGACAGCGAGGCCGGCTCGCCGCCAGCGTAGTCCAGACCCACTTCCACTCAACTACCTCCACTGACGAACCTGACTGCGGCGCTGGTGCCGTCGGTGCAGTTCGCGCTCAGGGTCTCGACCGGGCTCAATCGCCGGACCTTTCACGCCTCCATCGGCCGCGTCCTCGGTGGCCGTCAACGCCAAATGCACGGTGGGCGGCTCCGGCGAAGTTGGTTTTGCGGAGTCCGGCCGATCACTCAAGTTCGAGGGGTTCGGCGAATAGTCCGGGCCCGGGCTGTCCTCGCGCTCGGCGGCCGAGACCGCCACGCTTTCGATCAGCTCCACCTCGTCACCCAAGTCCTCTTCGTCCACCGCCTCGTATCCCGGCAGATACGAGTAGGCCTGGTAGTAAGTCCGGTACGCGCCGCCGTCCGGCACGTCGTTAAGAACAGCGCCCAGCAAGCGCACGGGAAGGCGCTCCAGCATATCGAGCTTCGCTTCCGTCACCTCCCGGTCGGTGGCGCCCGTCCGGACCACGATGAGGAAGTTGCCGGTGAGCGTTCCCAGAGCGAGAGCGTCGGCCCCGGCCCCGATCGGCGGCGTGTCAACCAGAATCACGTCATAGACCGAGCGCAACTCGGCCAGCAAAGAGGCCATAGCGGACGACTGCAACAGTTCAGGTCCATCCTGGCGCCGGGTGCCGCTGCTGATGCGGTCCAGGTTGCCGTAAGCGGTGCGCTCCACCAGCTTCGATCGGGTGATCCGCCCCTTGAGAAAGTCGGTCAGCCCCGGCTTCCTGGAGCCGCCGAGCAGATGGTGCAGGTGACCGCGGCGCACGTCGCCGTCGATGATCAGCGTACGCCGCCCCAGATCAGCGAGGGCGAGGCCCAAGTTCGCGGTAACGAAAGACTTGCCTTCCTGGCCGGCCGGGCTGGTGACCGCGATGACCATGGGGCCAGCCCTGCCGTAAGCATGCTCGAGGTTGAGTCGAATCACCCGAAATGCCTCGACCACCTGGGTCGTGTTGCCCAGGACTCCGCGACCCTCGCGGCTCTTCACGTGCGGCACGGTCCCGAGGATCGGCAAGCCGAGGTCGTGGCTCACCTGCTCGGGATACTTGAGCTTGGGATCGAGGTGATCGAGGGCGATGACCCCGGCCACGCCCAGGCCAAGGCTAGCCATGAAGGCGAGGAAGATCAGACGCGGTCCCTCTTTCTGGTTGATCGGTTGACGCGGGGGACTCGCCGAGTCCA
>CAYGCC010000314.1:0-3044 GCA_964348165.1 uncultured Gemmatimonadota bacterium | reverse complement strand
GTAATTCCCCCTTGGCGTATAGGGTCGCCATTTTGGCGCAGGTCCCCGTCCCGCATGGCGAGCGGTCCAGGGCGCCGGTCCAGGTCTCAGGGCGCTCCCAATCCAGCGCTCCGGTGGAGACGACGACCGCGTTCTTGCGCGTCGCCGCGGGATGGTCGGGCGCCCCCGAGAGCTGGGCGATGGTGACCCCGGCGATGGCCGGATTCTCGGGGTGCACGGCCGCGAGCTGTTCCCGGGCGGCGGCGGTGATCATCCGCCCCAGCCGCGCGATCCGCCGGCCCTCCCCGGGAGCCAAACGTACGCCCAGCGCCGCGGCGTCGGCGATCGCGTAGAACATGCCGCCGTAAGCGACATCCACCTTCACCGGGCCCAGCTCGGGCAGCTCGATGCGGGCGTCGAGGTGAACGGCGAACGCCGGCACGTTCTCGAACGTGACTTTCGTGACTTTGCCGTTGGAAACCTCGGCGGCGACGGCGATCAGCCCGGCCGGCGTCTCCAGCACCAGATCGGTCTTGGGCTCCTGGGCCGGCACCATCCCCGTCTCGAGCAGCACGGTAGCGACGCAGATCGTGTTGCTCCCCGACATCGGCGGATACTCGGTCTGTTCCATGATGACGAAGCCGGCGTCGGCGTCCGGGTGTGTCGGCGGAAGGATGAGGTTGCAGCAGAGGGCCGGATAGCCGCGGGGCTCGCGGAGCATGCGTTGGCGCAGGTCGTCGGCGTAGGTCTCCAGATACGTCTTTTTCTCGAACATCGTTTTCCCGGGGACATCGACAACCCCGCCGACGATCACCCGGCCGGGCTCGCCGCCGGCGTGGACATCCACCGCCGTGATCATATGGGATAGTCGCATCTGGGCTCTCCAAGCGCTGGGCGGACTTCCGACCGACCTGTAAACGTTTTGCCCCGCCGATCCGTCTAACAGGGTACAGACAGAGACGACGCGCCCGAAACCCCGGGAGTTCGGCGCCCGTAGTGAGGTGAGGAGACTTTAACTGGTAGGAGTATCGTTCGTGTTCGAGCTGGGTTGGCTGTTCTGGATAATTGTCGCGTTCCTGTTCGCGGAGCGCTCGGCCCGGGCTTGGGCGGCGCATCTGCGCGGAGAAGAGCGGCACGCGGCTTCGGGCGACGGGGCCTCCTGCGACTCCTCGGCGCTGGCCGGTTGAGCCGCGTCAGCTAGCCCGGCTAAGATCGGGCCGATTCGCTCTCCCCTTGATCGAGCCGCCGCCCACGGGCGGCGGCTTTGCATCATCCCTCACCGCGTTATCTGGGTCTTGACGTCGCGCCGGCGCAACGAGCCTGTTGCGCGGTCGGCTCGTGGAAGAGCGACTGCGCGGGCCCAAAATTACGGCAGTGCAAGCGATGGCGCGGTTGCCGAGGCTGGCATGGGACTTGTTATACGAGACGGTCGCTAGTGCATCTCTTCCCTTGTGGTGGGGTGCTCCCTGTCGTTCCTCCGGCCGCCTACTTCCGCGGTGGTCATCGAACCTCCTGGGGCGCCCCGCCGCCACTTTGCGCCCCTCGTTCAATTATTCCTTTTGCCGCAACCGTTCTCGTACGCTCGATCGGGCGCCTGCGACGCCGCAACCGGATTACGCAGCGTGCCGACGCCCTCGATCTCGACCTCGACCACGTCGCCCGGCTTCATCGCGGCGGTGGTGCCTGGCGTCCCGGTAAAGATCAGGTCCCCCGGCAACAAGGTGAAGTAGCGGCTCGCGTAGCTCACCAGCGTCTCGACATTGAAGAGTGTGTGTCGAGTCCGCTCCGATTGGCGCAGCTCGCCGTTCAGCCGCGTTTGCAACAGCAGATCGTTGTGGTTCAGACCCTGAACGATCGCCGGGCCCAGCGGTGCGAACGTGTCGGTCGCCTTGGCGCGTAGCCATTGGAGATCGTCGCGCTGCCAGGTGCGCTCGCTGACGTCGTTGCCGGCGGTGACCCCGAACACATGAGCGCCGGCATCTTCGATCGGCACGTTTCTGGCCTTCTTGCCGATCACCACCACCAGTTCGCCTTCGTAGTGAACGCTGAGGGCGTCAGGCGGTAATACGATGGACGCGCCGTCACCAATAATCGACGAAGAAAACTTGGCAAAAAGCGCCGGCGTCTCGGGCGCTGGCCGATCGCCCAGGTGGCTGCGGTAGTTGCGGCCGACGGCGATGACCTTGGATGGGACGCAGGGCGCAAGTAAACGAATCGTCGTCAGCGGCCGGGCGACACCGGTGGGCACGGACTCGCCCAACGGATCGCCGGACAGCTCGAGGACGGTCTCCCCTTCGAGCCGGCCAAAGGCGACACCGTGCTCGTGCTGATAGCGGACGTACTTGCGGACCTGGGCGGCAGGCAAACTGAACCTTTCATTCGGTTTTGGTGAGCGGCCGGGCCTTAACCGGATTCGCAGGCGCCAGCCGTGGGCGCTGGCCAGGCTGTTCGAGCAACAGTAGTCTTCAAAAACGTAAGCGAAGAGGTACGGCAACGATAGCATGATTGGGAAGCAACCGCTGCGACGGCGACGGGGCAATCTTCGACTTGTCTAGATACGCTTTCGCCGCCGCGCTACCGACAGCGCTCCTCACCGCAACGCTCAGCTTCGCATCGCCCGGGCACGCTCAGACCGGTCGCGTCCTAGTGGTGATCGAGGGGGTGAACGGCGCGGTGCGGGACAACGTCCGCTCTGTGCTCAGCATCGCGACGGCGGCGCGTGAGGGTCAGCTGCCGATCGAGCGCGTGCGCCGGCTACACTCCCGCGCGCCAGGGGAGATCCGGCTGGCGCTCCAGCCTTTTGGGTTCTACCAGCCCCAGATCGAAGCGGAGCTGCAAACGCCGGGTGACCGCTGGACGGCCCGATACCGCATCGACCCCGGAGCGCCGTTGCGAATTGGCCGTCTGACGCTGGAGCTCCGAGGCGACGGCGCCGACGACGCGCAGCTCCGAGCGGCGGCCGCCCGCTTTCCGTTGCGCGTGGGCGATCCGCTGCAGCACGCCAGCTACGAGGCGGGCAAGGCCGCCCTGACTCGGGAAGCCGCTGACCGCGGCTACCTGGACGC
>CAYGCC010000313.1:0-1688 GCA_964348165.1 uncultured Gemmatimonadota bacterium | reverse complement strand
CTTCATCTCGCGCTCGACCGATTCTGGCGCCAGCTGGAGCGAACCGCTGCGCGTCAACCAGGATCCCGTGGGTAACGATCGCGACCAGTTTTTCACCTGGATGAGCGTCGATCCCGTGGATGGCAGCGTCAACATCATCTATTACGACCGCCGGGAGGGCGATGGTAGCGGAGTGCATGTCTATCTGGCCCGCTCCACCGACGGCGGCCGCAGCTTCGTGGAGCGGCGGATTAGCGCCGAGGCGTTCGAGCCGGTGCCGGACCGCTTCTTCGGCGATTACAACGGGATCAGCGCCTACGGCGGCCGCGTCGCCTGTTTATGGACCCACGCGACCCCAGAGGCCAACGTGCTCCGGGCGGCGGTGCTGGACTTCGGAGAGAGATGAGCGGGCGTTCGCGGCGCTATTCGTGAACGCCGTGGCAGGAGGTACAGCTCTGCGTCGGCGGTTCACGATGCCCTTCCGGGGCGCTTGGCAATCCGGCGCGGGCGGCCCTGCTGCCCAGCATAGGCGCGCCGGAGTCGTGGCAGGAATTGCACAGCTGATCCGCGAAAGGTTCCGCAAGCAGCGGCACGTCGTTTCCCCCGTGCACCTTGTGGCAGTCGCTGCAAGTCAGCGAAGCGTGGCCGTGCAGCAGGTAGCGAGCGGGATCGTGGCAGCCGCTACAGAGGGCTCGCTCCTCCTCCGCTTCCGGTTTCGCCGAGACGCGGCTGTGGGGATCGTGGCAGGTGCTGCACTCCAGGGTCTCCGTCTGTGCCAGCGCCTGGGAGCGATAAACGCTCGGTGGCGGCTGGAAGGGACGATCGCGCCAGGACGCATCCAGCCGACGCGCGGCGGAGCGATCGATTCGCCCCAGCGGGTGGTCGTCGGCCAGATCGACGCCCAGATACATACCATTCTCGACATCAATCGCTGACGTCTGCCGCTGAGTCAGCGCCTGACGGGTTCGCTCTCCCGGCGTCAGGTGACAGCGCAAACAGCTGAGCGAGATGGTGCCCAACTCCTGCGCGCTGCCGCGCACACTGGAAATCAGGCCCGCATGATCGCCGACCTCGAGCGTGTAAGGCCCGGGCGCGCCGCTGTGATTGGCGTGGCACATCTCGCAGCCGCCCTCGCCGCCCGAGCGTGCGCCGCTAGCGCTCGGCGGGTGCTGCGCCGGCGCCGACCCGGCCAGACCCACCACGAGGGCGGTGACGAGTGACACCCGGCGCACCGTCAGAACCTCCGGACTATCCGCGCCAAGAGGCGGTCTTCGCCGCGCTCGAATGCGTTCTGCCAATTCAGCCGGTCGTAGCGAGCCGATAGAGTGAAGAGCCCGAACCGCCACTCCGCGTTGATCCCGCCGCCCAGGAAGGCTTCGTCCCGGCCGCCGTCCGACAGGGTCCAGAACGCCAGCTCGCCGCGCAGCAGGAGGGAACGGTTCGGCGTCCAATCCAGCGATCCCTCTCCTTGGAGGATGTCCAGTTCCGAGCGTCCTCCGCGGCGCAAGGATACTCCTGCCCCGCCACCAGCGTGGAGGTTTGTCATCAGGGCGTATCTCAGCCTGGCACTCAAGCTGTAGTTCGTGAAGTCGAAGGTGTCACCCCGCCGCCGTCTATGCTGTGCCAGTCCGCTGAAGCTTCCTCTCAGAACTCTGCCGCTGAATCCGATGCCGGTCGCGATGTCGTCGATGTTTCTCAGCAGTGGTAGT
>CAYGCC010000312.1:0-1562 GCA_964348165.1 uncultured Gemmatimonadota bacterium | reverse complement strand
CCGGAAGCGCACGCGGCCCTCGGGATGGCGCGAATGGTGGAGTGGGACTGGAGCGGGTCGGAGGCGGCGTTCAAGCGGGCACTCGAACTCGATCCCAACTCGTCGCTCGCGCACCCGTGGTACGCGCCGCTCCTGCGACAGACGATGCGGCTGGACGAAGCGCTGCGGGAGGCCCGACTAGCGGCGGAGCTGGATCCGCTGTCGCTGCTGGTCAAGACCATGGTGGGGTGGGTGCTCTACAATCAGCGCCGCTACGACGAGGCGATCGAGGTCTGGGAAAAAGTGCTAGAGCTGGAACCAGAGTTTGGGCTAGCCATCTACAACCAGGGGCTGGCGTATTGGATGAAAGGGATGGGTGAGGAAGTCATCTCGGCGGCACGCCGTTCCGCCGCAGCCCGAATGAGTATGAGTGGGTTGTCCACATTTCTTCTGGCCATCGGGCACGCGCTGTCAGGACAGTCCGACCGGGCAGGAGAGATCATCGATGAGCTGGAAGCGCAATACTCGACTACCTCGCCCGAATCTATTCCCGAATTGATTGCCGCCTATCACCACGTGCTTGGCGAAGACGAGGAGGCCCTCGATTGGCTGGAGAGGGCGTACGAGCTGCGCGCGCCCTGGTTGCCGAACGTGACCTCGGAGCCGATCTTCGATAGACTCCGTCACCATCCGCGGTTCCGGGCGCTACGGGCCAAGATGGGACTTCCGTGACGACGCTCCTAAGGCCGCCCCGGAGCCAGCAGCCCCGCCGAGGTTTCCAGGCGCTACTGGAGAAGTGATATGAAGGGGCTCACGTCAAGCTGAAAAGGACCCAGGGCAGCTCTTACCCTGCTTCTGCGTCAAGAAAGGCAGCAGGTCGCTGGCGAGGCGAGCCAAAGGCGTGCTGAAGGTGATTTGTTCAACGCGCGCTGGATAAGATCGACCAGATCCGAAAGCACCCGGCAGACGGCCATGCAGGCCGCCTCCCGGGTGCGGGCGCACCGACCGTGGGGAGCTGCGAACGGTCCGGTGCGTCAACCGTCGATGCGCAGACGGCCGCTGAGGTGAAACCCGTACTCCGCGTAGCGCACAACCACCCGACCCTCGCCGCTCGCCGCGAGTAGATCCCAGACGGCGCCCAACAGGTGCGAGCCGTCGCCGGCCCGGTTTGCGGAGACGTCGGCAAAGCGTCGCGCCAGCGCCCCCGTCCGGATCCAGGCGACTTCATCCGCCGGACCGTCGCCCTCCAGCGCCCAGCCGGGCGTGCTCCACGAACCCGACGCCGCCGCCAGCTCGACGCCACGACGCAGGGCGTCGCGGCTGTAAGCGATGACCAGGTGGCCGTCGACGATCTGGAAGACGGGGCCGCTGACGGTCGTGAGCGGCGTCCAGACGTCGACCCCGTGCTCGACGCCGCTCTCCACCTCCGCGTCCCAACGTTTCGGTATCGTCAGGCCCAACGACCGGCCGCGGACGTGCTGGGCCAGCCAGTCGGCCAGGTCGATGAGGGCCGTCTCGAGCCGCGCCGGGTCGCGCGCCTCGAAGATCGCCACCAGCTCGACGGCGCTAGCGTCCGGGCCTGC
>CAYGCC010000311.1:0-2910 GCA_964348165.1 uncultured Gemmatimonadota bacterium | reverse complement strand
GGGTTGCCGACCGCGACGAAGACCAGGCCACGCTGCGGATCGAGCGCCGGCGTCATCCAGATGGATCCGCCGCCCCGCTTCCACGCATCGGCGTATTTCTCCTTGTCGGCCTTCTCTTTCGCGACGTCGCGGTTCAAGCTCTCGTTTCCACCGCCGGCGGTGTTCTTGTAGTCGCCCCACCAGCCGCCTTCGTCCGGCGAAGGGATGGTGTGCCATGTCCAGAGTAGGTTGCCGGAGTTCGCGTCGAACGCCTTCAGAAAACCACGGATCCCGTACTCGGCGCCCGCAGTGCCGATGAGGATCTTCCCGTCGTAGGCCAGTGGCGCCATGGTCTCGCTGTAGCCCGCCGCCGGATCGGCGATCTGCGTGTCCCACACCTTGTTTCCCGTGCGGCGGTCGAGGGCGACCAGGCGGGCGTCCAGGGTGCCCAGGTAAACCTTATCGTCAAAGGCGGCGACGCCCCGGTTGTTCGGGCCGCAGCAGTAAATCGTGGTCCCGAGGCGGATCGATGTGTCCCAGATAACCTTGCCGTTCCTGGCATCCAGCTTGACGACTCGCTGGATCCCTCCTTCCCCGGGAGTCGTGACGTACATCTCGCCGTCGATCACCACCGGCGTCGTCTCGAATGACCTGGAGATCCCTGTCTGGTAGATCCACTTGACGCTCAGGGATGCGACGTTCGTGGTGTTGATGTTGGTGAGGGGGGAGAATCGCCGGTTGTCGTAATCCCCCCCGTACATCGGCCAGTTCGATGGGTTGGCCAGGTGCCCGGCCCTCAGCAGCTCGGAGGTCGCCGGCGTGATATCGGCGCGGTCGCCGTTGGTCTGAGCCTGCAGGCCGGCCGGGTAAGCCAGCGCCGCTAGCGCCGTGACGATCCCGAGCCATTTCGCTTTTTCTCTCATCGTTGCGCCCTCCTTCTCCTGGCAAACGGACTGGTGGACGAGTCGGCGGCGCGTTCCTCCGCCGGTTCAGCTTCTCTCGCGCGATGAGCGGGCGAGCCCAGGTACTGACAGCCCCGGCCTGTAGCGCCGGAGCATCCAAAGCAGATGAGAATTCTCTTCTGGAAGGCAGGTGCCACTCTGCTCCAGGAGCTGGGGATACATGGTTTCAGGAACAACCCATAATCGTTAACTTCTGGGCTCTCCGCAAGCTTCGCCTAAAGGCCGGTAGCCACGGCTCTGGGCCAGCAGGTCAAGGTGCACCAGGGCCGCTCGCTCGATCGCTGGCGCAAACTCTAGCCGCATCCGCACGTCGATCACCGGTAGGTAACGGTAACACAGCTCACATATGTTGACCCGAGCCTCCTCCTCGCCTTCCACCTGTAAGTAGCCCAACGTGTCGGTGTCGTCGTTGCCACAGAACAGGCAACTGACCCGATGGGCAGACCACTCCGTCTCGCACAAGCGGCAGACCGCCAGCATCATCCCCTCAGCGCCGGGAGCATCCGTGATCAACGCCAGCTCAGGCGCCGATCCGCAGGCGGGACAACGACTCGCAGGCTTGGAGAATTCACGGAATTCGTTGGCTAGAGCCTGTGCAGCAGCGACGAATTGGGGCTTCACAGCGAGTTCCGAGATGTTCGCTAAGAAGCTTGCGTCGACCCCCTTTACCTCTTTCGCTTCCCACTCAAACGTCGCGGCGTCCGAGTGGCAGTAGGCCCGAGCCAGCCGTTGCGCGTCTAGACGGCCGTCCTTCAGGGCGGCCAGGGCCTTTGCCGCGGCTTCGCTCTCCGTCGTCTCCGCCAACGCCTGGAGGAAAGTTCGAAGGGCTGCCCCTGCCTCGACCTCGTCCAGGGGAAAGCGGTCCGGCAACAGCGGTGGAGATCCGCCCGCGAGTTCCGTGAGGCGGGCGGGATCGAAGGTGTCAGGTTCGCAGCGGTGGCCCGAGGCCGCGATCCGCTCGAGGAACGCTAGGGTCTCCGTGAGCTCGGGGTTGCGGCGTCGGAGGGCCGAGATCCGGCGGCATTCCCGATCCGGGTAACGCATCAATCCTCGCTGGTCTGTTCCTCGTCTACGACTTCGTTGTACCAGAGCGGATGGTGGTGCAGTGCCCAGAGGCGAGTAACGTCGCCCTTGCTCATCCCCGCGAAGCTTCCCGGATCAAGCGTGCTGCTCAGGTATATGTGGATGACGATCATCGGCGCGAACAGGATAAACGCGGCGTCGTGGATGATGTACATTGCCCGCATCAGCGGCACGGAGAATGGCTGCAAGCCCAGGAAGTCGTGCCAGAGCTCGGGCGACCAGATGACCAGCCCAGTGATTAGGAACGCGACGGACAGGATGATCGCGAGAATGCCCCAGAGCTTCTGGCCCGCGTTGAAGAAGCCTTGAGGCGGCACCTCCTTCTTGACCTCCGGCAGTCGCGCCCTGGACGCGGCGCCGCCTCTCGGGTGGGTGTGGCGCTGCAGGTAGCCGCCCACGACCGAGAGCCACTTCCGGTCCTCTGGAATGAACCGGAAGGTCCGGCGGAACCACAGTACCCCGATAAGCCAGATCGCGAAGACGGTCATCAAGATTCCAGACACGCTGTGGATCCAGCGCGCCCAGGTGCCGCCGCCGACCCAGCCGAGCAGGAACCGGAATCCGTCGGTGTACCAGCCGAGTCCGGTGAGGATGCAGACGATACCTGTGGCGGCCATCAACCAATGAAGCGCGCGCTCGAGTACCGAGAATCGGTGGATTCGCTGGTTCCAGAAGCCGGTCGCCTCACGGGCGCGGCGGTCGGCCTCCAGGACCTCAAGAGTGTACCGTTCGGTCCGTCCCTCCATGCGCTAGCGCTCCTCTTTGTCGGCGGCCGCGCTCGCCCCGGCGGGCTCGAGTACCTCGGGCTCAGGGAGCCGCTTCGGGCCGTAGGCGACGTAGTGCAGGAAGCTCGCGCCTACCATACCCCAGAACGTGAGCCAGCCGA
>CAYGCC010000310.1:0-2725 GCA_964348165.1 uncultured Gemmatimonadota bacterium | reverse complement strand
AGCGCCGGGTTGAACACGAGCCCGATGGACGCGCTGGCTGAGACAGCGCGGTTGGCCGTCGAGCACGGCTACCAGCTTTGCGTGCACGCCATCGGCGACCGCGCCAACCGCGAGGTGCTGTGCGTCTACCAGAGCGCCTTCGAGGCGAATCCGGACCGGTCCGACCTGCGCTGGCGCATCGAGCACGCCCAGCACCTCCACCCGAACGACATCCCGCGCTTTGCCGGGCTCGGTGTCATCGCCTCGATGCAGGGCGTTCACGCCACATCCGACGGTCCTTGGGTGGTGGCCCGGCTGGGTGAGAAGCGGGCGCGCGAAGGCGCCTACGTCTGGCGGTCGCTATGGGATTCGGGAGCGGTGATCGCCAACGGGACCGATGCGCCGGTGGAGGATGTCGATCCGATCGCCAGCTACTACGCGACGGTGTCGCGGAAGATGAAAGACGGCCGCGCCTTCTTCCCCGAGCAGCGTCTGAGCCGGGTCGAAGCGCTGCAAGCCTACACCAGCAAGGCGGCGTACGCGGCCTTCGAGGAGGATATCAAGGGCACGCTGACGCCCGGCAAGCTGGCGGACATCACGGTGCTGTCCAAGGACATCCTGACTATCCCCGATGACGAGATCCCCACGACCGACGTGGTCTACACGATCGTCGGCGGAAAGGTGATGTACAGAATGGGCATGGAGTAGGTGTTCAAAGATCCCGACACCTATACAGGTGCCGTCAGAGCCACCGGATTTCTGTCAGAAGACCTTGTCGCGGCTCGTCCATTGTGTCTAAGATGGTGCCATTGGTGGTGCCAAGCTGCCGGAACCTACAGCGCAAACCTCGCTGAGCCAGAGAGTCCCGGGGATACGGGCGCTGAGGCGTGAGGCAGGGATCGTGGCCGGGGTATGCCTCCTCGTGTCGCGACGCGACTCAACGCGAGCCAGAGTCTTGGACCCGACGGCCAGCATATCGATAAGCATCGATAACTGTTAATCAGGCAACTTGCGTTCTTCCAGCCCACGGGCAGCCACCTGCGCCTTTCCCAGCGATGAGATCGTTTGCTATCTTGTTGGAGTGTAGAGAACTACAAGTGCTGAACACTCGCCGTGTTCGCTTCCACGGGATGTGACGAGCCGACTGCAGCTTGCGGCTCCGTAGATCGCCATGTGCGACTGGAGCGGATGGAACTCAACCGGCATACTCCTGCGTGCCAGGCAGGCTCAGACCGCTAACTCGCGCCTATAGGCGCTGATTCATGGGTGATGGTTTTCGCCTTCAACGCTGGTGTGCGCGCCCACTCACGTCGCGCGGAAAGGAGCGATCCAATGCTTCGAGCTTCGAGGTTTTGCACCCGTGCGGGCGGCTTGGCGGGATGTCTCTCCCTCAGCGCTGTGCTCATGGCCACGACACCGGGGTTCGGGCAAGTCCCCCAAACTGTCGACGCTGGCGGTGACGTCGGCCCCTACACCGCCATTGCGCTTGACGACAACGACATTCCACACATCAGCTACTACGATGCTGCCAATCGCAACCTGAAATACGCCACAAGGTCCGGCAACACATGGGCCACACACACTGTCGATACGGGATTCGACGTGGGCGTCTCCACCTCCATTGCCGTGGCCAGTCCCATCGCATTGCCGTTCGTCAGCTACTATGACCAGGGGAATGAGTTCTTGAAGCTCGCCCACAAGGAGAACGCGGCATCGAGTATCTGGACCATCGAGACCTGCTGTGAAGCACGGCTGGTGAACACCAGCACGTCCGTAGCGCTGAACCAGCTGTTTGTAAACCCGATCATCGCTTTCTTCGACGTCAACGATCGAAGCCTGAAGCTCGCCATGTTCGACCGTGCCGACGTCTTCAGCAGCCCGCCGCTGGCATTTCCGGACTGGGGCATCGAGATCGTCACGACGGCGAGTAATATGGAGGACGTCTCCCTCGCGCTCGATAGTGGTGAAGAACCTCACATCGCCTATATCGATCAGCAGGGTACCACTGCACAGCTGAAATACGCTCAAAAGACATGCTTAGCTTCGGGCTGCCTATCCCAGATCACGCAGAGCCAGCAGACGGGTGAGGGGACATGGAGCTTTGAGACGGTGCCGTCTGCGGGCATGGTTGCAGACTTTGTTTCCATCGCTGTAACACCGGGTGGTAATCCTCACATAGCTTACTACGCGGCGGGGGAATTGAAATACGCCGTTCGCAATGGTGCTGGCACATGGACGATCGAATCGGTCCCCGACGCCGCGGCGAATGTCGGCCAGTATCCGTCGATCGCGTTGGATTCCAATGGCGACCCGCACATCAGCTATTATGACGCCAGCAATGGCGACTTGAAATACGCTGCAAAGACCGCCGGCACCTGGACCGTGACCGTGGTCGACGCCGGCGGCGACGTCGGCACGCATACGGCGCTTGCCCTCGATGCAGCCGACGATGCCCACATCAGCTATTACGATGTCACGAATGGGGACTTAAAGTACGCGGGCACACCGCCCACGGTCACTGATGGCAACTGCTGCAACGGCGGAGCGATGGCGATGCTCACCTTCATTCCACTTCTGGGAGCCGCGTTCTGGCGGCGGCGGATCTCGCGTGAAGGCGAGTGATGCGCCCGCGCATCGTCGAGTACCTCAACGAGTTGTTCGGCACCCAGGCCTTCAGCTGGCTCGTGCCCGTGCCGGCAGTCATATACGCGCTGATGATCATGGCCATCCTGGTCGTGTTCGTGAA
>CAYGCC010000309.1:0-2887 GCA_964348165.1 uncultured Gemmatimonadota bacterium | reverse complement strand
GAATCGGCCCAGGCGCGGAAGACCGCCGTTGGATCGCCGTCGTAGAACCGCTCGGAGATTGCCGGATCGCCGCCCCCCACCACCACCAGGTCGCCGCTCAGCGTCCCATCCGCTTCTATTGTGCCCGCGGCCGCGACGCGAGTGTGGAAGCGATAGTCCGCACCGAGACGCGATAACGCTACCGCCGCCGTGACCAGCTTGTTGTTGCTGGCCGGCATGAACAGCTTCTCGGAGTTCTGCCGGTAGAGGACCTCCCCCGTCTCCACCGACTGCACCATCACTCCCCAGTGGGCGTTGCGGAAGGCGGGGTCGGCGAAGATATCATCCAGCTCGGCTCGCAGCGCTCCCACCGCGCCGGGCCCGGGCCCGACAGGCGTGGCGGCCCGGGGCGCGCAGCCTGTCGACATGGCGGCCAGGCCGGAGAGCGCGACTACGAGCGCGCCGCCCACCCCGCAGCGCCTGCCGATCCGAGGACTATTCGTCGCGCCTTGGCACGTTCGCACGCACACTCCCGGCCGCGGCAACCGCATGTCGTTATGCTCCTTGATCCTCGAGCTGTGGGAACCTGGTGGGGGCCACTCCCCGGCGACGGCTCCGCCGGCGATTCGAGTATAGCCGTGACCGGGACCGCCGGACAGCGCCGCCCAACCTCCGGGATGGACCCTGTTCCGCACCGCCGCATCGCCGCCGCTATTCCAAGCCGTCCACTGAACAGGCCAAGGCGGGGTCGGCGGGGTGCTGGACCGGCGCAACGGCCTACCCGCCGGGCCCCCGGCCGCCTATCTTGCTAATTCGTGCCCTCGTGCCAGAGGCCGAGAAGGGTAGATGGAGCCGACGATGAGCAAGCGCGAATACAGAACCGAGCGTGACACGCTGGGCGAGATGAAAGTCCCGGCCGACGCTCTGTATGGAGCCCAGACACAGCGGGCCGTAGAAAATTTCCCGGTCAGCGGGCTGCGATTCCCACGGCGCTTCATCCGCGCCCTGGGGGCGATCAAGATGACGGCCGCGCAGGTGAACATGGCGCTGGAGGCACTCGAGCCCAAGGCGGGAAAGGCGATCGAGCAAGCCGCTCGTGAGGTGATGGACGGAAAGCTGGACGCCGAGTTCGTGGTCGACATCTTCCAGACCGGTTCAGGCACGTCGACCAACATGAACGCCAACGAGCTGATCGCGAACCGGGCGACGCAGATCCTGGGCGGTGAGATCGGATCGAAGCTGGTGCATCCCAACGATCATGTGAACATGGGTCAGTCGAGCAACGACGTGATCCCCACCGCATCGCATGTGGCGGCGTGCACCGCGATCGTGGAGGACCTGCTTCCCGCCCTCCGCAAATTGAACGATGCTCTCGCCGCCAAAGCCAGTGAGTTCGCCGACGTGGTGAAAACGGGCCGCACGCACCTCCAGGATGCGACGCCCGTCACTCTCGGCCAGGAGTTCGGCGGCTACGCGAGCCAAATCGAACACGGTATCAAGCGCGTCGAGAACGCGCTGCCCCACCTGCGCGAGCTGGCCATCGGCGGCACGGCGGTGGGAACGGGCCTGAACGCTCACCCCGAGCTCGCGAATCGGATCTGCGCCGGCCTGTCGAAGCTGTTCGACCAGAAGTTCGTCGAGGCCCCCAACCACTTCGAAGCGCAGGCCGCCCGGGACGCGCTGGTGGAGGCGAGCGGTGCGTTGCGGACGGTGGCGGTGAGCCTGAGCAAGATCGCCAACGACCTGCGCTGGCTGGCCACGGGGCCGCGGACGGGGCTGGCGGAGATCTCCCTGCCGGCCACACAGCCCGGCTCGTCGATCATGCCCGGTAAGGTGAACCCAGTGATCCCCGAGTCGGTCCGCCAGGTCGCCGCCCAGGTGATGGGTAACGACACGACGATTATGGTGGGGGGCGGCTCGGACAACTTTGAGCTCAACGTCATGATCCCCGTGATGACCTACAATCTGTTACAGTCAATTGATATCATGGCGAGGGTGAGTCATGTCTTCGTCGACCGTTGCATCACCGGGATACAGGCGAACCGCGAGCGCTGCCGCGCCTACGCGGAACGCAGCCCGGCCCTGGCCACGGCGCTGGCGCCGATCATTGGCTATGACAAGGCAGCGGAGATCGCTAAGAACGCACTCGTTAAAAACAAGACAATTCGCGAGCTGGTGGTCGAGGAAGGGCTGATGGACGCTGAAGAAGCGGACCGCGTCCTCGACCCGGCCAAGTTAACTGGCGGCTGATGACTAAAAAGACCAAAGAGAAGAAATCAAGCGCAGCCAAATCGCGAAGACTGTTTCGCGTGATTCTTCGCGGTCACGACTACTTGGGCACCGGCGAGCAATTCCACGCGAAGGTGGTCGCGCCGGATCTCCAGAACGCGCTCAGCCGCGTCTGCGCGGCGCTGGGACTCGAGCCCAGCGAGCTCGACTCCGTCGCCGTCACCCTGGTGGCTGACGAGACGGAGCTGGTGGACGGCAAGGTTTTCGACCTGGCCCGGCGCTCGAGGGGGTTCGGCGAACGGGGGGCCTGGGCCTTCAAGGACGTGCTCCCGGCGCGAATTCCCGGAGGACCTCGAAAGACAGAGCTACTGTAAGCGGCACGGCGACGGCCGTCGAAGTCGATGGCGGAGAACGATCGAGCTCGCTGGGACGACCGTTACCGCGTCGGCGATTGGGCCGACGTCGACGAGCCTGCCCGGATCTTGCTGGACGCCAGGGCGTGGCTGAAGCCGCCGGGCCTGGTCCTCGACATCGCTTGCGGCGCCGGCCGCAACTCCCTCTATCTGGCCCGCCTGGGCTTCACCGTCATCGCCGCTGACATCTCGTGGGAAGGGCTCTCGCGACTCGCGCGTCGGGCCCGAGCCGCGGACCTGCCCATACATCCACTTCAGGCCGACCT
>CAYGCC010000308.1:0-1604 GCA_964348165.1 uncultured Gemmatimonadota bacterium | reverse complement strand
CTGCGCGATGTCGCCGAGGTGCGGCTCGCTACGGGACCGACCACCATCCTTCGTGTCAACCAGAACCGCCAGATCCGTGTCACCGGCGATGTGAACGAAGACGTGGCCAGCGTGGGCGAGGTCGCGCGCTCGGTGCGGGCGGCGCTGGCGGACCTGGAGATTCCCGACGGCTACGCCATCCTCTACGGCGGCGAGGAGGAGGCGCTCAAAGAGAACCAGCGTAACCTCGCCATCGTCGCCCTGCTGGCGATCTTCCTGGTCTTTGTGGTGATGGCGATTCAGTACGAGAGCGTCAGCGACCCGCTGGTCATTCTGTTCTCGATCCCGCTGGCGCTGGTCGGCGTCGGTCTCTTGCTCTGGATCACGAGCACGCCGCTCAGCGCGCCGGTGCTGCTCGGCGTGATCTTGCTGGCCGGGATCGTGGTCAACAACGCGATTCTGCTGGTGCAGTACGTGGAGATCGCGCGACGCGAAAAGGGGCTACCGGTGGAAGAGGCGGTGATCGAGGCGGGCGCCGTACGGCTGCGTCCGATCTTGATGACCACCACCACCACGGTGTTCGGTATGCTCCCCCTCGCCCTCGGCATCGGCGAGGGATCCGAGCTGATGCAGCCGCTCGCCATCGCCGTGGGCGGTGGCCTGACGCTCTCGACGTTGCTCACGTTGGTGGTGGTGCCCTGCGCCTACCTGATCGTTCACCGGCTGGCGGCGGCGCTCAGGCGGATCGTCATCGGCGGGCCGGAGCCGACACCTGCGGCGGAGCGGTTGGCGGGGTCGACGGGAGACTAATCGGCGTCGTGCGGTCAGCGCCGGCGAATCCCCTTCGCCTTAAGCGCCCGTGAACGCCGCGGCGAGGGCACGATCGTATGTCTTCACCTGGCTGACCTCTCGGCGCCGGCAACACGCCAAGTGCAGAAGGTCTCGCGCCCCCAGCTCCGGATAGGTCTCCAGCAACCCGCGAGGATCCGCGGCCGGTGCCGCCGCCGCCACCCTATCCCGACAAGTCGTTCCGGCGAACGACGCGCGCGGGGGAGGAGGGTTCGGGCAGCCGCGAGTAGAAATCGGCCGGAGCCGCAGCGGATCGCGGCGGGTCATCTGGCTTGCCCGGCCCCGCGCCGGTCTCGCATCTTGCGTCGAGCACCGGAAGTTCGAAGGGCAGACAGTGGATTGATTTTGGAGGTTTGCGAAATCGTGGAGTCTCGCTGGAACAGGTGAAAAGAGCCTTGAACGGCGCCGTGGCCGGCTTGCCGGAGATCGCGGCAGTCTACCTCTACGGCTCCCAGGTGACCGGTAATGCGCTGCCGATCAGCGACATCGATCTTGCCCTGGTCCTATCGACCGACGCTTTGCCGGACGATCCGCTGGTTGCAGAGCGCGTTGCCGTCCGCGTCGCTGCGGGGCTGGAGACGTCGCTCGAGATCGATGCTCACATCGTGGCAGCCTTACCGCTTGCCGTGCTCGGCCGCATCGTCACGTCGGGCGTTCTGCTGTTCGAGCGGGACCCATCGCGCCGGGTCGAGTTCGAGACCTCCACCCGGCGGCTCTATTTCGATTTCCTGCCGTTTCTGGAGCGGGACGCGCGTGAGGCTCTGCGCTCACGTGGT
>CAYGCC010000307.1:0-3724 GCA_964348165.1 uncultured Gemmatimonadota bacterium | reverse complement strand
TCTGTCTCGCCCTCGTCTTCGCGCGCCTGGGTCGCTTTCTGCCGAAGCTCGGCGGCCCCTACGCCTACGCGCACTACGGTTTCGGCGACTTCGGCGGCTTTCTGGTCGCCTGGGCCTACTGGATCTCGATCTGGACCACCAACGCGGCGCTGGCGGTCGCCTTCATCAGCTACATGACCGTCTTCTGGCCGGCGCTGGCCACGACGCCGGCCCTCGCCGGCGGCATGGCGATCGGCTCGCTCTGGCTGCTCACGGCGGTCAACTCATCGGGTGTGCGTCCCGCCGGTCACGTCCAGCTCGTTACGACGGTCCTCAAGCTGCTGCCGCTGATCGCCATCGGGACGATCGGCCTGCTTTATTTCCAAGGCGATCATTTCGTGCCGTTCAACCCCAGCGGCGATTCGGCCGGCGCGGCGATCACCGCCACGGTGACGCTGACGCTTTGGGCGTTCCTGGGGCTCGAGTCGGGGACCGTGCCGGCGGCCGACGTGGTGGACCCGGAGCGCACGATCCCGCGGGCGACGGTGATGGGCACGCTGATCGCCGGAGCGGTCTATATCATCAGCACGGTCGCCGTGATGGGGATCATCGCGCCCGCAGCGCTGGCGAACTCGACGGCGCCCTACGCCGACGCGGCGCGATCGATCTGGGGATCGTGGGGCCGCTACGTGCTGGGCGCCGGCGCTGCCGTCTCCTGCTTCGGCGCCCTCAACGGCTGGATTCTGTTGTCGGGCCAGTTGCCCCGGGCGGCGGCGCTGGACGGGCTGTTGCCGGGTCGGCTCACGCACCTGTCAGGGCGCGGCACGCCGACGGTGGGGCTGATCTTCTCGAGCCTGATCGCGACGGTGCTGATCTTGATGAACTACACGCGCGGTCTCGTGGGGGCGTTCACCTTCCTCATCCTGCTCGCCACGCTGGCCACGCTCGTCCCCTACGTGTTCTCGAGCATGACCGAGATGCTGGTCATCATGCGCGAGCGTGCCACGCGCGGAATGGCCCGCATCCTCGGGCCGGCGACCGTGGCGGCCGTCGCCTTCGCCTACTCGCTCTGGGCGGTGGCGGGCTCGGGGCGCGACGCCGTCTATTGGGGGTTCATGCTGCTCATCGCCGGGCTGCCGGTGTATGTGGCGATGATCTGGCGAAAGAAGCCGGCCGACCGAGTATGAGCGGCTCCACGCCTAAGGCGCCACCTCCTGGAAGGGGTTGAACAGGTAGTGTGTGCTCACCGGACCCCATCCCTGTGCGTAGCGGATGATGAAGTGTGCGGGATCCGTAACCAGCTCGCCGATCGGGCTCGTGTCGTTGTGGTCATTCCATGACCAAGGCGGGTTCGCCTTGCCGCCGATGAATTGAGTCTTCTTCTTCGGGTCCTTGTAGCAGACGAGTCCCCAACGTCCGTCGGAGTTCTGTTTGAACACACGCGGATGGAAGCGGTGGTCCCACAGGCCGTCGGGCCGGAAGAGGCTCTCGAGGCGATACTCCTTGGACTCGGAGCGCTTCTTCACGTCTTTGTTCCGATCGACCGTCCCCGGCTTCTTCTTCTCGCCCTTCGGATAGTAATACCAGGTGCGGTCGCCTCCGCCCCACCCCTTCTGGTCGCCCCTCATGCCGTGACCCTTCGACTCGATGTAGAACTTGGGTCGGCCGGTAAAGCGGTCGAGCCAGATCGAGCCATCCACCGTCTCGTTGAACTTGACGATCCGCAAGTTCTTCTGCCAGTGCGCGGGGCGCGAGCGACCCACGGCCGCCGGGACACGCGGTTCGGTGTACAGGTAGAAGTTGTTGTGCGCGACCGTGAGCGTGGCGTCGATAAGATTCGCGGGCTTCTTCGTCACCACGATCAGCGCGCCTTCCAGGTCGTGCACGTGCTCGTCTAGCCGGTCGCGGATCAGGTCGTACAGCGTCGTGACCTTGTATCGCTTCCACCAGTCGATGACGTGGTACACAGCATAGGTGAGGAAGTAGTGGGTGGAAGTCTCGCACACTCCGTAGTAGACGACCGCCTCGAGCTCCTTGACCCCCTGCTTCTCGAGCTTGTCCAGGTGCTCGGGGTTCTCGGCCACTTCCGTGAACGAGCCCGTGAGGTCAACAGGGGCGATCTGGTCGGCGAGCGCCCACTCGTTGCTGATCTTCTGTGCGAAGACGGGAGCGTACTTGAAGGCCAGGTCCAGAGCGTGTTCCTCGGTCATCGCTATGCCCCCTTGGATCTGATGCGATCAGGCTGCGGCAGATGTGCTCTCACCGAAAAGCTCATCAATGCAGGCAAGATGGTCGCGGAACGCCCCCGCGGCTGCCTGTGCACCGTAGCGTCGATACCTACTTTCCCTGCTACCCAGTGGCAGTTGATGAGCCGCGGAGCATCGGGAACGCGATGCGCTCCGAGAACCCGGCGAGAAAGCCGAATGCAAATGCCGGCGCGCCAGCCCTTTGGCTGCGAATCGCGTCAACGAGGCCGCCACCCAGGTCAGTCGAAACCACGCCGCTGTAAAGCAGCACGTACAGAATGGCCGCGCCCAGCGCACCTACAAACGGCTTGGTAAGAAGGTACCACGCGTAGTAAGCGTCCTCTCCCGGAAGTATTTCACGGGCTCGAAGCCGCATGATTACGCTCAGGAATCCCCCGGTAAGTCCCGCGAAGACAACGAATGCGATGATATTGTTTTCCAGATACCTGATGACGTAAACGACGAAGTTGATCAGGTAATTGAAACCGAGAAACCCCGCCGTCGCAGGCTCCGCGAATGCGGGGAGGATCGGGTCCGGAAGCTGGCCATCCAGCACCAGAGTGTGCATGACGATCAGGATAATGGTGATAGGCGTCAGCATCAGCAACGCTTTCTGATATGCCCGGATGTGCGCGAGCTGCTCATGGATTCGGCCTGTGCGAATCGTCGTGAACCGCTCGATCAGGGCGCGGAGGAGGCGAGTCTTTTTCGCTCTGTTCGCGCCGGTCTCATCCATCACCTCAGCACAACGCTCGACGAGCTCTCTGACCTCCGCAACCTTGTCGACCGCAAGCCGCCGCGCCTCCTCGCGACAGAAGTCGAGAATTCTCGGCATCTCCTCATCGGGTATGAACCGCTCCACGAGTCTGACGTGGACTTGTGTCATCTCTCGCCACAAGTAATTGAGGTCGTTCTGTCTGCGGGTCAGTAGCACGCTCGCAGAGTTCAGCGCATCGCGGCAGATCTGAAACAAACGCTTACACTCGGCGTCACCGGGCGGAATGGTCTTTTCGTAGAAGTCAAGAAGCCGCTGCAGACTGACGTAGCGTTCCTGTGCCTCGTAGAGATGGACACGAGACACGCGTTCCGAGACTATGAATCTGAATAACCTCGTGAAAAACCTCGGCTTCTTGTACCGATCTCGTACCAGGTCCCTCGGCCTGATTCTGATACCCAGAAACTCGCCGACCCTCAGCATCCACCGCAGGTAGCGCGGCCATCTGGCAGCGGCTTCATACTCCACCAAAATGCTACCCTGCCGGCCGTCCGGCTCTTTGATGCGGACGTTCTGAGCGTTGTAGACACTTCCGTTCAATCTGAACCGACCGGTTTTCGTCTCGGAGATCCTCGCTTCGTGCTCCGCCCGGAACCTGGCGGCGTGTTCCGATGCGTCGTCGGCCACGACTTCGATCGATTCACCCTCCCGGTCGAAGAGCTCGAAGGTCACCGTCTGATACCGGGGAAATTTGCGCCTATCGCTCAGCTTCATTGTCCGTCCC
>CAYGCC010000306.1:0-9632 GCA_964348165.1 uncultured Gemmatimonadota bacterium | reverse complement strand
ACTGCGGAAGCTCGCTGCAATTCGCCGAGGGGTGTCTCAAGTGCCTGGCCTGCGGCTACTCGGAATGCGGCTAACCCCCCACCGTAGTCCGGCCGAGAAGGGCGCCTTCGGGCGCCCTTCTCATTTCGGCCTCATCCAGGCGGCGAAAAGCCCAATATCGAATGTTCAATGTTCAATTTCCAAGTCGAGGGGCTTGTCAGATCGCGGCCCTGGCTGACTTGAGCATTGAGTATTGAACATTGAACATTGAACATTGGACATTGAAGACTTGCGCTCCGGTGTACCGTTTTGTCCGCCCAACCAGCCGCCGCCCCCCACCAACCGCCGACAGAAACCTTTTCCCCGTTTTTTGGGTTCTCTAGGTGAACGCGGTGCGGCGGGGTCGGAGAACCCCCGGCCGGGCGCTCGACCGAGCTGAGGTGGCTCCCATGGGGCAGACATTCGAAGAGCTGATCGGCCTTCACCTGGACGACCTGTACTCGGCAGCCCTCTGTTTCACGCTGGACGAGCACGATGCCGAAGAGCTGCTCCAGGAGGCCTCGGTCCGCGCGTTTCATCAGTGGTCGCGTCGTGGTCGGGATTCGGAGTTCCGCCGGGCCATCCTGGAAATCCTCGTCGCGGTCTACCTGCAGCGTCAGCGGCGACTGGGGCGCGATCCCTTCGCCTCACCGGTGGATCCGCTCGAAGAGATGCTGGGCGACAGACCGGCCCCGCAGTTTCGGCCGTTCCCCGAGGCCGGCACGCCGGGCTTCCGTCTGCTGAGAGACTGGATGAGAGAAGTGTGGCCCAACCTCGATCCTGGCGATCGACTGATCGTCTGGCTCGTCGACGTCGAGCGGCTCAAGCACGCGGTCGCTGCCGGCATGGTCGATCGCCATGAGACGGATGTACGCAACCGCCACTGTCGGGCCCGCCTCAGCCTGAGCCGCGGGGCGGCTCACGTGCTGGCGAGTACCATGGCGGGCGGCGCGGAGGCGCGATGATGGATTGTCGTGAGGCGCGAAATACCCTTTGGCCCGCTGAGGCGCTCCGAATCAGCGACGAGGCGGTGGGACGGGCGTTGGAGCATGCCAAGGACTGCGCGGCCTGCCGCCATTTCCTCGAGCAAGACCGTCGGGTAGCTGAGCTTGTGCGCGAGGCGGTGCCGCGGGTCCGCGCGCCGCGCGAGTTGCGGGAGCGGTTGTACACCGCACTGGCGCGCGAACGAGCCGGTCACTCGCCGATCGGGAGGCGCGTCGGGCGCCGACCCTGGCTCCTGGCCGCCGCGGTCGTGCTCGCCTTCAGCCTTGCCTCGCTGCGATACTGGCAGACAACGCGCCTCGAAATCAGCGAGTCGGCCGCCACGGCTTTTGCCGAAGACTACCTGCGCCGCGTGGTGGAGCAGGATGAGCTGGGCGGGGGCGACCGACGAGCGATCGCCTCGTTCTTCGCACGTGAGTTGGGTGTGTCCGTGTCACCGCCGAACGTTCCTGAGTTCATCCTGCGGCGCGCGACGATCTGCTTGATGAACGGACATCGCGGCGGCGTCGTCGAATACGAGAGCGGAGGCCGACACTTCTCGTACTACCTCATTCCGTTGAGCGTCGCCGAGGCGGAGCGGGCGCGTCGTCAGACGCCGATCGCGCCAGCCCTCGCCGAGGAGCGCGGCCTGAGCGTGGCGACCTGGTGGGACGGGCAGCATAAGCACGCTCTGGTCGGTAACCTGTCGGCCCAGGAGCTCGGCCGTCTCGCTCCACTCTTCACGGTTCCGACTTCGAGTCTCTAGTTTACCCGCCAACACGCCGCTAATTTACCGCCCCGACCGCTCCGGCTGCGGTCGACGACGTCTGAGTGTACGGAGGCGGCTCTGTCGAATCACTCGGGAATCATCAGTTCGCTGCAGGTCTGTCCCGGCCACCGGCGGCCAATGCAACTCGTGGATCCCGCGGTGCTGGTAGCCGACTTCGGGCTCGAGGGTTGCCGGCACGCCAAGCCGAAGAGCCGGCGCCAGGTCTTGCTCATCGAACAGGAGACTCTGGAGGCGCTGGAGCTCGAGCCGGGCGCGGTGAAAGAGAATATCACCACCCGCGGTATCGATCTGACCTCTTTGCCCGTCGACACCCGCCTGTTATTGGGAGAAGAGGCGGAGGTCTGGGTCACGGGGCCCTGTCAGCCGTGCGGTTATATGGACGAGATTCGCGACGGTCTGCAGGAAGAGCTGCGCGGCCGGCGCGGCGTGCTCGCCTGGGTTAAGCAGGGCGGCCGAGTGTGGGTCGGGGATACCGTCCGGGCCCAGCTCCCGGGCGGCGTGGAGGACCACGACTGATGGGACGGATGGGGGTCGGCCTCATCGCGGCCGCCGCCTGGCTGACGGTGGCGAGTCATGCGAGCGCCCAATCGGATGCGATCCGCGCGGTCCGTGCTTATCGCAGCGCCCATGAGCGGGAGATCGTCCGCGAGCTGGTTGAGTTCTTAAAGTTGCCTAACGTGGCGGCGGACGTGCCCACCATGCGGCGCAACGCGACAGCCCTCATTAAGATGATGGAGCGGCGCGGCATCCAGGCGCGAACCCTGGAGACACCCGGCGTCCCCTACGTGTTCGGCGAGCTTCGTCGCCCCGGCGCCCAGCACACGGTCCTTTTTTATTGCCATTACGACGGCCAGCCCGTGGCGCCAGAGCGCTGGACGGGCCACGATCCCTTCGAGCCGGTGCTGCGAGACCGGGCCCTCGAAGCCGGGGGCCGCACGATCGAATTCCCCTCCAGCGGGCCCTTCGCTGCAGAGTGGCGCCTCTACGCGCGCTCCGCCGCGGATGACAAGTCGCCCATCATCGCGCTGCTGACTGCCCTCGACGCTCTCGCCGCGGCCGGCTCCGAGCCCGGCGTGCACCTCAAGTTTCTTTTCGAGGGTGACGAGGAGGCGGGGTCGCCCTACCTGGGCCGGTTGGCGCAGGAGCAGGCGGAGTTGCTCAGCGCCGACCTCGTGGTGGCGGCGGATGGGCCGCGCGATCCGTCGGGGCTTCCAACCCTCTACTTCGGTGCACGGGGCATCGTGACCGCCGAGATCACCGTTTACGGGCCGATCCGGCCACTCCACAGCGGGCACTACGGCAACTGGGCGCCGAATCCGGCGATGCGGCTCGCCCAGCTGCTGGCGACGATGAAGGACCCGGTCAGCGGCCAGGTGCTCATCAAGGGCTTCTATGATGATGTGCAGCCGCTAAGTGAGTTCGAACAGCTTGCGCTCGCCCAGGCGCCCGACGATGACGGCGCGCAGATGCGCGAGTTCGGGCTCGCCGCGCCGGAAGGGCGAGGCCGGCGGCTGGAGCTGATAAACCAGCCCTCGCTGAACGTGCGTGGCCTGCAGAGCGCCTGGGTTGGCGGCGAGGCACGCACCATCGTCCCGGACGTCGCCGTCGCCAGCCTCGATCTGCGGCTGGTCAAAGACATCAGGCCCGAGGCGCAGATCGGTCGGTTGATCGCCCACATCGAAGCACAGGGTTACCACGTGGTCCGCGACGAGCCCGATCTGGAGACGCGGCGCCAGCATCCACGCCTGGTGCGGGTGGTGGCGTCGACCGGCTATCCGGCGTTCCGTACCTCGATGGACCTGCCGATCTCCCGATCTCTGATCGAGGCCGTCGAGGGCCACACCGGACGAGCTGCGGTCAAGCTACCGACCCTGGGCGGCAGCATTCCGCTCTACCAGTTTACGGACGTGCTCGGCGTGCCCACGGTGGGCGTCCCGATCGTCAACCACGACAACAACCAGCACAGTCCGAACGAGAACCTTCGACTCGGCAGCCTCTGGTCGGGTATCGAGATCCTGGCCGCGGCGATGCTGTTGCACTGACGGTTTCGGATAACGGCCGATGATGGAATTGGAAGCGATTCGCGGGCTGTTGGCGCCCGCCGATACGAAGATCCTGCTGCTGGTTCTGGACGGGCTCGGCGGTCTCCCGGTCGAGCCGGGTGGCCCGACAGAGCTGGAGGCGGCGCGAACACCGAACCTGGATCGGCTGGCGGCGGAAGGGATCGTCGGCCTGCACCAACCGGTCAGCCCGGGGATCACCCCGGGCAGCGGCCCCGGGCACATCGGCCTCTTCGGCTACGATGCCATCCGTTACCAGATCGGGCGGGGTGTGCTCGAGGCTCTGGGCGTCGGCTTCGAGCTGCAGGCCAACGACCTGGCTGCCCGCGGCAACTTTTGCAGCGTGGATGCTGCGGGAAAGATCACCGACCGGCGGGCCGGGCGAATCGCGACCGCGACGGCGCAGCAGCTCTGCGCCGAGTTGCAGGAGATCGAGCTGTCCGGTGTCGAGATGTTCGTCCAGCCGGTGAAAGAACATCGGTTCCTGTTCGTGCTGCGCGGCGAAGGCCTGACCGAGGGCGTGGCCGACACCGATCCGGGCCATGTCGGCGATCCGCCGCTTCCGGTCAAGGCCGAAACGTCAGCGGCGGAGCCGACGGCCACGTTGGTACGCCGGTTTGTCGAAGCGGCGCGAGAGCGTCTGGCGGATCACGCACCCGCCAACATGGTCTTGCTGCGTGGCTTCGCGCGGCGGCCCGATTGGCCGGAGTTTCCAGAGGTGTTCGGGCTGCGCTCGGTGGCGGTGGCTCAGTATCCGATGTACCGGGGCGTGGCGAAGCTGGTCGGCATGGACACGGTCGAGGCAGGCGCGTCGCTCGAGGCGCTGTTCGAGACCCTCGCCCGCGTCTGGCCGGAATACGACTTCGCGTTCGTTCATGTAAAAGAGACGGACCAGGCGGGCGAGGATGGGGATTTTGCCCGGAAGGTGGAGGTGATTGAAGAGGCGGACCGGCTGATCCCGCGCCTGGTCGATTTGCGACCCGACGTCATCCTGGTCACCGGGGATCACTCGACGCCGGCGGCGTTGCGCAGCCATAGCTGGCACCCGGTACCCTTCTTGCTTTGGGCCGCCGCCGTGCGGCCGGACGCGGCCGAACAGTTCGGTGAGCGGTGGTGCTTGAATGGCGGGGCGGGGCTCTGCCGCTCGGAGGCTCTGATGCCGCTCGCCCTGGCCCACGCCGGACGATTGGGGAAGTTCGGGGCGTGATGAGCGTCGTCACGACCTGGGACACGATCAGCTTTGATTGCTACGGGACTCTGGTCGATTGGGAATCGGGCATCACCGGGGCGTTCCGGGGGGCGGCGCGCCAGGATGGCGTCGATCTGGAGCCGGCCTCCGTGGTGGGCGCCTATCATGATGTGGAGCCCGAGCTACAGGTGGGAAGCTACCGGTCTTACCGAAGCGTTTTGGGCGAGGCCGCGGTCCGAGTGGCCTCGCGGCTCGGCTGGTCGCTCAAGCGCGAGCGGGCCGGCTTTCTGGCGGCGTCGTTGCCGGATTGGCCTGTCTTCGAGGATACGCGACCGGCCCTCGAACGACTGAAGGTGCGCTATCGTTTGGCGATCCTTTCGAACATCGATGATGATCTGCTACGCCGAACGCTCGAGCGAGTGGGCGTCGAGTTCGATTGGGTTGTAACGGCTGAGCAGGTCGGCAGCTACAAGCCGGCCCCCGCACACTTCAGGGAAGCGCTGAGGCGCGTCGGCGGAGACCGCGATCGCCTGCTGCACGTGGCCCAGAGCTACTTCCACGACGTGCGCCCGGCGACCGAGCTGCGAATCGCCAACATCTGGGTGAACCGAAAAGGTGAGGCGGAGCCGGATGGGCCGCGACCGCTTTGCGTGGTTTCGAACCTCCTCGAGGTGGCGGATTGGCTGAATGCTTGATGCGGGATCGTGGGGGCGCGGCAGCGGCGCTCCGCGAAACGTTTTTCCGTAGAAAGAGGAGTTATGGTTGGAAGCAAGCAGCAGCGCGTATTGATACTGGGCGCCGCGGGGCGCGATTTTCATGACTTTAACACCCATTTTCGCAGTGACTCCGATTACCGCGTCGTCGGCTTCACGGCGACGCAGATCCCCAACATCAGCGGACGCGTCTATCCCGCCGAGATCGCCGGACCGCAGTATCCCGAGGGTATTCCGATCCTGCCCGAGGCCGAGCTGGAAGAGATCATCGCCCGCGAGTCCATCGACCTTTGCGTGTTCTCGTACTCCGACGTCTCCCACAGCTACGTGATGCACCTGGCCAGCCGCGCACTGGCGGCGGGCTCGGGCTTCGCCTTGCTCGGCCCGCGCCGGACGATGCTCGATTCGCGTCTGCCGGTGATCAGCGTATGTGCGGTACGCACCGGGTCGGGTAAGAGTCAGACGACACGTTATGTGGTCGAGCGCCTGCGCTCGTTTGGGCGGAAGCCGGTCGTCGTGCGCCACCCGATGCCGTACGGCGACCTGTTGAAGCAGCGCGTCCAGCGGTTCGAGAGCTACGACGACCTTGAGCGCCAAAAGGTGACGATCGAAGAGCGGGAGGAGTACGAGCCCCACCTTCGCAGGGGCACGATCGTCTACGCCGGAGTCGACTACGAGGCGATCCTACGCCGGGCGGAGGAAGATGGAGGCGTGGTCCTGTGGGACGGCGGCAACAACGATCTGCCGTTCTACCGGCCCGATCTCCATATCGTGGTGGCCGATCCCCACCGGCCCGGTCACGAGCTCGCCTATCACCCCGGCGAGGCCAACCTACGAATGGCCGACGTGGTGATCATCAACAAAGCGGGAACGGCCGCGCCGGAAGACGTGCAGACCGTGAGGAGCAACATCGCGACCGCCAACTCCAAGGCGGTTGTCTTGATCGGCCAATCGCCGCTCACCGCCGATCGGCCCGAGCTGATCAAGGGTCGTCGGGTCCTGGCGGTTGAGGACGGGCCCAGCCTGACGCACGGCGAGCTGAAGTACGGGGCGGCGAGCGTCGCAGCCCGCGAGCACGGAGCGGCGGCATTGGTGGACCCGCGCCCCTTCGCCGTGGGGTCGCTGGTTGAGACGTTCGAGAAATACTCGAACACCGGGCCGGTCTTGCCCGCCATGGGCTACGGCGCGCGACAGGTCGAAGAGCTGGCGGAAACCATTCGCCGCTCTGACGCAGAGGTGGTTGCGGTGGGTACGCCCGTAGACCTGGCGCGCCTGATCGAGATCGATCGGCCCGTCGTCCGGGTGACCTACGACTTGGCCCTCGACGAGCCCGAGGTGCTCGACACGCTACTGCGGGCGGCCTTGAACCGCCGCGCGACCGGCTGAGCGATGGTGCCGCGCGGCCGAGCGGCGGAGATACACCGGCGCGCCATCGTCATCGACGGCCACAACGATCTGCCGTGGCGCTTGCGCACCGAGTTCGAGTCCAGCTTCGATCGCTTCGATCTATCAATCCGGCACCAGGACGGGCACACCGACATCCCACGGCTGAGGGAAGGGGGCGTGAACGCACAGGTCTTCGCCGCCTTCGTGCCTTCCGGCTACGCTCAGCGTGGCGCGGCGCGCCTCGCCTTGGAGCAGATCGATCTGGTCAAGCGGCTGGTGGCCCGCTATCGAGACTTCGAGCTCGCCCACTCGGCGGGCGACGTGCGGCGCATCGCTGAGGGTGGGAAGATCGCGGTGGTCATCGCTGTGGAGGGCGGCCACACGATCGAGAACTCGCTCGCCGTGTTGCGGAGCTTTGCCGAGCTTGGCGTCCGCTACCTGACACTCACCCATCTCGCCAATAACGATTGGGCCGACTCTGCCACGGACGAGCCACGACACGGCGGCCTCACCGGGTTCGGAGAAGCGGTGGTGCGGCAGATGAACCGCAGCGCGATGCTCGTGGATATCTCCCACGTTTCGGCCGAGACCATGGCCGATGTGCTGCGGGTCAGCGAGGCGCCGGTGATTGCCTCTCACAGCGGGGCGCGGGCGGTGAACGATCACCCCCGGAACGTGCCCGACGACATCCTGCGGCGTGTGGCGGAGAACGGCGGCCTTGTGATGGTCAACTTTTTCCCGGGCTTCATCGTGCCCGAGGCCGCCGAGACCGTGCGCGATCTGCTGAGCATCGAGCGTGAGCTGCGGGCGAAACACGGCGACGACGACGCGACCTTAGAAGAGGCCGCGCGCGCCTGGTGGGCCGAGCACCCGATCCCGCGAGGCAATGTGGGCCACGTCGTGGATCATATCGATCACATCGTGCGGGAGGCCGGCATCGATCATGTGGGATTGGGCTCCGATTTCGACGGGGTTCTGGAAGTGCCGGAGGGGCTGGAAGACGTGGCCAAGCTCCCGGCGATCACCGAACAGCTTGTCGAGCGCGGCTACTCCGAGGCCGGGATAACCAAGATCCTGGGTGGGAACTTCCTTCGTGTGCTGGCTCAGGCCGAGGACGTGGCGAGGCGGCTGGGGGCGTGAGGCTCCGGGTTGAACGAGGACCGTGCCGGTACCAGCGCCGCCCGCCCACCACCCGCTCGCTGAGGCGACGTAGTCCGGGCTCGGCTTCCAGCGCTACGACCTGGGCTCTCCGCCTCGTTCCAGGACGACCAGGAATTCGTCCATCGTGTGGCGACCACGGTCCTCGCGGTACCACTTGAGCAGGGGGTGGTAGACGTCGGCGCCCTTATCGGTCAGCCGCCCCGCATTGTAATCGCGCATCTTCTCCCGGAACAAAGCCTGAGCCGGTCCCGGCCGAGGTCCCCACCAGCCGATCTTGCGCATCTCCTCGTCGAGCACGATGGCGATGGGGATCGAGCGGCCGCCGTGGCTGAGGTGTGCGTCCATAATGTCCAGGTTCTCATCCCGTTTGAGCAGGCGCAGGTCGACGGAGTCGGGCACGGCCGCAGCCACTCTTGCCAGGATCGGCACCAGTGAAGCGGCGTCTCCGCACCAGTCCTCCGCCAGGACCAGCACATGGCGCCGCCCGGGGAGCGCCTCGAGGCGCTGCAGGACATCTTCCGGCAGCTTGAGATGTTCGTAGATGCCGTCCCACAGCTCCTGGTGCTTCTGCGCCTGCTGTCGAAACTCGTCGAAGCTGTATCCGCTCTGGAAACGCTCGGGAGATATCGTCTGCATCGTAGCTTCCAAAAGTGGCGACGGTCTCGTTTGTGACCGGCCCCCCTCGGGCCCGAAGGGATTCTGTTCGCCGCTGGCCGGGTGACGGGCCTGTCCAGAACCGTGGCCGTCGGCCGGTGCCTGTCGCCACGGCGCGACTGGCGGTAAGAACGCAGGGCGGAGTTGGGTGTCAAGCGCTGTGAAGATGGGTCCGGTCGACAACGCCGCCGGAGCGCCCGGAAGCTCTGGGCGGCCACTTCGGCGCCGGCTGATGCGGATAGCGCGATCGGGCGTGATCGCTTATACTTAGGAGTCCTCCGACCCCCAGGACTCCCTCCGGCCATTCGAATTCCCCCGAACGACACGCTGGCGAGGCGATGGGCAACGTCAAGCAAGAAACGTCTGGATCTCGGCGCGGAGCGACCCGTACCCGGGCGGGAGCGGGTAACCTGGCCGAGCTCTATACGCTAGGGGAGGTACGGCTCGTACACCGCGGCGAGGACCTCACCGCCAAGTTGGGCCCGAAGCACCTGGCCCTCCTGGTTTACCTGTTCCACGAGCAGCGGCCCATGCACCCGTCCGAGGTCACGGAGTTGCTGGGACGGGGTCAGGAGGAGGAGCGAGAGAGCGAAGCTCTGAGGCGGGCGGTGACCTGGCTGCGTAACAACGTCCCGGGCGTCAACATCCGCATGAGTTCGGATACCGTGGAGGCCGTCAGC